>DAICZV010000010.1 GCA_027310975.1 bacterium
GAGGAAGAACCGCGTGGCCGAGGCCTGGTCGGATATTGAGGTCCAGCTCAAGCGCCGGTACGACCTCATTCCCAATTTAGTGGAGACGGTGAAGGGTTATGCGACGCACGAGAAAACCGTTTTTGAGGACGTCACGAAGGCCCGCACGGCCGCCATGGGCGCCCAAGACCCGAAGGCCAAGCTCCAGGCGAACGACGCGCTTTCCGGCGCCTTGAAGTCGCTCTTCGCCGTCGCGGAGAATTACCCGCAATTAAAAGCGAGCGATAACTTCGGCAAGCTCCAGGACGAGCTCACCGACACCGAGGATAAGATCCAGGCGGCCCGCCGGTTCTATAACGGCAATGTCCGCGATTTCAACACGGCCATCCAGGTCTTCCCGACGAACCTCATCGCGAACGCTTTTGGCTTCAAGGCCCAGGAAATGTTTGACGTGGACGCGCCCGCCGAAAGAGAGGCCGTGAAGGTGCAGTTCTAGATGGCGACCCCCTATACCCAAGTTGCCGCTAATACCCGAAAGACGTGGGCCCTGCTCACGTTCTTTTTCGTCCTCATCATCGGGCTGGGATTCCTCTTCAGCCAGATCTACGACTCGCCGGGCATTTTGGTCTTTGCCGTCATATTAAGCTTAATAATGAACGGCGTCGGCTACTGGTACTCCGATAAGATTGCCCTCGGCGTTTCCGGCGCCCGGCCGGTCGCGAAGAGCGATAATCCGGAGCTTTACCGCATAGTGGAAAACCTGGCCATCACGGCGGGCCTCCCGACGCCCAAGGTCTACATCATCCCGAGCCCGGCCCTGAACGCCTTCGCGACCGGACGCGACAAAGAACACGCCTCGGTCGCGGTCACCGCGGGACTCCTTCAGGTAATGGACAAGACCGAGCTCCAGGGCGTTCTCGCCCACGAGCTTTCGCACGTCGGAAACCGCGACATCCTCATTTCGAGCGTCGTCGTGGTCCTCGTCGGCGTCATTTCACTTCTGGCCGACTTCTTTTTACGGATGAGCTTCTGGGGCGGCGGCCGGCGGAGCGACCGCGAAGGCGGCAACCAAATCGCGTTCATCATCGGCATCGCCGGCGCCATTCTCGCGCCCATCGCGGCCACCCTGGTCCAGCTCGCCATTTCGCGCAAAAGGGAGTCGCTGGCCGACGCTTCGGGCGCGCTCCTCACGCGGTATCCGGAAGGCCTCGCGAGCGCCCTGGAGAAGATAGAGCGGAACCAAACTCCGCTCCGATCCGCCAGTTCGGCAATGGCCCACCTTTATATCGCGAACCCGTTCAAGGCGGACGTCGGGGATGGCAAGAAAACCCCGTTCTTCGTCCGCATCTTTTCCACGCATCCGCCGCTTGAGGAACGCATCAAAGCGCTCCGCGAGATGGACATTTAAAAGTTTGCTATAGTTTAACGCATGGAGTCGGATGAAAAATTGGTGGAAAAATACCTCCAAGGGGATGAAAAATCCCTGGACGAGCTCGTCCGGCGCTACGCCGGCCATATTTATAATTTCATCTATCAATACATCCGCTTACCGCAGGAAGCGGAAGACCTGACGCAGGATACCTTTTTCAAGGTTTGGCGAAATCTGGGGAAATTTGACGTTAAGCGTAAGTTCAAGGTCTGGCTCTTTCAGATCGCGCGGAACACCGTTTTTGATTTTCTGCGAAAGAAGAAGGCCCAAGTAATGACCGACCTCGGCGACGAGGAGACCGGTGAATACGAAGCGCCGGATACGGGGCCTTTACCGGAAGAGATATTTGCAAAGAAGGAGAACGAACTTAAAGCGCGGCGGATAATAGAAAGCCTGCCGCCGATATACCAATCGGTTCTTTCGCTCTATTATTTGAACGACATGAATTTCCGCGAGATTGCCGACGCCCTCGGTGAACCCCTGGACACCGTCAAAGCCCGCCACCGCCGGGCGATGCTGAAGCTTAAAAACGAGCTGAATCCATGACCGATACACCCAAAAAACCGCTTCCGGCGTATATATCCCCGATGTCTCAAAAGGGGATAGGCGACATTTTGATATCCGGTTCGGCCGTTCCGGCGGGACTCCCGGAGCGGATAATCATGTTTTTGGAAAATAAGATGAAGGCCCAAGCTAGGACGCGGGCTATTTTGTATTGCCTTTTTTCCGCGGTCTCCGGCGTCGGCCTCTTCATCTCCGGCCAGGCGGCGCTTGCCGGTCTGCAAGCCGGCGGTACGGCCCAGATATTTTCTCTTATCTTCTCCGACTTTCAATCGGTGGTCGCCAATTTGAATTACTTCATGCTCTCGCTCGTTGAATCCCTGCCCGTGCTGCCCCTTATTTTGGCTTTCATCGCCGCCGGCATACTCTTTGCCATGGTGACGCTTGCCGTCGCGGATTTCCGCAAGGTCGGCAGCATCAATCGGGCGCTTTTCAGCAATCACAATGTTTAAAGAACTAATAGAGAAAAAATGGCTGGTGTGGGTATTGGCCGCCGCCGGGGAGATCGTGGTTCTGCTTTTAGTCTTCCGCGTCGGCGAGGTGGTGGGCGTGACCCGGGCGAATTTCAACACGGAGTGGGGTCAAAATTACGGACGGCTTTTCGGCGAGCCGCAACCCGGTTTCTTCAATGAGGTCGGCGAATTGCCGCCATCCATACCGGCCTTCGGAAACGCCGGTACGGTTTTGAGCGTCTCCGGCGGGAATTTGGTCATCCAAGACAACCGCCTGAATGAAAAAACTATCGTTCTCTCGTCTTCCACGACTATTCGGGAAGGGACGAGCGTTATCACCGCTTCCGAGATACCAACCGGCGCCCAGATTGTCATCATCGGCGCGCCGAACGGGCAAGGCGCGATAACCGCCCGATTCATCCGGGTATTCCCCGATGAGCTGGAAGCGTCTTCCACCGGAAACTAATCATATGAAAAAGTTCATTAAATTCGCCGCGAGCCACAAAATAATCGCCGGCATTATCGGCCTAGCCGTAATTTACGGCGGCTACCGCGTTTACGCGGCGGCCACATCCACGGCTGGCGTGACGAACTATGCCCTCGCAACGGCAACTACCACGACCATCATCTCCACTATCTCCGGCACCGGCCAGGTCGCGAACGAGAGCCAGGTGAATATCACTCCGCAGGTTTCCGCCCAAGTCACGGCGATTTCGGTGCAGAACGGCCAGACGATAAAATCCGGCCAAGTCATTGCGCGCTTGGACGCGACCGACCAGATTAAGGCCGTGAACACCGCCCAGGCCTCATTGCAGAATGCGGAAATCGCTCTCCAAAAATTGCAGCAGCCGGCGACCACATCCACTATCGCTCAAGCCCAGTATTCGTTGCTCCAGGCCCAGCAGTCCATTTACAACGCCTCCACGACGCTCGCCAAAGATTATATCGGCGCCTATAACTCCATCGCGAGCGCCTATAACGATATGCCTGGCATTGTGGCCGGCGTGAGCGACGTGCTTTACGGCAACGAAGCGAGCGCGAAACAGGCGAATATGTACGTTTATTTGAATATGGCCCAGCAGTACACTTCCGCCGTTACTCAATTCCAAACGACTGCGGTTGCGAGCTATCAAGCGGCCATTGCCGCTTATAACAAGAGTTTCGTTGATTTCAAGAATATGGCCGTGCCCGCATCCACGACCTCCACGAATGCGATGCTTGCCGAAACGTACGCGACCGCGGCGGCTGTGAAGCAGGCGGTGACCGACGTGAAGAACTTCATGGATTTCGTGAACAGCACTCTCCAAAGCCAGAGCGGCTCCGCGAACATCGGCAGCACTTACGCTAAACAATTGCCCGCGATTTTCGCGACTCAAGAAACAAACTTGGAAAATTATCTCGGTACGATAAACGCCGACGTGGCGAGCTTATACGGCTACCAAAGCACGCTCGTTTCCGATGGCAGTTCCCTCCAGTCGGCCAATCAGAATTTAGTGACCCAGCAGGCTTCGTATCAGGAGCTTTTGGCTGGTCCCGATCCGCTGGACGTCCAGGCGCAGGAGCTTAGTATTCAGCAGGCCCAGAACAACCTGACGGACGCTCAAAACACTTTGGCCGACTATACCATCCGCGCTCCTTTTGACGGCGTCATCGCGGCGGTGGATGTTTCGGTGGGTGACAATGTTTCGGGCGGCACGACGATCGCCACGATCATCACGCCCCAGCAATACGCGGAGATACCTTTGAACGAAGTGGACGCCGCCAAGGTTCAGGTAGGCGATAAAGCGACGCTGACGTTTGACGCTTTGCCTAACGTAACCGTCGCCGGACATGTGACCGAAATGGATACCATCGGAACGGTCTCGCAGGGAGTCGTCACTTATAACGTCCAGGTGACTTTGGATACGCAGAATGCCTCCATCAAACCGGGGATGTCGGTGTCGGCGAATATAATCACGAACGTGGCCCAGAACGTCATCGGTCTGCCTTCGGCGGCGGTCCATACTCAAGGTCAAAACTCTTACGTCCTACTCGTTCCCGCAAACGATGTTGCAAGCACGTTATCCGACGGCAGTGTGACGTTGCGCTCCGCTCCGATTTCGCAAACAGTCACGACCGGCGTAACCGACGGGGTTACTGTTCAGATTATAAGCGGTCTGCAAGCCGGACAAGAAGTTGTATTAAAAACTATGACGGGTGCGGTGAGCGCCGCCACAACCGGGGCCGCAACGACCAATCGGAGCGGCTTTGGCGGGGGCGGCGGGATATTCCGCATCGGCGGTTAAATCCCCATGATAGAATGCCGCAACATTAAAAAGACCTACGGCGAAGGCGGCGATGCCTCAACGCAAGCCCTGAAAGGCGTGACCTTCTCCGTGAAGGATGGCGAATTCGTGGCCATTATGGGGCCTTCGGGTTCCGGCAAATCCACGCTGATGCACATCATCGGCGCCTTGGACACGCCGACTTCCGGGGAATATCTCATTGACGGCAAGAACATCGCCTCTTTCACGGACGACGAGCTGGCCGACATCCGCCGCGAAAAGATTGGCTTCGTTTTCCAGGCCTTCAATCTTTTGCCGCGGGCGACCGTCCTGCGGAACGTTATGCTACCACTCCTTTACGACGGCGTTCCGGAAGAAGAACGGAAAAGCAGGGCTAAGAAGGCCTTGAAAGCGGCCGGTTTGGACGAGGAACACTTCGGCCATCTTTCCAACCAGCTTTCGGGCGGGCAGATGCAGCGGGTCGCTATCGCGCGGGCCTTGGTGAACAACCCGGCCATCATCCTTGCCGATGAGCCGACCGGCAACCTGGATACCGTGACCGGAGAGATAGTCCTGGACACTTTCCAGCGATTGAATGAGGAACAGGGCCGCACCATCGTTCTTATTACCCACGAACCGGACATCGCCGAGCACGCCGAGCGCATCATCCACGTCAAGGACGGATTGATTGTTAAGGACGGCAAGGAACACGTGAGGCGGCGGGTGCACCACAAATAAATGAATCCCGCACCTTTTGAAGAGCTTCGTTCGTCAGCCAAATCTAATCATATAAAACTAATGCAACATACAATAAAAACAATGATTATGAACAATAACTTCAAAGTCGCGAAGTTGACCACTCTTTAAAAGGTGCGGGATGAAATTCAAAGACGTTTTTGAAGAGACGTATCTGGCACTCGCCGTTAACAAGGCCCGGTCCGGCCTTACGGTTTTGGGCATAGTTATCGGTATCGCTTCGGTCATCGCCATGATATCCGTGGGCGCTGGCGCCCAGGGTTCCATTGAGGCGAGCATCCAGTCCATCGGTTCCAATCTCCTCCTCGTTTATCCGAGCTTTGCCCGCGGCGTGGGGGAGCAGGTGAGGGGCGGCTTCGGTTCCGCGACGACCCTCACGGTGGACGACGCGAATGCCATCGCCTCGCAAGTCCAGAATATCGCCGCCGTCGCACCCCAGGTTACGACAAACGCCCAGGTTATTTACCAAGGCCAGAACACGAATGCGCAAGTCATCGGCACGACGCCGAATTACACCCAAGTGCGGAATGTCCAGATTGCCGAGGGTAATTTCGTGAGCGACACGGATGTCCAGTCGTATAACATGGTGGCGGTTTTGGGGCCGACGGTCGTAAGCAATATCTTTGCCACCGGCACCGATCCGCTCGGGGCGACCATCCGTATTAAAAACTATAACTTCCGGGTCATCGGCGTGGCGGCCTCCCAGGGCGGAACCGGTTTCGGCAGTGCCGACAACGCCATTTATATCCCGCTTTCCGTCGCCCAGCACTTTTTCACCGGCAACAGTTCCGTTTCCACCGTGAACGTTGAGGTGGCCTCGGCGCAGGATATGACCCAGGCGCAAAGCGACATCACGAACCTTCTGCTTCAAAGGCACAATATCGCGGATCCGACCCATGCCGATTTTCAGGTTTTGAACCAGGCGAGCATCATCCAGACCGCTTCGGCCGTGACAGGCACGTTTACGACGCTCCTCGGTTCCATCGCCGGCATTTCGCTCCTTGTGGGCGGCATCGGCATTATGAACATGATGCTCACGACTGTGACGGAGCGCACGCGCGAGATCGGCCTCAGGAAGGCGATCGGTGCGAAGCGCAAGGACATTAGCACCCAATTCCTGATGGAGGCGGTAATGCTCACCGGCATCGGCGGAATATTGGGCGTGGCCTTGGGCTATTTGATATCGCTCCTTATCACGAGCTTGAGCGGCACCGCGACAGCGGTCTCGTTTGAGTCCGTGGTCCTCGCTTTCGGCGTCTCGGCCGTCATTGGCATCGTTTTCGGTTACTATCCTTCCCGGCGCGCCGCCGGACTTAATCCAATTGAAGCTTTGAGATACGAATAATGAAACCCCGCACCTTTGGAAGATCGCGAAGCTCGCGGGCCAACGATTTTTAAAATCTTCCAAAGGTGCGGGGAAAGGTCGTCACAAATTAATTCACATGAAAAAACACACCATAATCTCCATAGCCGTAGTGGTAGTAGTAGGTTTGGCGGCTTTCTTCGGCGGCATGGCCGTCGGCAAATCGTCCGCCGCGGGCGCTCTGCGGAGTCGCCTCGGAGCGTTCGGAAGCGGCGCCGGCACTTTCGCCGCGCGAGGCGGCCAAGGAGCCGGGTTTCTGACCGGTAGCGTCATCGCCATGGATAGCCAGAGCATCACTCTCCAGGATCGCGCCGGCAGTTCGCATATCGTGCTGTATTCAACGTCAACGGCGGTATCCAAACCGACCGTCGTACCGTCAAGCGACATCCAGACCGGTGACAACGTTACCGTAATGGGCACGGCGAATTCGGACGGGAGCTTCACCGCTTCGTCCATAGATATCCGCCCGGCCGGTCCAGCCGCTTCCGGCACCCAGCAGGCGCCGATGATCCCGGTCGGACAATAAGGGCTGTTCACGATTAGTGGATAATTCCATCCGAAAGCCGCTTTAAAAGCGGTTTTTTGGTATTCGCGTATAAAAGGACGGCGGCATTGACGTTTTGACGGAAGGGGGTAGGATAACCTTGCATATACTAGGGTTTAAAAAGGTCGGGGGAGGTACAAAAATTACCTAGAAATAACAAATTAAAATATCCGCACGCGTTTAAAGTCCGGCCCAGTCCGTCGGTAGCCTGCGGAGATAAAAAAATGAGAACAATTGAATTAACCGGTGACAAGGTCACCAAAGTCGTAATATTTGCGACCGCCGCCTTTCTAGTGTGCGGTTTTTTGTTTATAGGGAACGTCGCGAAGGCGGCGGATGTGGTAGTAGAGACTGGCAATATTTCAGACTTGCAGACAGCATTAAATGATTCAGCCAATGTTGGCGGTATTGTGTATGCATCCGGCACCTACACCGGTGATCTTACAATCATTCAGTCAATTACACTCGAAGCGACTGGCACGGTATCATCGCTTATTGGGAAGATCACGATTACAAGCGATAACGTTACCATCAACGGTATAGATATCAGCAATCCATCTGCGGGTTCCGGAATCGTTGCGAAGGATGACAGCAATCTGACGATAACCAATAATACGATTCACGATATTGGTTCTGCTTCTAGCTATAACTCCGGTTCCGCATCAGCAATCAATATAGTAAGTAGCGCGAAGGATGTGAGTAATATAACGGTGACCGGTAATACAATCTCAAATATCGGCAATACCGGCATGGCCCACGCTGGTTCGGCGGGTAGTAGTGCTAAAGGGGTTTATCTCGGAAATTCAAGTGGTTCCTATACGATTTCTAGTACGACCATATCCGGCAATACGATGCATGATATATATGCCTCGATTGTTACTTGGCATGGATATCCTACATACGGCGGTGGTGCGGGCGCATATGGCATTCTTGTTAATCACAAAACCACTGGGTTACAAATAACCGACAATACAATTGGCACTCTTGAGGGTCTTTGGGCCCATGCTATTGGCCTTGAGGGTGACACACCGAACGCTGTTTTGACGAACAATACCATCGGTGGTCTAGTGGACCATAAAAACCCTAGCGATGCGTTCCCGCTGTTTACTCAGGATAATTCTGACGCCATGAGCGTTACGATTGATGGCGTAACATTGGCCAGTAAGGCCTCAACAAGTACCATTATTGTTAATGGCAGTTGGGTAGGGAAAGACACGCCGGCGCAGTACGATACGGTGTCATTGGGCGGCGGCATCCCATATTACTACGGTGTGAATGCGTTCTCTAATATTCAGGACGCCGTAAGCGCCGTCGCTGATAACGGTACGGTCACAGTTGTGGCGGGGACTTATACTGGTCCAGTCCAAATTGATAAACCGTTAATCTTGAACGGCGCACAACACGGTGTTTATGCAACGAGTTCGGCCAGAGGCACTGGTGAATCGGTCATCTTATCCAGCGTTGAACCCGGGACAATCCAAGTTGGTCCGGTGGACGGTACGGTAACGATTGATGGCTTCACTATTGGTAGCACATCCACGCCGCCATACAAAGCGATTCACGTAAACGGCACATCAATGCAGGTGAACGTGTTGAATAACATAATCGCACCGGCGACGGTTGATGGCATTAACCTGTATATGGCCGAAGGCGGTACTGTCAGCAATAACCTGGTTATGGGTGCTGGTGTTAGTGGTATTACGATGGGGAACAGTGGCGTTGATCCGAAGATCGTTACCCAGGCGAGTGTGACAAATAACAAGGTAGAGGACTCGCTCTACGGTATTACTGGCTATGCAGCCAGTAGCACTATTTCTGGGAATACGGTTGTCGGAGACAGTTCTCTTGCACAAGGTTCCGGTATTGGCGGGAACTTTTATGACACATCCATTACCGGAAACACGGTCTATGGCTACGCGCAAGGTGCCGGTATCGCATTCCAAAATCCGTATTCCACATCTACGCAAGCGGATTCATACAACGTTAGTGTGTCCAACAACGAAGTATATGGTAATGCATACAACTTCTACGCAGTATCCGACAGTTCCATTGCAACTAGCACGATCTCTGGTAACTTCTTTGAGTCTCCGATAACGGGAGGGGCTAATACTCTAGTATTAGATACCCTAACGTCTGGTTATGCATTCTCGGGAAATTACTACAGCGATTGGTTGGGAGCAGGGAACGACTATACGATATGGAGCACTAACAATGGGACGGAAGTTTCCGCAACCTCTTCGGCGTTTACTGATTCCAACCCCGCTCCTAAGCCGATCTATGTCGCGGTCGGCGGTAGCGACAGCGGTCCGGGAACGCAGGCTCAGCCGTATGCAACCATCCAGCACGCTATCGACATGACTGTGCCGGGCGGCACGGTGAATGTCGAAGGGGGACAATATAACGGGCCGGTCATCATTGATAGGCCATTAACCTTATACGGCGTTCAGCATGGCGTGGATGCGAGGACAAGAGGTGGCGACGAGTCCATTATCTCTTCTAGTAATCCTAACGGCTCGGTGCAAATTGGTCCGGTAACGGGCACTGTAACGATAGATGGTTTCACTATCGGTGGCAGTCCGGTAAAAGCGATTCACGTTAACGGAGTTACGGATAATGTGGTTGTGAAAAACAATATTATTGAAGCGGCGAGCACTGATGGCATTAACCTCTGGCGAGCGGAAAAAGGTGATGTTGAATACAACTGGGTGAAAGGTGCGCTAACGAGTGGCATTACGGGCGGGGATGATAACGGTACGACTTCCACAACCGATGGCGTTCTGACACAAGCCACTATCTCCCATAACAAAGTGGAGAATGCCAGGTACGGCATTACGGGTTATTTGGGCGATAGCCTTATTTCTGAAAACGATGTTGTGGGCACTGCCTTCAGCCAAGACTTAGGGTCGGCTGGTATCGGAGGGCAGTTCTACAATACGCCGATAACCGGCAACAACGTTTCTGAATATTCCGCTGGTGCTGGAATTGCCTTTGACAATTCCCAGCCAAGCGTAACAGTAAGACCCGATTCCCATGACATTGCCGTTACGAACAATGTAGTTTCCGATAACGCTTATGGGATATACATCAATCAACCGTTAGACGGTGAGAATATTTCCGTAAGCGGTGGCAATAATATTTTCGGTAACGCAAATGCTGCTGTCGCCTTCAATACTTCAGGTTCCGGCATTTTGAATGCCAAGAATAACTATTGGGGAACGGTGAGCTCAACTGAAATAGCGGCGATGATGGTTCCCACGTCCACTGATGCGGCCTATGTGCCGTTCAGCGGCGGTTTGGCGGCGGATACGGACGTGAACACTGATGCTCCGGAGATAATCGTTGGCAATAATGCTACATCGTCCACTTCGACTGTGAACGTTCCATCCGGCGTAAATAACGCCACCCTGAATACCTCGGCGCTCTTAGATACGATCGATGACAGCGTGACATTGCCGGGAGCGATAAACGTTAACGCCTCCACCACTATCGGTGACGTAAACGTTCAAATTCCGGCGGGTATTAAGATAACGGGCGCTTCCGGATGGACCGGCATAATAAACGTGCCGCAGGTAAAAGATAATTCCACCGTAACCGTGACGCCGGATTCCGGCAATAATGCGAGCGTCAGCTCGGTCATTGAAATTGGGAGCAACGATATACCGCTCACATTCGATAGAGCGGTAAGGATAATGATAGCTGGGCAGGGAGGCAAGTATGTCGGCTGGTCGCAAGCCGGTGTGTTCCATCAGATAACCGACGTATGCGATACCGATTCCGCTACCACCACCGTTAATGGCGGAACGACTTTTGCATCCGATTGCAAGATAAACGTAAACGGTGGAGCCGACCTGGTCATTTGGACGAAGCACTTCACAAACTTCGTGACCTATACCCAAACGGCGATTCCGGCTCCGGTAGTCACTAGCGGCGGGGGAGGCGGCGGTTATTACGTCCCATCTCTGGCTGCGACCACGGCTGTAACGCCGGCCGTGACGGCTCCGGTGGGCCAGGTTCTGGGCGCTTCAATCTTCCGGTTCACCCAGACGCTTAGCATCGGCTCGCAAGGGGATGAGGTAACCCAGCTTCAGAACGCGCTTACATCCGCGGGCGTTTACTCCGGGCCTATCACCGGCTACTTCGGCCAATTGACCCAAGCCGCCGTTAAGGCCTTTCAGGCTAAGCACGGTCTGGAACAGGTCGGCATCGTGGGTCCGCTCACGAGGAGCGAGCTGAACGGATTGGTCGCGCAGGCACCGTCTGCCGGCCAGGTTCTGGGAGCTTCAACGAGTGCCGCCACGCAGACGCAGATAGCGGCTATCAAGGCCCAGCTCGCGTCGCTTATTGAGCAGGTGCTGGCGCTTCTCCAGGCGCAAGTTCAGCAGGCACAGGGGCAATAAAGCGATCCAGCGAGAGAATGTCGTGACATCGCAAGACCAAATGGTCTTGCGATGTCCTGTGTTTTGACGGATATTTAGTTTAGTGATATAATTGCAAAAATGTTAGGGAAGTTATTCAAGAAATACTTCATTCCTCACGAGGGCAATGACCATAAACCGCGCATCCTGCGGTCGGGCGCCTTTATGAGTATGCTCCTCGTCATTCTTTTTGTGGAGACCATCTTTGTCGCCAGGTCGTTGTTCCTTTTACCGAATACCGACTTTCTCGCTTCCATCTTGCCGCCCATTCTCATTGCCGATACGAACGCCAACCGGGCTAACGATAATCTCCAGTCCCTCCAAACAAGCGCTCGTCTGACGGAAGCCGCCCAACTCAAGGCCAACGACATGGCCGCGAAGGGATATTTTTCCCACGTGAGTCCGACCGGTGTCACGCCGTGGCACTGGTTTGACCAGGTAGGTTATAACTATGAATACGCCGGAGAAAATCTGGCAGTCAACTTTACCGATTCGCAGGACGTCATTAACGCCTGGATGAATTCGCCGGAGCATCGGGCGAATATTTTGAGCGTTAATTTCTCGCAGATAGGCATCGCCGCCGCGAGCGGTACGTATGAAGGGAGGCCGGCCATCTTCGTCGTCCAGCTTTTCGGCCGGCCGGCGCCGATTGCCGCGCTTGCGCCCACCGCGCCGAGCCAGGTTGCCGTCGCGCCCGTCGCACCGCCGGCGACCGTTCCATCCATCGCTCCCAACACAACTGCGCCGGAGGTAAAGGGCGCTATGATTGAGCTTCCGCCGGCTGTCACGGCAAGCCAACCGTCCTTCGCTGCTCGGATGGCCTCCGAACCACATTCGCCTACCAACTATTTCTATCTCGCTCTCCTGGCTTTGGTCGGCGTAGCCTTGGCCCTCAACATTCTCATTAAGAAGAAGATCCAACATCCCCAGCTTATTGCGAACGGATTCATGATAATCTTCCTCGTCGTTCTCACTTTGCTAGTCAATAACTTCATCGCCGTCCATCAAGCGGGTATTCTCTAAATGGTTTCCGGTTTTTGGGCGAAACTTCAGAGGCCCATCATGGCCATGGCGCCGATGGCAAACGTTACGGACGCCGCTTTTCGGCGAATGTTCGCGGAGCTCGGCAAGCCCGATGTTTTCTGGACGGAGTTCGTCTCGGTGGAAGGGTTGCTTTCCGCCGGCAGGGAAAAGCTTCTCGTTGACCTTTGGTACGACAAAAGTGAGCATCCCATCGTCGCCCAGGTCTTCGGAGGCAAGCCGGAACAATTTGAAAAGATAGGCGCGCTCATCCGCGAACTGGGTTTTGACGGGCTGGACATCAATATGGGGTGCCCGGACCGGGGCGTGGAAAAGTCCGGCGGGGGAGCGGCGCTCATCAAAGACCCGGCACTCGCCAAAGAAATAATCCGGGCGGCCAAGCGCGGCGCGGGCGATTTGCCAATTTCGGTGAAGACCCGTCTCGGATACAATAAAGACGAATCGGCCAAGTGGCTTCCGGCCTTGCTTGAAGAAAATATCGCGGCGCTCACCGTCCATCTTCGGACTCGCAAAGAGATGTCCGCCGTGCCGGCTCATTGGGAGCTCGCGCCCAAGATAAATGATCTAAGGAACAAAATATCGCCCGAGACTGTCCTCCTCGGAAACGGCGATGTGCCGAATACGGATGAGGCGCGGCGGCGGGCGGCCGATACGGGATTTGACGGCGTGATGATTGGTCGGGGCGCCTTCGGCAACCCGTGGCTGTTTTCGGGCCGCGTGCCGGACATTCGCGAACGCTTGGAACGTCTGGTGACGCACGCCGAACTTTTTGAAAAACTTTATAAGAGCGGCCAACCGGACAGGTTGAAATCCTTTGACATTATGAAAAAACACTTCAAGGCCTACGCTTCCGGTTTTGACGAAGCGAAAGAACTGCGCATCAAGCTGATGGAAGCGGAAAGCGCCGCGGATGTCCGCCGAACGATCAGCGAGTTTCTGAACCGCTGAAAAGAGAGAGCGTCGTGTCGCAAGGGCAGGCGACGGGGGAATTCGGCCCGGCCACGTTTGAGTGAAAGACGGTATGATAGCCGATGACGATATAGTCGGCGCCTTTGGAATACCCGGTTTGGCTGCCCATCGGCCCGCCCGCTTCCATTTGGATGCTCACCGTCCAGCCGGCGGCCGTAAGCTTTTGGCGGTAATAATTTTCAAAAGGCGTCGTCAGCGCCGCGATATCCGTTATACCTTTAGCGGCCGCCGAAGTTATGCCGTAACCGGCGATATTGAAAGTGCCGGTGGTAGTCCGCCATATTTCCGTAGCCGGGGTTTCCGGTTCCCAGGTGACGCCGGAATAAAGGGGATAGAGAACGGGATTCAAGTGCGGCTCGGGCGCGGAGGCCGGGACCGGTTTCAAAACAAAAGCCAGACTGACCGCGATTACAGCCAGCCCGATGGTCCAGAGGAGGTGCTCCGGTTTCGGCCGCATTCTCTCGTCCCTCGTCATGCCAACATTATACCACGTTGAAAAGGCGTCTTTTTTGAATTACACTTTTGGGGCGGATAAATTAACGCATTGGAGGGGTCGCATAGCGGTTTAGTGCGCCATCTTGGAAAGGTGGTAAGGAGCAATCCTTCGAGGGTTCAAATCCCTCCCCCTCCGCCAGAAACACGGAAGCATATGATCAAACAAACACTTTATCTGATTGCTCTAGTGATAATCCTGGCCGTCGTGGGGTCATTGGGCGTTGCGATATTCCAGAATCTGAAGAAATTGCCATCCGCGGCCACTTCCACTCCGGCCTATCCATCGGGCGGAATAACCGCCTCGCCGGCCGATGCTGTAAATGACATAGCCGTGGCGAACCCGCTTCCGAACGCCTTGGTCCAAAGCCCGCTCACCGTTTCCGGTTCGGCCGTCGGCAATTGGTATTTTGAGGCCTCCTTCCCGGTGACCATCACGGATGGCGACGGGCTCATCCTCGGGCAGACGCCAGCGCGGGCGCTCGGCGACTGGATGACGACGAGCTCCGTGCTGTTTACGGCCACATTAACCTTTTCCCAGCCCCGTACTCCGAACGGTTTCCTAATTCTCAAAAACGACGATCCTTCCGGCGATCCGGCAAGGTCAAGATCAATAGAGATACCGGTGCGCTTTTGAACCAAGGGTTGCGTTATCCCGCGATAGCGGTTACGGTGAAGATATATCCGGTCCGAAGCGGTGATAGTCGTCATCCGCAAATTATTGGAAACTGAACAATATGTCCTATAAATGTCCGCAATGCGGTTTTACTTCGGAGCAGGCCGGCAATTGCCCGACTTGTAATGTTGCGCTCGTGGAAGCCAAGGAAGAGGGTCAAACCCCCGAGCCTCAGGCGCCGAGCCCGGCTGGAACTGAAGCCGGTCAATAAATTTGACCTGCGCTCAAAGCGGCCCCGACTTACGTTTGGGCCGTTTTGTTATAATAAATTAACAAGTGACATTAAAGGCCGAATCATTAAAAATAAAACACACATGGAAAAGCTGAACGTAAAGAAATTCGCCGTCGCCCTCGGAACTTCGTGCGCCATCGGCACGCTTCTTCTGGGCTGGGCCGCCATGAGCGGCTGGGGAACGGGAATGGTGGACGTGATGTCCTCCGTTTACATTGGCTATGGGCCGAGCTTCGTCGGCGCCATCATCGGGGCCGTTTGGGCCTTCTTTGACGGGGCGATTGGCGGCGCGATAGTCGCCTGGATCTATAACATCTCAAAGAAATAGACGCCGGTCTTACGAGGCCCGTCCCTTGCGGGGCGGGCTTTTGA
Organism: bacterium; assembly: GCA_027310975.1. GTDB lineage: Bacteria > Patescibacteriota > Minisyncoccia > UBA6257 > GWB1-50-10 > JAMCRC01. The sequence goes on from DAICZV010000010.1 coordinate 15,546, forward strand.
ATTGGCGTTCTGTTTCGTATATAATAGTATCCGTTTTCATGCCGATCATTGACGTAAAGAAACTAACGAAGAAGTTCGGCAATTTCACCGCCGTGGACGGCGTTTCTTTTTCCGTTGAAAAAGGGGAAATATTCGCTTTTCTCGGACCCAATGGGGCGGGGAAGTCCACGACGATAAAGATGCTCACGACTGTCCTGCGGCCCACAAGCGGAGAAATAGACCTGAACGGCTATAATCCCGTTCATGACGCCTTGTCTGCCAGGAAGTCGTTCGGCATCGTCTTTCAAGACCCGAGCCTGGACGACGAGCTCACGGCTTATGAGAATATTGAACTCCACGGCGTTCTTTATGGCGTCCCGCGGGAACTGGGGAAGCAAAGAGCCGAGCAGCTTTTGAAATTTGTGGAGCTCTGGGACCGGCGGGACGACCTCGTCAAAGGTTTTTCCGGCGGGATGAAGCGGCGCTTAGAGATCGCGAGAGGCCTTTTGCACCACCCGAAGATACTCTTTCTGGACGAGCCGACGCAGGGTCTAGACCCGCAGACGCGGAACCATATTTGGCAGTACATCCAAAACCTTAACAAAGAGGAGGGGATAACGATATTTTTCACCACCCATTATATGGAAGAAGCCGAGAAGGTCGCCCAAAGGGTTGCGGTCATTGACCACGGCAAGATAATAGACGGCGGTACGCCGGACGAACTTAAAAAGAAAACGAACGCCGCGACTTTGGAAGATGCCTTCCTTGCGCTTACCGGCCACGATTTGCGGGAAGACGCCGCGACTGGCGCCGACCATATGAGAGCCGGAGCTAAAGTGTGGGGCCGCCGTTAAAATAAAAAATGCAGGCAATATACATCATTTGGTTAAGGCAACTTAAGCGGTACATCCGTTCCAAGTCCCGCATCGTGGGTTCTTTGGGCCAGCCGCTTCTTTTTCTCGTCGCCCTCGGTTTCGGCTTGGGCCCGGTTTTTCAAAAAGCCGGCGGCGGCAATTATCTGGACTTCTTGGCTCCCGGCATCATCGCGATGGGCATTCTCTTCACCGCTCTCTTTTCCGGCATTGAAATAATCTGGGACAGGCAATTCGGCTTCCTGAAAGAGATGATGGTTGCACCTATTTCTCGCCTGCAGATAATGGTGGGGCGCACATTGGGCGGCGCGACCGTCGCCATTATCCAGGGTATCGTCGTTTTTCTTCTCGCTTTCCTCGTCGGTTTCCGGCCGGAATACCTGACCTTCGGCACATTTCTTCTCGCGCTTCTTTTTATGTTCCTTATCGCGGTGCTCTTCACGGCGCTTGGCACCGCCATCGCCTCGCAGTTGGACGACATGCAGGGCTTTCAGCTCATAATGAACTTTGTCGTTATGCCGCTTTTCTTTCTCTCCGGAGCGCTCTTTCCGGTCGCGGGTCTCCCGAGCGGCATCGCCCTTGTTGTAAAGCTGGACCCCTTGTCTTACGGCGTGGACGGATTGCGCCATGCCCTGACGGGCATCGCCCAATTCGGCTTCGGCACTGACCTGGCGGTCCTCGCCATCATCACCGCCGTTCTTTTAGGCATCGGCACGTATTTATTCTCCAAGATTCAGATTTGATATCGGCGGGCGGCAAGGCCAACTATCTTGCCATGTTTCGGTATTGATGGTATTTTGAACGCACTAGTTCTTTAAGAAAGGAAGGAGAAGAAACATCTTGTTTACTGGCATTGTTGTTTTATTCGCTATCAACTTCGTCGTATCTCTGTTCGGCATGCTGATAGCCGTTCTGCTTGGAGGAGGGCTTCCTCTGTCCAGTCGGATACCGATTGCGTTCGTGGTGGGAATTTGGCTCGTCGTAGTCGGTCCAGTCGGATTTTTCGGAGCAATGAGCTTCACAATCGGCATTTGCGTTTCCGTCCCTTTAACGATGGGAAAGCTGAAGCTGATTTAACGGAGATAAACCCAAAAGGAGGTAGTGATGATTAGAATCTTTTCTGCAGACAACATCAATTTGCGCATTAGCCCCAGCGTCCAGTGGTATGTGCATCCGGACACTGAGGTAACCAATGATTTTTTCTCTCAAGCCGCTGATGGCGACGGCTTGTCAAGGATGGATGTCATCAACGGCCCGAAAGATGTGCCGGTGATGAATGTACCCTACGACAAGGTCCACGAGATGTTCAAACGTTCCAACCAAGGACGCATGGATATCAAGTTCAGTTTGTATCGGAAGGCCGGGGTCCTCCTGGAACTAGTAATGACTGTCGGCTGACCCAGCAGGCGGGGAGTAGTAATTAGAGATAGGGAGGCTTCGGCCTCCTTTTTTATTATCAACGCAGAGCTATTGAGGCATAAATTTGCCTTGGACGAGTGGCGGCATTACACTGGTCATTGAATGGCAAAGGAAGTAGACCTCATCAAGGAAAAATTGAATTTAGTGGATTTCCTCCGCTCCTACGTGACGCTCCTCCCCGCGGGCAAAAACTTCAAGGGTCTTTGTCCGTTCCACTCGGAAAAGACGCCTTCCTTCATCGTTTCTCCCGACCGGGGAATGTGGCACTGTTTCGGCTGCGGTCTCGGCGGCGACGTCATCAAGTTCGCGATGCTCTACGAGCATCTGGAATTCCCCGAGGCGTTGCGCTTCTTGGGCGAGAAGGCCGGCATTCCCATCCAGACCCTGAGCCCCGCCCAGCAGAGGGAGTTCGGCATTCTTTACGACCTGCAGGATGCGGCCCGCACTTTTTATAAGGAAGCGTTATACAAAAATCCGGACGCGCTCGGATATTTAAAGTCGCGCGGCCTCGCCGAGGAAACGATGGACGAATTTGACGTTGGCTACGCCGCGGGCGGCGAGACGCTCGTGCTGCATCTTTTGCACCAGGGGTTTGATGTGGCGGACATCGTGCGGGCGGGTCTGGCCCTCAAGAACGTCCGCGGATTATACCGCGACAAATTCTCCGGCCGGGTGATGTTCCCGATTCAGAACCAGGTCAGCAAGACCGTGGCCTTCACCGGACGGCTTTTGCCGGACGACCCGTCGGTCAAAAATGCCACCGTGGAATTGCCGAAATATCTGAACTCGCCCGAAACGCCCATCTTCAACAAGTCCCGCGTCCTTTACGGCCTGGGCAAGACCAAGCAGGCCATCGCCGAAACGCGAGCCGTGCTCATTGTGGAAGGCCAGATGGATTTTTTGATGGCCTGGCAGACGGGCGTCAAAAATGTCGTCGCCGTCTCGGGGACGGGCCTGACGCCCCAGCACCTGGAGCGCCTGCGCGGGCTGGCGGACACCGTCCTTGTAAGCTTTGACAACGACGAGGCGGGGCTCCGCGCCCTGGAGCGCAGCTTGGCCAACTTTCACAGCTTTGACTTCCACGTGAAGGTCATCGGCCTCGGAGAATTTAAGGACCCGGCCGACGCGGTCTTGGCCGACCCGACCTTTTTCAAACAGGCGGTGGAATGGGCCAAGCCCGCCATGAAGCACATTATGAGCGTCTACTTCGCGCCCAAGGTCTGGAAAGAAGGGGACATACCGCTTCAAAAGCGCATCCTGCGCCATCTTTTGGGCGAGGTAAGGACTCTGCGGAGCGCAGTGGAACAGAACATCTGGATAAAAGAGATGGCCAAGCTTTCCGGCATTTCCGAGAACGCTTTGAACGAGGAGTTCGCGGAGATCGGAGGCGAAGGCGGCACCGCCGCCGCGGGCGCCGAAGCGAGCGTTTTGCCGGACCTGGACCGCACCTCCGCGGTCGCCAAGCGCCTGGTCGCCCTCGCTTTGACAAATCCGGAATTTCTCGTTAAATTAAGGGAGTATAAGACGCTCCTGCCGGAAATTTATGCTCTCATCCTGGACGATCCGAAAGCGGAGGGGGCGGCTTTCCTGGAACTTCAGGGTTCCTACGAGTTCGGCGAGCTTGACCCCGACAAGAGACAAAAAGAGTTCGGCGATTTAATCCGCCGCCTGCAGTCTATTAATTTCAAAAAAGAGTTGGCCGGCGTCAAAAAAGAACTGAGATCGCCGGAGACGCGCGGCAGCGACACGGAGACCAACCGGCTCCTGAACCGCTTTTCGGAGATAACGAAGAAGATGAACGACCTCAACCAATAAAACCAAACATGCCTTCAAATAAGAAAAAGGGTAAGAGCAAAAAAGCGAAAAAGCCGGTTCACAAGCCGAAGCCTAAGCAGACGGCCCACGAAAAAGCCAGGACGGCGGCGGCAAAAAAGGCGCTCCATAAGGGGAAGCCGCTCGTCGTTCCCGAAGAGTACGTCGTTAACCTGGAAGACCTCGTCCGCCGCGGCCGGAGCCGGGGCTTCGTGACCGACGCCGAGGTTTTGAACTATTTTCCCGAGGTTGAAAAAAACCTGGCCTATTTAGAACAGGTCTACGACCGCCTGGACAAAGAGGGCATCAAGGTCAAGGAGTCCAGCCCGCTCATCAAAGAGGTCAAAGAATCAAAATTTGAGGAGATATCCCTTCAGGAACTTAAGGACGCGACCCGCATTGACCAGGAACTGCCGGACGCCGTTCAAATGTATTTGAAAGAAATCGGCCGGACGGCCCTCCTCACCTCCGCCGAAGAAAAAGACCTCGCGAAACGCGCCGAGAAGGGGGACGAAATGGCGCGGAAACGCCTTATCCAGGCCAACCTCCGGCTCGTCGTCTCCATCGCCAAGCGCTACGTGAACCGCAGCCCCCGCCTCAGCATTCTGGACCTCATTCAAGAAGGGAACATCGGGCTCTCGCGGGCCGTGGATAAATTTGATTACCGCAAGGGATTCAAATTCTCCACCTACGCCACCTGGTGGATTCGCCAGGCCGTGACCCGCGCTCTCGCGGACTACTCCCGCACCATCCGCATCCCGGTCCACATGGTGGAGACCATAACGAAATACACCCAAACGAAACGCGCCTTGATGCAGGAGCTCGGCCGCGAGCCGCTCCCCGAAGAGATTGCGACCGAAATGGGCATGGACGTCAAAAAGATCCATTACATCCAGAAGATATCCCAGGAGGTCATTTCCTTGGAAGCGCCAATCGGCGAAAGCGAGGACGACCTGACGCTCTCCGATTTCATCAAAGACGAACAAAGCTTGAGCCCGGACCAACTCGCGAACCAGGCCCTCCTTAAAGACCAGATCCGCGAGATTCTGGACGACCTTACGGAACGGGAGCGCAAAATACTCGCGATGCGCTTCGGCTTGGAGGACAACATCCCGCACACGCTGGAGGAAGTGGGGAAGGTCTTCGGCGTAACGCGCGAACGCATTCGGCAGATAGAGGCCAAGGCCTTGGACAAGATAAGAACGCACCACAAGGCGAAGAAACTGGAGGGGTACTAATTGGTATTTTGTAT
>DAICZV010000011.1 GCA_027310975.1 bacterium
GTCATCATCTTCGTGCTTTGGCATTTCTCGGAATCCGGGAACTCTTAACCTAAAGGTCGTTCTAGTTTTAGAACTTATGTACCAGTGTCCTGATTGCGGATACACCGCCGAGGAGCCGGGCGATTGCCCGACCTGCGGCATTCCGCTCGTTGAAACCGGAGGCGGCAAAGACGAAAACGACAACGGAAACGAGGACATAGAGGAAGGGACGGCTTATTAGTGAACGCCGTCTGGCCGGCACGGCAGGAATTTTGTCGGATTTGCCCTAAAGCAAACGCGGGGTTAAAATTGAACTAAATTTCCAATTTACAATTTCCATTGAATTTACAATGATCCAATTTTCAAACCCGACGTAACGACGTTTTGAGTCATTGAAAATTGAGAATTGATTGAAAATTGCAAAATTGAGAATTGAAAATTTCAGGCCTTCTGGCAATGCGGGCAGAAGTGAGCCGACCGCTGGCCGATCTTTATTCTCTTAATGATACCGCCGCACCGGGGGCACTGGCCACCTTCGCGGCCGTAGGCCCGCCGGACGAGCTGGTACCCGCCCTCTTTCCCGGACGTATCCCGAAAGTCGTCCACCGAAGAACCCCGCAGCCGAATGGCTTCCTTAAGAACTTTTTGGATTGAGCGGTAGAGACGCTTCAACTCGGCCTGGCTCAACCCGTCCGCGCGTCGGGACGGATGGATTCTGGCGAACCAAAGCGACTCGTCGGCGTAGATGTTGCCGAGGCCGCTCAAAAACTCCTGGTTCAGAAGAAGCGGTTTTATCTTCGTCGTTTTGCCACGGATTATCGCCTTGAATTTTTGGAAAGTAAAATCCTTTTCCAGAGGTTCCGGTCCGAGCGCCCGAAGTTCCGGGAGGCCCAATACCTTTGCTTCCGGCCCGGCAATAACCTTGGCGAAGCGCCGCAGGTCGGAAAGAGCGAGCATCCGGCCGCTCTTTAAAAATAAGATGAGGCGGATAAACCGGTTCCGGTCGGAGCGCAACGCCCCATTCTTATCCGCCGGCACCCATTTTTGGTTCGCCCAGACGTCTTCTTTGGTATTTAGTATTTTGTATTTGGTATTTGGTATTTTGTTCGGCCTCCACTTTCCCACTAGAAAATGTCCCGTCATTTTTTGGTGCGCGAGCATCGCGTATCCTCCGGAAAGGCGGAAAATGATATTTTTTGACCGCCGGCCAACGGAAACTATTTTCCGGCCGCGGACCATTCGTTTAAAAGCCGTCTCGGTTTGCGGGTAAAAATACTTGGGCCAGTCGGTCCAAATATCCTTAATGGCATCGCCCCGCACCCTGCGGTTCAGGTCGGTCGCGATGGTATGGACCTCGGGCAATTCGGGCATTACTCAATTGTATAAATAAAAAGGTCTATCGAGAAGCAAGCTTCTTGATAGACCTCTGATAATCAATATCTTTGGATATCTTGGCTGGTCGCCATGTACTGATATACGTTAGAGCCGTAGGATGAGATGCTAACATCGCCCAGGTCCTTGTAGCCGTACGTCAGCCCGTATTGGTCAATAAATGTGAGCTGGACCTTAACGGTGGTGCCGGTGTACATCCTGGCATCCGCCCATCTGAAACACTTTTCGGGCGGCACGTAAGCTACGATTTTACCGTCAATTCTTATGACCAGTGTGTAGTAAGTGCAGTTAGGTATGGCGATGTAATTCATCCCAACCCGAGGCGGACCCATCAGGACGACTTTTTGATCGCCGCCGATCCTAGTCAATGGATAAGGCGTAACACCATAGGTATTCTGATACCTATAAGCGTTATCTGGATACCACACGCGATCAATGGTCCAGGATGACGACTGACCGGTGTAAACATAAATCGGGGCCATGCTCATCCCGACCCATTCCCTGCAAGACGAATCGCGGTAAAGCACGGCGACCAGAGAAAGGGCCTTGGGAGAAAAATTCATTGACCATTGATCGTCAAAAGCAGATCCCCCAGGCGGTATAACGCACACGCTATCCCTTTGGACGCCGTTCAAAATCTTCGCATAATACGGTTGCGGATTAATGATACTAACCCGGGTTCCAGACGTTCCAATCTGGTTGACTGGGTAAGGCATGGTGTTATTCACCGACACCCTCATATTCTGGATCGGTGATATAACGGCCATCATCACGTCCGCGCATCCGGCGAACGCGAACATCGCCAATATGGCGAATAGAACATTTCTGATTGGTTTCAATTTTTAATCCTCCTTTTCTGCCTAGATTATACATCTAAACACGGTTGTATGTCAAATCATACTGCCGAGATGGCTGGCGGCCCGGAGCGCACATTTTTTATACCTTACCGAGACCGCACGTTTGGCTGTATAATAAGATTAATGTTTCAATCTCAAGGCCTGGAAGAACAGCTCGCCAAGCAGCGCCGGGTGGCCGAGGAAGAGGATGCCAAGCGCCGGGCGGAAAAACTCGGCCTCCCCTACCTGGACCTTATCTCCACACGCGTCCCAACCGAGATTAAGGCGATGGCCCTCGTCCCCGAAGAAAAGGCCAAATCCGCCCTTCTTTGCCCGCTCCAGATAGTCAAAAAATCGCTTATGCTCGCCGCTTTTGACCCGCAAAGACCCGAGACCCAGGCGATAATAGAAGACATCCGCAAAAGCTACGACGTGAAGGTTGTGGTCTCCTCCCTCTCGGGACTGAAGCATGCCTGGGATTATTACCGGTACGTCGTTCCCCAAACAGAAATCAGCGGCCGGGTGGAAATAGACGAGGGCCAATTGAAAGAAATTGGCGGCAAGATAACCAGTTTGGACACCCTCCACGAGACCATCGCCTCGTTTCAAAGCCCGTATGTTTCCCAGATACTGGAAATAATCCTCGGGGGCGCCATGGCCTTGGGCGCGTCCGACATTCACCTGGAACCGGCTGAAAAGGCGGGTCTCCTGCGCCTGCGGATAGACGGCCTGCTCCACGGTATTTACGACGCTTTTCCGCATCCGATGTACCAGTCAATCATTACGCGCGTCAAACTGCTCTCGGGATTGAAGCTGAATGTGAAGGACGAGGCGCAAGACGGACGATTCACCATCGCCTTGGAAGATCGTTCCATAGAGATCCGCACGTCCATCATCCCGTCCGAATACGGCGAAACGGCCGTGCTCCGGCTCCTGGACCCTCGTTCCTTGAAAGTGAATTTGGAGGAACTGGGGTGGCGCGCCGACGACCTCGTGATCGCCGAAGCCGAGATCAAAAGACCGAACGGATTAATATTGAATACCGGCCCCACCGGGTCCGGCAAAACGACGACTCTTTACGCCTTTCTCCGCCACGTCCAAAAACCCGAGTTCAAGATAATCACCATTGAAGACCCGATAGAGTACCACCTGCCGGGCATTTCCCAGACCCAGGTGGACCCGGAGGCGGGCTACACCTTTGCGGATGGCCTGCGCTCCATTCTGCGGCAGGACCCGAACATCATCCTGGTCGGCGAGATTCGCGACAAAGAGACGGCCGAGATCGCTTTGAACGCATCCCTCACCGGCCACCTGGTCTTCTCCACGCTCCACACGAACGACGCGGTGGGCGCCATTCCCCGGCTCTTGGACCTGAAGGTCCAGACGAACGTATTGGGACCGGCCCTGAGCTTAATAATCGCCCAGCGTCTCGTGCGCGTCCTTTGCCCGCAGTGCAAGGCGGAAGAAAGCCCGGACGCCGCCCTCGCGGACAACATTAAAAAGCTCCTCGCGGGGCTGCCGGCGCGGGTGGATAAAAAACCTTACGCTAATCCCAAGATCTACAAAGCGGTCGGTTGCGACGCTTGCGGCCACCTTGGATACAAGGGCCGCACATCCATATTTGAGCTGTTCAAAGTGGACGAAAAGGCGGAGGCGGCCATCTACAAAAATCCGACCGAAATAGAGCTGAAGAGCTTGGCAAAAGAACAGGGAATGGTTACGATGCAAGTAGACGGACTTTTGAAAGCGCTCCAAGGAACGACGAGTTTAGAGGAGGTGGAGCGCCTCACCGGGCCCTTAGAGTGGGCATAAATAAAAAATCATCCCGAAGGGGGATCTGTGAGCATTTTTGCCAATGGTGGAGGCGAAATTAAGATCTCTCCGAGGAATTGCCCAGCCGGAACCAAGCAACCCGAAGCTGGGAGAAATCTCTTTGCTCACAGGTCTCCATTAAGGATGACGGCGACCATTGTAGCATAACGGATTTTAAATGTCAAGAGGATAACCATGCCCCAAAAACAACCTGAAATCAATACGGAAGAGGGGGCTTTGGAGGCCCTGCGGCCCCAGAGTTTTGAAGATTACGTCGGCCAGGCCAAGATCAAAGCCAACCTCAAACTCATTCTTGATGCCGCGAAGGGCCGGAGCGAACCCTGCGACCACCTGCTTTTCTACGGCCAGGCGGGCCTCGGCAAAACCACGCTCGCCTATATCATCGGCCGCGAAATGAACGTGAACATCCGCTCCACTTCGGGGCCGGCAATAGAAAAGGCCGGTGATATGGCCGCCTTGCTTTCCAACCTGGAAGCGAACGAAATACTTTTTATTGACGAGATCCACCGCTTGAACAAACTCGCGGAGGAAATATTGTATCCAGCCCTGGAAAGCCGGAAGCTCCACCTGATCGTCGGCAAAGGACCCTCGGCCCGGACGTTCACGCTGGATCTTCCGCCCTTCACCGTCCTCGGCGCCACGACCAAGGTGAACATGCTCTCGGCACCGCTCCGCTCCCGCTTCGGTGCCACCTTCCGCTTGGATTACTACCAGAACGAAGATATTGAAAAGATAATTTCCCGCTCGGCGAAAATCTTGGGCGTCGCGATAGAACCGGAGGCGGCGCGCGCGCTCGCCCAGGCCTCGCGTTTCACTCCCCGCGTCGCGAACCGGCTCTTGAAGCGCGCCCGTGATTACGCCCAGGTCTACCCCACAGGAAATATTCCGCCCCAAGCGGCTAGCGCCGCGCCAACGGCGGGGCGGATTTCCAGCGGGGCAAGCAAGAAGAAGCCCATCATAAATCTGGACGTGGTAAAAAACACCTTGGAAATGCTGGAGATAGACCAGCTGGGATTGGACGAGACCGACCGCGAGCTTTTAAAGATAATCGTCCAGAAGTTCAACGGCGGTCCGGTTGGGCTCAAAACCCTCGCGGCGGCCCTGAACGAGGAGATGGAAACCATTGAAGAGGTCTACGAACCATTCCTGATGAAGCTCGGACTTTTGAACCGCACCTCCCTCGGCCGGATGGCGACGCCGATTGCTTACGAGCACCTTGGTTTGAAGCGCGGCAAAAAACTCATCTAGTCATGCGCCTCAAGACCGAGTCGGATAAGGAAACCCGCGGCGTCGCCGCGCTCATGGTCCGGGAACTTAAGCGGGGCGCGCCTCACCCTATGGTAATCGGACTTTCCGGCGAGCTCGGCAGCGGCAAAACGACATTCACCCAGGGGTTCGCGGCCGCTCTCGGCGTGAAGCGCCGGCTTCTTTCCCCCACGTTCCTCATTATGCGCTCCTACCGTCTCCCCCGCGCCGTGGCCGGATATAATAAGATGTTCCACTTGGACGCCTACCGCCTGCACCACCGAAGCGAGACCGAAGTTTTGGGACTAGCCGATATTCTCCGCGACCCGAAGAATATCGTTCTGATAGAATGGGCGGAAAACATCAAGGGCACCCTGCCGAAAAACTCCATCGCAATCCATTTTGAACACAGGAAGAAAGAGAATGAAAGGATAATCCGGATTATGAGACACTAGATAAGCAATCGCCGCGCCGCGCATTCTGCGAGGAGACTAAAATATGAAGAAATTAATCCTCATTGACGCCAATTCCCTCATCCATCGCGCCTTCCACGCGATCCCGCCCCTCACCTCGCCCGGAGGCGAGCCCGCCGGGGCGCTTTACGGCCTCTCGGGGCTCCTGCTCAAGGTTTGCCGCGACCAAAGGCCGGATTTTATGGCGGCCGCTTTTGACCGGCCGGAGCCAACCTTCCGGAAAGAGGTATTCGCCGACTACAAGGCCCAGCGGCCGAAAGCGCCGGATGAGCTCGTTTCCCAGCTCAAGGCCGCCCGCGGAATTTTCCGCGACTTCGGCATCCAAACATTTGAGGTGCCGGGCTTTGAGGCGGACGATCTGATCGGCACGCTGGTGGAAAAATTTAAAAAAGAACCGGAGATAAAAATATTCATATTAAGCGGCGACTTGGACACGCTCCAGCTTGTGGAGGACGACCACGTAGTCGCGGAGATACTCAAAAAGGGGGTGAGCGAGACCGTGATCTACGACGAGCGGGCGGTGAAAGAAAGATACGGACTAAAGCCCGGGGAGCTGCCAGATTACAAGGGTTTTGTCGGCGATACCTCCGACAACATTCCCGGCGTGAAAGGCCTCGGACCGAAGACCGCCGCCGGACTTATCCAGCGTTTCGGCACCATTCAAAACATCTACCGGGACTTGCCACCGAATGACCCGGCGGCGAAAAAGGTCCTGCCTTTTGAAAAGGAGGCGCTGTTTTCAAAACACCTCGCCACCATCCGCCGCGACGCCCCGATAAACCCGTCCAAAGAAGACCTGCGGTTCAACGGATTGGATGAAGTAAGACTAACTGCGGCCTGGAACGAACTCGGGTTTCAAAGCCTGGTTAAGCGCCTGGGAGGCAAACCTGCGGAAACGAAGGCGACGAAGAAGGAAACCGGCACCCTTTTCTGACAAAGGGCCGCGAATATGATATCTTGAGTGCGTAGATGGGATTTTTAAATTTTATGCGCCGACCGAAAGAGGAGGGCGAAGCCGGCCAGGCGCCGGCCGAGCTCAGCGCGGTCGTGCAAAATATCCGCGAAGGCGTTTTGATATACGACCCGAATTACCGGGTTCTTTCCTTTAACCGGGCGGCGGAGGAGATATTCGGCGTGAACGCCGCCGAGGTCGTGGGGCGCACGATCGGACCAGAAGACGTGAAAAGCCCGCATCTGCGCTTTCTCGTGGAGGTGATATTCCCCTCTCTCGCGCCGAGCGTTACAACTATCCAGGACAACGTCTGGCCGCAGATAATGGACCTTATTTTTGAAGACCCGCACCGCGAGATACGGGTGACGTTAAACCGGATTATGGGCGAGCGGGGCGAGGTTATCGGGTTTTTGAAACTGGTCGCCGACCGCACGCGGGAAAAGGAACTCGCGGGCGAGCAAAGCGAATTCATCACGGTGGCCGCTCATCAGCTCCGCACGCCGCTCACGGCCATTAACTGGACTTTGGAGAATTTGGACAAGACGCCGAACCTTCCGCCGGAAGCGGCTGTGGGCATCCGGGAAACCCGGGGGCTCGCCGGCCGGTCGCTTAAGATAATCAACGACCTTTTAGAGGCGGCCCGGCTTGAAGGCGGACGTTTTGGGTTGAAACTGGAGCCCGCCGACCTCGCGGCGCTCTTTCAAACCGCCGTCCAAAACGCCAAACCGATCGCGGACGCCTATAACGTGAGCGTGAAAATGGACCCGGCGCCGGCCGCCGTCGTGCCGATGGATGCCGAACGAATTGGGTTGGTTATCGCGAACCTTCTGGATAATGCCATTAAATACAACGTGAAAGGCGGGGTGGTGACGGTACGGGTCGCACCGGACGAAGACCGGCAATTCATCCGGGCCAGCGTTAAAGACAGCGGCGTAGGCATCTCGCCGGAAGACCAAAAGAATCTTTTCCAAAAATTCTACCGGGGCGGCAATGTCGCGCAAATGGAGCCGAACGGCAGTGGCCTGGGACTCTACATCGCAAAGAACATTATTGAGGGCCACGGCGGCAGGATTGGCGTCATATCGGAGGTGGGACGAGGCAGCGAGTTTTGGTTCACGCTCCCGATCAAGGGGAAATAATGCAACTTAGAGTTTTGGGCATAGACCCGGGAACGACCCGCATCGGCTACGGGCTGATAGAAAAAACCGGGATGACGCTTGCACATATTGAAAGCGGCCTTCTGCCGGTCTCTCCCGCCGGCCGCGGCGATGCCGAGCGGCTGGTGGATCTGCAAAATCAACTGACGCGCCTCATCAAAAGGCTAAGGCCGGACATTATCGGCGTGGAAAAACTTTTTTTCACCAAAAACAAAAAGACGGCTATGCGGGTTTCGGAGGCGCGCGGCGTCATACTGAAGACCGCGGCGGAAAGCGGCGCCCAGCTCATTGAGGTTTCCCCGGCGGAAGCTAAGATCGCCGTGACCGGCAATGGCCGGGCGGAAAAAGCGGCAGTCGCCAAAATGACCAACCTGATATTAAAAATACCGCCCCGGAAGGTGGTGGATGACGTGACGGACGCTCTGGCTATAGCTATTGCGACAAGTTCAAATTGTCGCTCGGCAAACCGGTAAAAGTGAGCGCTCCGGGCCGCTTGGCCAAGTCTTATTTTGACGAGCGAGGAGCAATATAAGAGCTTTGTGCTTATATTCTCCGAGCGATGTCAAAAGAGCGGAGCTCTTCGCACTTTTACCGGCTCGCCGAGTTCCTTTAGATCAATGATAAACGATGATGTTGACCGAATTGGAGGCGCCGGAAGAATCCGTCGCCTTTATCGTTATCAAATTCTGGGAGCCGAGCGTGCCGGAAAAAGCGTAGTTCAACTGGTAGCTCGTCCCTGAGATTGGCATGGTCTTTAAAGCCGCCCCGTTCAAGTCCACCTCCACCGACGCAAGGCCAGCCGTAGACGATATGTCCGCCCGGATATTGAGCGGCGACGGGGCGAAAACTCCGCTCACGGGATACACATTATTTATCGTCACGTTGCTAACCTGGCCCTGGTTGCCCCAGGCAGCCGCGGGAACATTTTTATTGTAAGTTGATGAAAAGTTGGGGACATTTTGCGAGGCCCAGTTCAAGACGCCGGCTTCCCAGTTGGCGAATTGCGAATCATCGCTTGGGTTTTGAGGCACCGGACCTAAGGGGTCGCTTTTATCCACGTAATAGAGAATGTCGTGGATCTGCGGGTAAGAAACCCCGCCCGCCGATGGCTGAGCGATATAGCTGCCGTTAAGCATCGGCTTGTCCGCCGGAGGAAGCGGCGCCGGACTCGTGAAAAGCTCCGGCTGGTACGTCGGCAGAATCTGCTTCAAGAAAGCGCTCCACATCGGCACGGCCGCCAAGATGCTGCTGCCGTTTCTCTGCATCGGCGAGTAATCGCTGTTCCCGGCCCAAACGCCGACCACGAGGGACGGGGTGTAGCCGAAGGCCCAGGCATCCCGATAATCGTTGCTCGTGCCGGTCTTCAAAGCCACGTCATAGCCGGGGAAGCTGGTAATGCCGCCGCCGGGACCGAAAAGCGACGCACGCAGATCCGGATTGGAAAGAATGTAGTTTATCCACTGAATGTATTTAGGGTCGTCCACTCGGGCGGCCTGGTCCTGATATTTTTCAAGCACATTGCCGTTCGGGTCATCCACCTCCAAGACCATCGTCTGGGCATGCTGCACCCCTTCCTGGGAAAGGACCGAGTAGGCCTTGAGCATGTCCACCATTTTGACCGCTCCGCCTCCCAGAACGAGCGAGAGGCCGTATTGGTTGGCATTGTTCAATGTGGTGATACCGAAGCTTTTCAGTTCGTTCAGGACGTTTTGTATGCCGACCAGGTACAAGACTTTTACGGCGGCCACGTTGATGGATTCGGGGAGCGCCTGTTCAAACGTAAGCGGCCCCTGGAAATTCTCAAAATCCTGAGGGTGGAAGCATGGGGTGGAAGACGAGCTCGCTGGCGCGTTGTAATCGGGGATGGCCGGACAGTTCGGGTTAAACTCGGTGGGGACGTCAAAGACGACCGTATTCGGCGGATAGCCGTCTTCCAGGGCCTTCAAATAAACAAATGGTTTTAAGCTGGAACCGGGCTGGCGCAATCCCTGGATCGGCATATCAAAATTTCCGCCGATAGAAGCATTGAAGTAATCCGCCGAACCGACGAGCGCAAGCACCTGGCCGGTTGTTGGGTCCTCGGCCATTAAGGCGGCGTTGTTTGAATTATAAAGCGACATATTCCTCTTCACGCCGTCCTCAACCGTCTTTTCGGCGACCTGCTGCATATCCCAGTTAAGCGTAGTGATGACCTTCAAACCGCCGTTTAAGACCTCGTCCTCGCCGTATTTATTTATCAGATAGTTTTTAACCGCCATCACGAAGTGGGGCGCTTTGATGGTGCCTAGAGACTGCGGCGCGAAGATGATCTTTTCGGCTTTGGCCGCGTCCGCCTGGGCTTGGGTGATATACCCGAGCTGAACCATCCTATCCAAAGCGTATTGCTGCCTGGCGATAAGTTCGCTCAGATTCCCGCCCCAAGGCGAATAATAGCTGGGGGCTTGGGGCAAGCTGGCGAGGACCGCCGATTCGGCCAAGTCCAGGTCTTTGGCGGGCTTGCCGAAATAGGTCTGGCTCGCGGCCTCAATGCCGTAGGCATTGGAACCGTAGGGGATTTGGTTTAGATAAAAGTCCAATATCTGGTCTTTGGAGTATTTCGCCTCCAGTTCAAACGCGAGGATGACCTCCTTCACCTTCCTGTCTATCGTCTTTTCGGGCGAGAGAAAGGCGTTTCGGGCCAATTCCTGGGTGATGGTGGACCCGCCCTGGACGAATTTACCCGCCTTGATGTCGGCCCAGATAGACCGAATGATTCCGGTCACGTCTATCGCCGGCCGGGTGTAAAAATTGGCGTCTTCAACGGCGATGGTCGCCTCCTTCACATAGTCGGGTATGCTGGAAAACGGGACGACCGTCCGCTTCTCTTCGCCGTGTATTTCGTAAAGGAGTACGGTTCCGGTACGGTCGTAGATCTTGGTGGATTGGCTTATCTCGCGGGTGGAGAACTGGGCCGGCGTCGGGAGCGTCCGAATCGCGATAACGACATAAACCGTTCCCGCGACCGCCACGGTGATTATCAAAAAAAATCCTAAGATGAGGATGGAAAGCCAAAACTTGCGGCGGTTCCTGGGCAGTCTCATTGTTCGTCTAATTCTATAACGCTTCCGGTATTCTTTCTACTGCTTGCGGGAAAAAGAAAGCGGCGCCAACGAGTGGCGCCGCTTCTGCGTATTAAAACTCTTCCGGATTCTCCTCTTCCGGCGGCGTGTAGCTGTCGCCGCCAAGTTCGCTTCCAGGATCTTCCGGCAAACCAACTTCTTCCGGCTGCTCAACTACATCATCCGAGACGAGAAGATCATCGTCCTCGTCGCTCGCGATTATCCGGAGCGGCGGATGTGAAACTAGCGTGTGCATAATCGGTGATTCTAGCGACCTTTCTACCCCGCACCTTTGGAGAACTGAATTATTTCTACAAACCAGACACACAAAACTCATTCAAAGCTCTCCAAAGGTGCGGGATTTTATCCAATGGGGAGAGTATAGGCAAGCCAATTAAATTGTCAACTCACCACCGCTTTATAAAACAAGCAACTACCTTAACCTTTTATTGGCATTGCGACATAAACAATGGTTTTGTCGCCTTCACCGCGGATGATGACCGGCTTGTCTGGAGAATTAAAGCCGATAGAAACGTTCGGGGTTTTATGCACTTTTAACCCATCCAGGATATAGCGCCAGTTGAATATCACCGAGAATTTCTCGCCGGAAAGCTTGACCGGCACCTTGTAGCTATTTTCACCGATTGCCGTGTCCGCCGAATAAACCTCCAGGAATTTTTTGTTGTCGCCGATCCGGATGGTTATGTCGTTGCTTTTGCCGGAAAACGAGCTTGCGAGCTTGACGGCGTTTATCAATTCCTGCCTGTCGGCGATCACTTCCGTTTTCGTCTCTTTAGGAATAACCGCTTTGTAATCGGGGAATTTTCCATCTATCAATCTTGAAATAACCTTCTCTCCGTCGCTTTTCACAAGCACCTGGTTCTGGTCCAGAAAAACATCCACCGTTTCGGCGCTGTTGAATATCCTCAAAAATTCGTTCGCCGTCCTCAGGGGAATTATAACCGCAACGTCGCTCGCCGCCCCCTTGTCTTCAAAATCGGTCACGGTCTTTTCCGCCAAACGAAAACCGTCTGTGGCGACCAGATTCATGGCGTCGCCGCCCATAGAGAGCAACACCCCGCTTATCTCCGGCCGGATCTCCGAGTACTGGGCGGATGAGATAACGCTTGAAACCGCATCCTTGAACTCTTTGGTTTTTATTTTAAATATTTCGTTCTCTTCGGCGAGCGACGGGATGATCGGAAAATCGTTCGGGTCCTGACCCTGCACGACGGCTTCGTAATTATCCGTGGTGATTGTCACCTTGTTTCCACCATCCCCGATTGTCACGCGCTCGGAGGTGAGATTCTTGATGATGGAGTTGAATATGGAAAACGGTATCGCCGCCTTGCCGCTTTCAACCACCTTGCCCGGCACGGCGCATTCAACAGCCAGCTCAAGATTGGTGGAAACGAAGGTGATGCGTCCGCCATCAGTTCTCACGAGAAAACTTTTCAGTATCGGCAGGTTGGCGTTTTCGCCTATGCCGCCCTGAACGACATTAAGCGCTTCTATTAGGTTAGTTCTTAGTATTATTAACTTCATAGTAGTGGTAGTAGGGGTGGTGTTTATGTGGATAATCTCCGAGCGTCCTTATTTTAAATCGTTTTTTGCCGCATTTTTTTCAGAGAGACTGTTGATAACTTATTGATGGGTGTGGATCGTTTTTTGATGGTTTGCCGATTATCCGGTATTTCCCCAAAGTTGTTCACATCTTATACAGCCGTTCTTTAATGAGAAGTATCTTCTGATTGAGGGCGGGATTTTCGCCGATCTCGCGGGTTATTTTTTCGCAGGCGTGGATGGCGGTCGTGTGATCTCTCTTGCCAAGCCGGTCGCCGATGTGCGGGTAGGACATTTTAAGCACATCGCGCATTAGATACATTGCGATCTGCCGCGGTTCTACTACCTCCTGTTTTCGGCTGCGCTGGGTCATGTCGGCCGTCGGCACCTCAAAGAACTCAGCGACTGTTTTTACGATATCGTTGGGGGTGATGTTTTTGGGCGTGACCTGGACCGCCTCGTTTATTATCTCATCCAGTTTTTTATCGTCTATCCTCCCCTTTTTATACTGTTCGTAGAAGGTTATTTTGTTCAAAACCCCCTCCAATTCCCTGATGTTTTTTTGGACCCGGGCGGCGACCAATTCCACGATTTTTTCGTCCAAAACCACGTTATTTTCCTTCATTTTCGTCTTTAAAATAGCGAGTCTGGTCTCATAATCCGGATAAACTATATCCACTGTCATTCCGCCCTCAAACCGGGAGCGGAGCCGCTCCTCCAGGGTCGGAATGGCTGAAGGCGGCCGGTCCGACGAGATGATAATCTGCTTATTATTCTCGTAAAAGGCGTTGAATGTGTAAAAAAACTCCTGCTCCGTGGCGGCCTTACCGGCGATAAATTGGATATCGTCAATGATGAGAACGTCAATGTCGCGGTATTTCTTTTTCATATCATCCATTCGCTTATTGCGGATTGCCCAAACCACGTCGTTAATGAATTTTTCGGAAGAGACGTAAAGAACACTTACCCGATTCTTGTAGGCGGCCATAATTTCGTTGCCGGTCGCCTGGATTAAATGGGTTTTGCCGAGACCGACGCCGCCGTAAACAAAAAGCGGGTTGTATTTTTTGCCGACATCTCTCACGACTGCTTGGGCGGCGGCGTAAGCCATTTCGTTGGAAGACCCGACGATGAACGTTTTGAAATCGTAGCGCGGATTCAGATTGGTTTTCGGATCAACCTTAAGCTCAATGAGCGGCGCCTGCGGCTCCACCGCCTCCGCTTCGGACTTTATCCGGCGCGCGGCGCTCACGATCTGGCTCGCGGCGTTGTTGCCGACCACGACGTAGTCAATATTCTTAATGGAACCGTCCACGTTGCGGAGCGAACCAAGGATTATTTTGTGGTATCGGCTCTTCACCCACTCTTTGGCAAAATTATTCGGCAATCCGACGAGAGCAACCCCGTCATCCTTGTCCGCCTTTCCCAAAAATTGGCTGTTCTTGAGCCATGTCAGAAAATTCGGCCGCGAAATTTGCAGCTCGATATCTCCCAGGACCGTTTGCCAAATATCTTGGGGATTCATTCCTAGTTATGATAGGTATATTTGAAAATGATGCAATGTTGCGGAAAGGACGCTAGTGTGCTTTAATTGTGCATTATCTGTGCATAGTCGTAACGGATTATAATACTAAGAATATGAGCGTCACTTATCAGCCGAAAAAGAGGAAGAGAGTGAGGGCGCACGGCTTTCTCCGCCGAACGAAGACCGTCGGTGGTCGCGGCACGCTTAAAAGGCGCCGGCAAAAGGGCCGCCGCCGGCTGTCGGTTTAGCCGTGGAGTTTTCCTTAAGATCAAAACCGCGCCGATTGGGCCGCCCGAAGGTTTTGGTGGTGGTCGGCAAGAGCGTTTTTAAGAAGGCCGCGGACCGCAACCTCCTTAAAAGGCGCCTCAGAGCTCTCCTTGCTCCGGAAGCCAAGGCGCGCCGAGCCGATATTCTGGTTATGGCGAAAGGCAGGGGCGATAACGCGACATTCGCCGAGATAAAGAGCAAGCTCGCCGGAGCATTGAAAAAAAATGGCAGCAATTTTTAACACCGTCATCTACCAGCCCATATTGTGGGTTTTAGTTTTGCTTTATCAAAACATCTCTTTCGGCAACCTTGGTATTGCCATCATCCTCCTCACCGTACTGGTGCGCCTGGTACTCTTGCCGCTTTTCTATAAGGGCGCCAAAGACCAAACCGTTCTTCAGCGCCTTCAGCCGCACATCCGGAAGATCCAGTTGGACCACAAAGACGATAAAGAAAAGCAGGCCAAGGCGATGATGGAGCTCTACAAGACGAATCGGGTGAATCCATTCTCCGGTTTTCTTCTTTTGCTTCTCCAACTCCCCGTTTTCATAGCTTTGTTTGAGATCTTCACCACCGGCATTAAATCCACGCTCTTCGTGAACCCGTCTTTCCTGGGGATGGCTCTAAGCGCCAACAGCTTGGTCTTGGCGGTCCTGGCGGCCGCCCTGCAATACTTCCAGGGGCGGATGGCAATGCCGGCGGGGAAGGATATGGAATCCACCCAGAAGATAATGGTCTTTGTTGGGCCGCTCGTGACGGTCCTGGTCCTCGGAAACCTGCCGGCGGCCCTGAGCCTCTACTGGAGCGTCTCTAACTTGTTTTCTTTAGGCCAGCAGTTCTATATTAATAAGAAGCTCGCCCCCCTGCCGGACGCGCCCAAGCAATAACATGGACCTCAAAGAGCAGATACAATCGCTTATATCAAAAATGGGCTTCCCGGAGGCCCAGGTTGCCATTGATGACGAACACCATAAGGTGTCCATTGTGATAGACGACGAGAATGTCCGCACCCAGCTGCCGACTGTATTGCCGGCCCTGGAACACTTGGTCAACCTTATCCTGCGGAAAACGAAACTCCCCGCTTACGTGGTGGACTTGAATTACTATCGCCGCGAGCGCGAGCGGCTCATCGTTGAGCTTGCCAAGGCGGCTGCAAAGAAAGCGGCGATGACGAAGGGCGAGGTGGCTCTGCCGCCGATGAACGCTTATGAACGGCGCCTGGTCCACGTGGAGATATCTATGAACCCCGATTTGAAGACGGAGAGCGTCGGCGCCGGCCGGGATCGGCACATTATTATCCAGCCGACTAATCTTTAGGCCGGCTTAGCTGCCGACGTTAAGGGCGTAGAGATAGTTATCAAACCGATTAATGAAGTAGAGATTACTGCCGGCGAGAGCCGGTTTTTCCGCGTCCAATTTTCCGGTGGCGTTCCCCGGCAGAGGCAAAAGAGTCGCGGCCCCAGTCCCGGTGTTTATGCCGTATAAGACATCGGTGGTATAAATCTTCCTCTCCACGTAATCGTCCGGCAACGCCGCGCTCTTAAATCCGGCGTTCGTCGGGACGAAGCAGTAAACGGTCGTCCCGGAGTTTACCGAGCACTTCTCCGGCAATGTGACGAAGGGAAGCGGGGCCAGGTTCTGCAGGGTTTGGCTCTGAAGTATCTGGAAGCCGCTTGAGCCGGAATAAGCAAGGAGCGTTGACCCGTCGCTCGTGAGCCGGGCCGTCAAGCCGCTCATGGGGCCCATCAGGAGGTTCACGGCTAATGTCTTAGTGTTAAAACTCCAGATCCGGCTGCCGTAGTTTGCGTTACTCTTCTCTTCCACAAGAAGCGTATTGGGCGGGATAAAAGCCAGTTGAGTGTCCAGTAGGCGGAAGTCGTTCACCAGAACCTTGGGCTTCGGCGGGGTCTTGGTAAGGTCCAGCGTCACCAGGTTCACATTGGAGCCGTTCTGCTCTGTGGCGATGAGGGTGTTGGAGTCCGCGCCCCAGGTCGCTTGGATGATGTTGGACGGCAGAGGCTGCCAAACCTGGTCCACGGAGTCGTAGATGCCCCAGCTCGGCAGGCGCGGGTCGCCGAAAGCGGCGAGGATGGATTTATTGTCCGGGCTTTGCTTGATGAAGTTAACGGCCGCCACCCCCTGCTGGGTGATCTGCGGATTCTTTTGCCCCGCTTCGGCCTGCCAGACGACGCCGCTTTGGTCCAGATAGAAAACCTCCTGCGTCGCGGGGTCGGTCCAGAAGAACGAGACCGGCCGGTCGGAAACTTTCGCCAAGGCGCCGACGGTTATCGCGCCGCTTGAAGTGGCGGCGGTCCCCGCCCCGGTGCTCGTGCTCGTAAGACCGGCTAATGGGAAATAAGGAGCGCTCGCCGTGCCGCCCGGGGCGGCCGGCGCGGCGGTCAGCCAATTCCAAACGAAGTAGATCGCAAGCCCCGCAACGACCACGGCCGCGATGATAATGACTATTTTAAGATAGGGTTTCATGGATTATTGAACGAACTGAATATGTATATGGTTCTCGGTCTCTTGATATGTCCCGCAGTTGTAGCTTAATTTCCCTCCAAAAGCCTGGTTATCGGCTTGCGTGGTGCAGATAGCCTGGACAATCCTGCTACTTTGCCTGCTTTGGATCAAAGCGGACACTGTGGGGTTGTTTGGATCATAATTATCGTAGATATAGGTTGCCAAAGCCTGGTTATATCTCAGGTCCACTACCGGCTTCCCGGGGCCATGGGTCTCGTGTCCAACTTCGGTTCCGCCGGTGACTGTCACATCGCATCCGGGGGTAGCAGCCACGCAACCGTTTTTGATGTTGATGAGCGTGTTTATGGTGCTTTGAGGTATGCCCTCCAGGCTAGTACAGTGGGAGTTATTTTGGTCGGAGCACGTACCGGAGCTCCATATCCCTATGCCGGCTTGCTTAAGGAATTGTACGGCCTGGGCATTGGTGTAGGTGCCCGGGATGTTTGAATTAGGGCTGGAACCGACGCTTTGGTTGTGCGGATAGCACAATTGGAGGTTTGGATTAAGGTCTATCATCGTCGGGCTGGAAGACGAATCCTGCGGTTCATAGGCGTATATTAGACAACGGTTGGTGGCGGTTGGGTCCGAGCTGGAACTGAAGTATGGGTATTGCCACACCTGCGACCCGGCTGGAATAACCTCGCTTTCGTTGTAATACCGGCCGTCATTATTAATCTCAAGATTGCCGGCGCTGGAAACATAACCAACTCGGTAGGCGCAGTTTAACGTCGGGTCGTTGTTATTATTAGCAAAAGATGTGCCATTCCACATCGCCCCGCCGTTAGGTACGAGCTGTGCATAGCTTGACGTAGCGGAAAGGGTGGAGGTGTTATTGATATCCCAGGTAGTCGGGTCCAACGTGATACACTCCGTGTTCGGCAAACTAATACTCGGACTACTCGTCGCCACGGCGCCGTACTGGTCTCCCGGTAAGGCAAGCGTTGTTATTTTAGGATTGATGGTGTTCAAAATAAGATATGAACCGAGAAGAAGCGCTACGCCGTAAAGGGCCGAGATTATCATGTCCTTGGCGTCGCTTTGCTGGTCGGCACTCCCGGCCGAGATGGTGTATTTTACCCCGCCCGCGACGATCATAAGGAGCGCGAGAAGCCCGGAGATAGTCAGGGCGATTTGGTAAAAAGAGTTCAAAAAAGTTCCAATCGGGTTTGACGATGTGGCGGCATCGGTAAGCTGCGCGCAGCCGCTCATTCCGGTCGGGCATGGGAAGTTTAGGTTTACAAGCTGGGCATTGGGATTCGTTTGGGCGAACACCGCAGGGGCCGCCAGAAGGCCGACGGCGATGAGGAGTCCGGCGGCCAAAATTATCCTATTTTTGTTTCCTTTCATAATCACTGATTACTATTAATTATATTGAAAACGCTGATGTTTTTGCTGAACTCTAACGGATTTTGTGAGTTTTGGGTCGTGAGCGTGACCGGCAGCATGCTTTGGCTCCCCGTTTGGGGCGTGCCGACCTGGACGGCCAGCTGATTATTTCCGCTCGTTATTGTTTGTCCGTTTATCTGCCAAGTGAATGTGAGCTGGCTCAGCGAATCAACATTGAAGAAGTAGGGCCAGGCCGTGAGGGTTACATTCCCTCCGGCCGGCATAGTCTTCGCGGTGGATGGATAGTCAATAACCGAAAAGGGCGCAGTGGCGAGGATGGACGTAGAGCCAGTGAAAGAACCGGCCGACGTCTGAACCTGAACCCGGATAGTAACAAGTCCGTTAGAGTCGGGGTTCGCGGTAAAAGTGATGCTCTTAAGCCCCGATCCGCTTTGGACCATGGTG
Organism: bacterium; assembly: GCA_027310975.1. Lineage (GTDB taxonomy): Bacteria > Patescibacteriota > Minisyncoccia > UBA6257 > GWB1-50-10 > JAMCRC01. The sequence continues at coordinate 18,635 of DAICZV010000011.1, forward strand.
TCGTTAATGAACCAGCTCACCTGCGCTCCGGATAGGTTTACAAGTTTGCTCCCCTGGACCATCTCTACCGCGGCCGTGACCGGCGTGCCCGGGGTTATCATCGCCTTGCCGGTAAAGTCCGCAGGGAAGTAATTATTTGCCTCCCAGGTAA
>DAICZV010000012.1 GCA_027310975.1 bacterium
GCTCAGTTTGGTCGTGGTTTCCAATAGCACTCTCTTCCCGTTTATTGTCGGGAAGTATTCGGTTTTTCGGGCGGCAACGGACCTCGCGCTTATCTTTTTTCTCTTGGGCGTTATTTTTGACAGCGTGGAATGGCCGGCCGTGAAAGAACGCATCATTAAGGTCTTCAAGAATCCGCTCGTTATCGCCGTATCCGTTTTTGCGGTCGCTTTTCTCCTGGCCTGCTTTTTCGGTTACGACGCCTCTGCCTCCTTCTGGGCCAACTTTGAACGCGGCGAGGGCGGTCTGCAGGTGCTCACACTTTATACATTTTTTCTGCTTGCGCTCTTACTTTTCCGAAAGGAAGAAGATTGGCGCAAATTCCTAAAGATATCTCTTGTCTCGGCTGTATTAATGATTTTCTACGGTATCCTCGCCGGGCTAAATGTTCAGGGTTTTATCGGCGTGCCGCTCAACTTCGCCAATCGGTTTGAAGGCAGTTTGGGGAATCCGGCCTACGTGGCGCCATATCTCGTTTTCAGCATTTTCTTCGCTCTTTATTTCTTTATCAGTTCTAAATCCAGAAATGTGAAGATTTTCATGGTCGGCCTTTCCGCCATCTTCCTCTTGTTCTTTATTATGTCTCAGACTCGCGGTGCTTTTCTTGGCCTGGCGGCCGGTATCGGTGTTTTTCTGGTCTATCTGATATTTTCTCTGGGCGGCCAGTGGCGCAAATGGGGGAGTGCTATCCTTATCGTTTTGGTTATTAGTATGGGCACGCTTGCCTTCTTCAGCCGGACGCCGTTCGTTGAAAAGTTACCGGGTGGTCGTCTTTTCCAAATCAGTTTGAACGATTCCAGTGCTCAAACCCGCATCTGGACGTGGGGTTCGGCCCTCCAGGGCTTCGTGGAACGGCCGGTTTTTGGCTGGGGACCGGAGAACTTCGCCGTCGTTTTTGACAAGTTCCTGAACCCGCGTCATTTCGTCCCGGGTCAGAACTCCCAAACCTGGTTTGACCGGGCTCACGACGTCTACATTGATTATCTGACCGAAACCGGCGTCCTCGGCTTTTTGAGCTATCTCGGTATTTTCATCACGTTCTTCGTTTTGCTTTTCAAGAAACTCCACCCGAAAAAATCCGAACACCAGGACCAAAAGGGCCGAACCCCGCACATTATCCTCGCTGGGCTCTTCCTCGCCGCCATCGTCCAGTATCTCGTCCAGGGCGTCGCTCTCTTTGACGTTTTGCCGATATTCATCCCGCTCTATACCACCTTGGCGTTCTTTACATTCAAAGTTTTGGAGAAGGAAAATATGGTTGTAAAAAAATGAAAATGGAATTCTTTTTCAAATCCGTTCTCGCTCCCATCCTGGTTATCCTCGCCGCAATAGGTCTTTACCTCGGTGCCTATCTGCCATACGCCAAAGGCGGAATGTTCATATCGGCGCTCCAGCAGGCGAGCCAGGCCCAGACATTACAGGGCCTGGAAGACGCCTTTAACTCGGCCCTGAACTTTTATTCCCCGGTTGGCCAGCAGGAAACCGAGCGGTATGTCGGTGACCAGATTGTGAACATTTTGGGCCAAAAAGGCATTACGCCCCAGATCTCCCAGAGTCTCACTGATTATCTGGACCGGATGATCCATGTTGACCATCCAACGGACCGCGGATTGGACTTTACCCAGGAATATCTTCTCCTCGCTAACGCGCATCAGATAAACTGGACGACCACCAAGAACCCAAGTGAATTCGCCTTGGCTGAAAAATACTACGAGGAAGGCCTTCAGATCAGCCCCGTCCGGCCGCAGTTCCTGTATGGCCTCCTCCAGCTTTATTTGAACGATGGCGACGCCGCGCAGGCGCTCCAGGTCGCCGAAAAGATCCACGCTCTCTGGCCGACGGATGACCAGATAACCGCGATGCTCCCGGAGATACAAAAAGCGGCGAGTTCCACTCCGGCGCTCACCGTCTCCACAAGCACCGTAACCGCCTCGTCGGTTGAGATCAATGTCAACCCAAGTAAGTAAAAAAGCCCTCATTACCGGTATCACCGGCCAGGACGGCAGCTACCTGGCGGAACTTCTACTCTCCAAGGGTTACGAGGTGCACGGTATCGTGCGCCGCTCCTCCAGTTTCAATACCGGCCGGTTGGATGCTATCTACCAGGACACGCACGAGTCTCATCAGCGACTTTTCCTCCATTACGGCGATCTGTCGGACGCCAATACCATTCGGCGTCTTATCTACGAGATTCAGCCGGATGAAATATACAACCTCGGCGCGCAGTCACACGTACGCGTTTCCTTTGATATTCCGGAATATACCGCTAATGTCACCGGACTAGGCACGCTTCGCTTGCTTGAAGCAATCAAGGATTATGAAACCCACACCGGAAAGAAGGTTAAGTTCTACCAAGCCTCATCATCGGAAATGTTCGGTGCAACCCCCCCGCCCCAGAATGAGACGACATCATTCCATCCCAGGAGCCCGTACGGGGCGGCTAAAGTTTTTGCCTTCAACACCGTGCGTAATTACCGTGAGGCATACGGCATCTTCGCGGTGAACTGCATACTTTTTAATCATGAGAGCGAACGGCGTGGCGAGACGTTTGTGACACGTAAAATAACTCGTGGCATTGCCCGCATTCTTGCCGGATTAGATAAGAAATTATATTTAGGCAATTTGGATGCCCGCCGCGATTGGGGGTACGCCCCGGAGTACGTTGAGGCGATGTACCTGATGCTCCAACAGAGCGAGCCGGAAGATTATGTTATCGGTACTGGTATATCTCATTCGGTCGGCGACTTCGTGCGAACGGCGTTTGAGGCGGCCGGTATTCCAAATTGGAATGATTACATTGAAATTGACCCGCGTTACTATCGTCCGACGGAAGTTGAAAATCTGGTGGCCGATGCACGGAAGGCCAAGGAAAAACTCGGCTGGGAGCCAAAAACGAAGTTTGATGAGTTGGTGAGAAAGATGCTAAAACACGACCTGACGCAACATGGTCTGCACGACCACGCGAAAAAAATAAAATGACGGATTGGAAAGCCAAAAAAATACTTGTGACCGGCGGTCACGGTTTTCTCGGTTCGTACATCGTTCAAAAGCTCATCGGCTGCGGCGCGCCGCAAGGGAACATCTCCGTTCCGCGTTCCGCGGATGTTGACCTGCGTAAGCTTGATAACTGCGAAAAGGCGGTCGCCGGGCAGGATGTCGTTATCCACCTCGCCGCGCTTGTGGGCGGCATTGGCGCGAACCGCGAGCGCCCCGGCGAATTCTTCTATGATAATTTGATGATGGGTGTCCAGTTGATGGATGCGGCTCGGCGCGCGGGCGTCAAAAAGTTCACGGCCCTAGGCACTATTTGCGCCTACCCGAAGTTCACGCCAGTGCCATTCAAAGAGGATGACTTGTGGAACGGCTACCCGGAAGAGACGAACGCCCCTTACGGTCTGGCTAAAAAGATGCTCCTTGTGCAGGCCCAGGCCTATCGGGCGCAGTACGGTTTTGATGCGATCTACCTTTTACCGGTGAACCTCTACGGTCCGGGCGACAATTTTGACCCGAAAAGTTCGCATGTTATTCCGGCCCTCATAAAAAAGGTGTATGAGGCGAAGAAAGCCGGCGTGCCGTTCATTGAAGTGTGGGGAACGGGTAAGGCGAGCCGCGAGTTCCTGTACGTTGAAGATGCCGCCGAAGCCATCGTCCTCGCGACCGAAAAATACGACAAACCGGAGCCGGTGAATATCGGCGCTGGGATGGAGATAACGATAAAGGACCTGACAGAACTCATCTGCCGGCTGATGGACTATAAAGGGGAGGTAAGGTGGGACCCATCCAAGCCCGACGGCCAGCCCCGGCGGATGCTGGACGTTTCCCGGGCCGAGAAAGAGTTCGGATTCCGGGCGAAGATGAATTTTGAAGAAGGACTTAAAAAGACCATTGAGTGGTACGTCAAAGAGAGAGGAAACTAACGTGGTAATTGTCAGATTAAAAGGAGGTCTGGGCAACCAGATGTTTGAGTACGCCGCCGGAAGGGCAAAAGCCCTGGAGAACAATTCGCACCTGCTTTTAGACGCGACGTTTCTTAACGACCGGACCCCGCACCGGCATTTTACTTACCGTTCTTACGAATTGGACGCTTTCAATATTGAACCGCATTTTACGCTTCTTTCCCGCTTGAGCTTTGCTGTACGCCTGCCGCTCGTCTGGCCCGCGCTTTCGCTCGCCGCCGAAAAGTTCGGCCGACTCTTCGGCCGCCAAACGGTTTATCTGAATGATTATTTCCAGGATAAGAAATATTTCGTGCAACACGCCGATGTCATCCGGAAAGATTTTACATTCAAAAAACCGCTTTCTCCGGAAGCGGAAAAGATCGCTACGGATATCCGCTCGGCTGAAAGCGTTTGTCTCCACGTCCGCCGGGGTGATTACATCACGGACTCAAAGACGGCGGCTCACCATGGTTTTGTCGGGAGTGGTGACTACTATCCGCGGGCGATAAAGTTGATGGGAGAGCGAGTAAAAAACCCGCATTTTTTCGTTTTTTCCGATGATATCAAGTGGTGCCGGGAGAACCTAAAAATATCTCACCCGACAATATTCGTCTCGGCTGGCGCAGACGATATGCATCTGATGACGCTCTGCAAGCACTTCATCATCGCGAACAGCAGTTTTTCCTGGTGGGCGGCTTGGCTCGGAAATCATCCTAGTAAGGTTATAATTGCGCCGAAGGAATGGATAGTAAAAGGCGAGTTAGAGGGCGAACTAATTCCTGCGATCTGGATTAAATTATAGTAAACGGACCATGTTAGCGAATAAGCGAATATTGGTTACTGGTGGTAATGGATTTTTAGGGCGACACATTATAAACAAGCTTTTAGAAGATGGTGTGACGGACTCAGCGATCTTCACACCGCGCTCTGGAGACCTAAACCTGTGCTCTAAAAATGACTGCGCGATAGCCGTTAGAAATATAGACATTATCATCCATGCCGCCGGTATTACTGGAAACGCCGAATTTCATCGTAACCAGCCTGGCAGGATACTCTACGATAATCTTATGATGGGCGTTCAGCTTATGGAGGCGGCGCGTCTTGTTGGCGTTAAAAAATTCATTACGGTTGGTAGTGCGGCCGAATACCCTCAAGAGGCACCGATGCCATTACGAGAAGAATCTATCTGGTCTGGCTTCCCGGAAATGATACATGCACCATACGCAATCGCCAAAAAGATGCTCCTTGTACAGGCTCAGGCCTACCGGGCGCAGTACGGTTTTAACGCTATCCATTTATTAATGACGGGTATGTATGGCCCAGGAGAAAAATCAGATGGCGGGCCCATCCCCGCATTGATCATGAAGGTGTTAGCAGCAAAGCAAAACCACGAAAGCACAATTGATATGTGGGGAACCGGCAAACCAACTCGCGATTTTTTGTACGTTGAAGATGCCGCCGAAGCCATCGTCCTCGCGACCGAAAAATACGACAAACCGGAGCCGGTGAATATCGGCGCTGGGATGGAGATAACGATAAAGGACCTGACAGAACTCATCTGCCGGCTGATGGACTATAAAGGGGAGGTAAGGTGGGACCCATCCAAGCCCGACGGCCAGCCCCGGCGGATGCTGGACGTTTCCCGGGCCGAGAAAGAGTTCGGGTTCCGGGCGAAGACTGGACTGAGAGAAGGTTTGAAAATGACCCTGGATTGGTATAAAATAGACCAGAAATGGCAGTTAAATTAATAGCAACTAGGGATACTTGCCGGGTTTGCGGGGCGTCGAATCTGACGCCAATTCTATCATTGGGCGATTTGTACGTTTCAGATTTTACTGAAGGGGAAGAAAACGTGAGCGATAAATCTCCGTTGGAGCTTGTGCTCTGCGACATCGCGAATGGCGGTTGCGGCCTTTTACAGCTAAAACACACGGTTTCCCACGAGTCGATGTACCGTAATTATTGGTATCGTTCTGGGATGAATCAGACCATGACCGATGAATTGGTTGGTATCGCCGCGCGCGTAGGAGAAATAGTTCCCTTGAGATCCGGTGATTATGTGATAGATATAGGCGCGAATGATGGGACACTGTTACGAGGATATAAGATCCCCGGTCTTTCACTGATCGGTTACGAACCGGCTAGGAATCTTGGAGAATACAATCGGGTTGGAACAACAAAGATTTTCGTTGATTTCTTTAACGCTGCTACATGGGAAAAGGAATTCCCTGGCAAGACGGCTAAGGTTATTACCGCGATAGCTATGTTCTACGATCTTGAGGATCCCAACGCTTTCGTAGCTGACGTGGCAAAATGCTTGGATAAGAACGGTGTTTTCGTTATCCAAATGAGCTACCTGCCGCTTATGTTGGCTACGAACGAGGTGGGGAATATTTGCCACGAACACCTGGAATACTACTCCCTGCTTTCGCTTGAGTTTCTGTTAAGACGCCACAATTTAGAGGCGTTCGACGTTGAATTTAACGATATTAATGGCGGTAGTTTCCGTGTTTATATTAAACATAAGAGCGGTGGAAATATAAAAATCCCCTTTGCCGCCGCCGCTCGTCTGGCCGCCGCTCGTGCCTACGAACGTGAGCTCGGCTTGAACTCTAAGAAGGTCTATGACGAATTCGTTGCTCGCATTAACACCATTAAGGATGATCTAATGAACTTGATAAAGCGAGAAAAAGCGGCGGGAAAGAAAATATATGTTTACGGAGCATCCACAAAAGGTAATACCGTTTTGCAGTATTTCGGCATAGACAGCAATCTCATTACCGCCGCCGCCGAGCGCAATAAGGATAAATGGGGGAAGCGAACCGTTGGGACTGGCATCCCAATCATTTCCGAGGAGCAGGCCAGAAGTGAGCAGCCCGACTATTTCCTGGTGTTACCATGGCATTTCCTAAATGAGTTCATGAAACGAGAAGAGGACTTTCTGAAGAGGGGCGGAAGATTTATAGTCCCATTTCCTGAGCTTCGCGTCATTGATGGCTCAAAATCAGTCTAAACTGAAAGTTCTGGGGGAGAAAATGTGATCCTTGATCCATGAAGGTCGCTATCGTATCCCTAAATCTCAAATGGCAGGCTGGCGGGACCAGGCTGATTTTCGCTATGGCGGATGCCCTGAAAAACATCGGACACAATGTGACGATCTATGCTACCGATTTCAACGGCGAGGCATACCCAGAAGTAGCCACAAGATTAAACGTGGTGAGCATACCAACATCATTGCGTTTAGATTGGACAACGCGGCCCAACGGTTTTTTGAATAAAGTGCGGCATAAATTAGAATTTTTAAGCGCGCATAAGAAAATCTCCCGGTCTATGGCAGATAGCATACCGGCGGATGTTGATGTCTTAAATCTCCACGATTTTGCGTACAAGGTCGGGTTTTATTACAGGCGAAAGAACCCTACGGCGAGGATAATTTGGAATGAGAACGACCCGCCTTATTCTTACTTGCCTAAGGATGAATTTTTGTACGATTTAGCGAGCCGCATTTTTAACTTAACCCGCAATTTTTTTGAGAGAAAGTACCTGCGAGCCATTGATGCGGCGGCGGTGCTGGACAGGTTCAATGAACGCTGGTGTCTAACGCATGGTATCAAGCCTTACGTCATAAGAAGCGGCGTGGCCTTTAATGAATTTTATGTTCCAATTCGGCAGATTGCGGCGAACCATCCCTCCATTCGTATCCTTGGCATCGGCGCTCTCAATAAATATAGGCGGTTTGAGGACATTATTAAGGCCGTGCACTTATTGCGTCAAGACGGTTGCGATGTTAAAGCACTGATCATTTGCAAGAATATTTGGCACGAGGATGGTTACAGGGATGAGCTCATAAAGCTGCGCGATGAATTGATTTTGCGTGATTATGTTGATTTGATGTTTGATGGCGTTGATGCTGACGGCCTAAGAAACGCTTATCGCAATAGCAATGTTTTTGTGCTTCCAATATATTTGCCGCCGCCACGGAACGGTTATGGATGGGGATTGACCAATTTTGAGGCGATGGCGTCCGGGCTACCGCTCGTTATTTGTAATACCAGTACCGCGACCGAAGTTTTACGTGATGGGGAAAACGCCCTATTCGTTGACCCGGAGTCGCCCGAGCAAATAGCCGGAAAAATCAAATATCTTTTCAGTGACCCAGCGATCTATGACCGGGTGTCTTCGGCTGGTCAGGATTTCGTCAAAAAGAATGTATCGTGGGATAAATACGCCGTGGAATTATCACGGTTGTTCGTCCGTAAAACATCAGCATGAGAATTGTCTGTGTTCATTTGAATTTAGCGACCGAAAGCGGAGATACGAGGATGCTCTACATGAAAGCGCGAGCGTTTATGGATTTGGGGCATACGGTTGTTGTTTATACAGGCAATCTTGATCGTAGTTTTTTCCCCGACCTGAATGCGTCGCTTGATATTCGCACGGTTAGAGACGCCAATATCGATTATCGTGCTCGAGGCGGAATATTAGGTAAGATGGCTAGTCGAATTATGGGCATAATACAGGAAAGTAGGGTAGTCGCCGCCCTGAATAATGCGGTCAATGAAGAATTTGATATTTTAGATTGTCAAAACGACGTCTCTTATCGTTTCGGTGATCGTTACAAGCGTTTCCATCCGAAAACGCTGGTGATTTGGACAATGAACAATTGTCCGTTCTATCATTCCCATAAGAACAATCCGTTAGAGAATTTGCTTAGTTTATTAATATCCGCCGTGACTGAGTGGCGAGTGAAAAAGCACTCACGCTCTATTGATGTGGTTATAGTCAATGACGATGAGCAAAAAAAAGTCGCGATGCGGGCTTTGCCAGAGGCGAAGGTGTCTGTTTTGCGAATACCAGTTGATTTTAAGTCATTTTATCGCCCTATTACGGAACCGGCGCCAGGCCAGATTTCGCTTTTAAGCGTTGGTTCATTAAGTCCCGCCAGAAAATTTGAAGACACTATCATGGCGGGAAAACTCTTAAAAATTAAGGGGCTCGCAGTCAAGGTGTATATTATATGCCGCGACTATTGGAATGACCGAAAATACAAAGCTAAGCTACTTGATTTGGTCGCGAAAGAAGATTTGAGCGATATAGTGGGCTTTCACTTTGATGGCGTTACAGAACAAGAGCTGAAAACCATACAAGAACAAAGCGACATATTTGTTTTTCCCAACCACATGCGTATTTGGGGGATGGCGGCATTTGAAGCTATGGCCGCCGGATTGCCTTTGATAGTCGCAAGAACGACTAGTGTTGCCGAGGTACTGGAGGATGGGGAAAGCGCCATTTTCGTGAACGCCGGTCAGCCTGAAGAAATAGCCGAAGCTGCACAAGCATTAATAACCAATCCAGCCAGGTACAAAAGCATTGCGGCGGCCGGCCAAATATTTGTCAGGGATCATTTAAACTGGCCACAGTATGTCCGGAATATTTTAATGTTTAAAAACAATGCTTGACGATAGCCCGTTGGTATCCATCATCATTCCTGCCTACAACGCCGAAAAATTCTTGGCCGGGGCGCTGGAAAGCGTCATTCGCCAGACCTATCGCAATTGGGAGGCGATTGTGGTGGACGACGGCTCGCGCGACCGGACGGCGGAGTTGGCGAAAGCATACGTAGCTAAAGACGGCCGGATAAAATACGTATATCAGGAAAATCAGCGCATGGCCGCCGCGCGCAATAAAGGTATCGGCTTGGCGCAAGGGCAGTACATCGCCCTGCTGGACTCGGATAACATGTTCTCGCCGGAGAAGCTTGCTGCGCAGGTTGCCTTTATGGAAGCCCACGCTGAATGCGGCGTCTCTTACGGCCGAATCGTCCATTTTTTTGAAGGCGCGCCGAACGTCCTTTATAAAAATCGCAACGAAGCGCCGCTAGAAAGCGACGCTTTCCGTTCGCTTCTGTGGCGCAACTCCATCAACGTTCTCCAGGTCCTCATTCGGAAAAAACATTTGGACGAATTCGGCGCCTTTCAAGGTAGGTGGCCGGCCTGCGACGAGCAGTATGTTTGGGTAAACCTCGCCCGCCATGGCGTTAAATTTTGCGCCTTGGACGATGTTGTCGGAATTTCCCGCGAACACCGGACGAGCGATTCCAGCCGCCGGGGGCATATTTACGACACGGCTTGGAGTTTTCTCCAAATGCTGAAGCTTATTGCGCCGTCGCTGTCCGCCGAAGAAAAGGAGCGCTACGGCGGCGATTTTAACGCCTTGAGTAAAAAATATCACCGGATGCTTTGGATTGGGAGGTTTATCAAGACCAGGCCCTTCAGCTGGGTGCTTTTGCCGCTTTATCTAAAGCGCCGCGACCGCAATTATATCCGCGTTGATTGACCGGAGCGCCGCCGGGATTTAGCATTGTAGAGCTATGAATAATATTGAGAATCTGCGCATTAAAATCTTCGCCGACGGGGCGGAGAAAGCCGGAATGATGGAGATGTACGCGAAGCCGTTCATCAAGGGTTTTACCACCAATCCGACGCTTATGCGCAAGGCCGGCGTGACGGACTATGCCGGGTTCGCCAAGGATATCCTCTCGGTCATTAAGGATAAGCCGATATCATTTGAGGTCTTTTCTGACGACTTCACCGAGATGGAGCGGCAAGCGCGCCTCATTGCTTCCTGGGCCGGGAACGTTTACGTGAAGATACCGATAACCAATACCAAAGGAGATTCTTCGTTTGAACTGGTAAAAAAACTCACGGGGAGCGGTATTAAGGTGAACGTGACGGCGCTTATGACGCCTGAGCAGGCACAGCTCATCTCCGGCGCCTTGAGCCCGGATGTGCCGGCGGTCATATCCGTCTTCGCCGGGCGCGTCGCCGACACGGGCGTGGACCCGGTCCCTCTGATGCGGCAGTGCAAGGCGATTTTAAGCGGATACAAAAACACCGAGCTATTATGGGCAAGCCCGCGCGAGCTTTTGAATATTTTCCAGGCGGACGAGATTGGCTGCGACATCATCACCGTCACGAACGATATTTTGAACAAGCTCGGCAAGGTGGGGTACGACCTTGCCGCCTATTCATTGGACACCGTTAAGATGTTCCACGACGACGGTCAAAAAGCCGGCTACGCCATTTAACATGATGAAGCCGAAGGTAAGCGTTTTGATGGCCACGTGGTGCCGGCCGAAGATAATCGGAGAGGCGATTCAGAGCGTTTTGGATCAGACATTTCAAGACTGGGAGCTCATCGTTGCGGACGACGGCTCGCCGGACGAGACGCCGCAAGTGATGGCGGAATGGCAAAAGAAAGACCGGCGGATAAAATACGTCCGGATAGAGCACGCCGGGCGCATTGCCATCGTCTCCAATGCCGGTTTGCGGGCGGCCCAGGGGGAATATGTCGCCATCCTGGATGACGACGACGCTTGGTCCGATCCAGACAAGCTTCAAAAACAAGTGGAATTCCTGGACGGCCACCCCGACTACGTCGCCTGCGGCGGCGGGATGATAACCGTGGACGAAGCCGGCCGGGAGCTCGGCCGCTTCCTGAAGCCGGAGACCGACGAGGCCATCAAGCGGATGGCTCTTTCCGCGAACCCGCTCGTGAATTCCACCACAGTCTTCCGCCGGATTGCCAACGGCGTACCCGCCCTTTACGACGAATCCCTGCCCCAGTTCGCCGACTGGGGATTTTGGCTGGAACTGGGGCGGAAGGGAAAGTTCTACAACTTCAAGGAATATTTCGTGCGCTACCGGATGTGGGACAAGAGCAGCTCATTCACCAAACAGAAGGCGAATGCCCAGGCGGCGCTCGTCATCGTGAAACGGTACCGAAATTATTATCCGGGTTTCGGCAGGGCGTTCGCGCTCGCCGTCGCTTACCGCGCTTACGTGGCTCTGCCGGTTTTCGTGCGCCGTCTCTTGAACCCCGTTCTTTCCGCTGGGAAAAAGAAGGCCTTCGCCGGCTGACCTGCCGGCCCTTTATAAAAAAGTGGCACCATCAGGGCATATCGGCTAACTATATAATAATGGGTGTTTTTGACAAACTATATATAGTTTGATAAAATGAGCGCATGACGGTCAAGGAGAAGCTTTTAATTATCCGGCAAACTTCCGGCCTGACACAGGAAAAACTGGCGCGCCGTTTGGGCGTTACCTTTGCCGCCTTGAACCGATGGGTAAACGGCCGGGCCGTTCCCAGAAAGGCGGCCGAGGCGAGGATAGACGAACTCTACCGCGAATTGACGGGCGTTAAGGAGATCCCGGCCACGGCTCTGGCCGCCAAGAAGACGGCTCTCGCCGGCCGCCGAAAATTTCACCGAAATCCGCTCAAGGAGATAGCCGGCTATCCGGATATTCGCGACGCCTTTATCCTGGCTCTCACGTATCACTCAAATCGCATTGAGGGCAGTACGCTTTCCGAGGGGGAAACCGCCGCCGTGCTTTTTGGAAATGTTCCTTTGTCCAATAAAAGTCTGACGGAGCAGTTGGAGGCTAAAAACCATAAAACGGCTCTGGAATACCTCTTCAACCACATCGCATCCGGACGGCCGATAAACGAGACGCTGATCTTGAAATTGCACGGCATATTGATGAATTCCGTGCGGAGTGACGCCGGCAGTTACCGGCGGCACGCCGTGCGGATCCTGGGGGCTTACGTGCCGACCGCCAATTACCTGAAAGTGCCGGCGCTCATGAAAGGGCTGATGCGCGGGGCAGGCCGCAAGGCAGGCGATATAGTGAATGCGCTGGCGGCTACCCACGCCGAATTTGAGAGGATCCACCCGTTTTCCGACGGCAACGGGCGCGTCGGGCGACTCCTGATGCACGCGATGTCCCTGCGGGCCGGACTGCCGCCGGTCGTTGTCCGCGAAGAAAAAAAGAGGTCCTATTTGGCCTCCCTGAACAAAGCGCAGACGAAAGGGGATGCCAGTCTGCTTGAAGATTTTATTTGCGATGCGCTCTTGGAGAGTTATGATATTCTTGAAAGAAAATGAAAGTTAGGCAATTTACCCTACTTATCGGCGACATCCTCCTGCTCTACGGCGCGCTTTTTTTGACCATCCTCGTGCGTTACGGCCGAGTGACTCCGTATTTGCTGGACGTCCATCTGGGGCCCTTCTCGGTCGTTTTCATCATCTGGCTCGTCCTTTTCTATTCCGCCGGGTGGTATGACATCCGGGCCCTGCGGCGGAAGATGGTTCTTTTTGAGACGATTGCCGTGACGCTCCTCGTCGGTTTCGGTCTCGCCATAATCGTCTTCTACTCAATTCCGTACTTCCATATCGCCCCGAAGACGAATCTCGCGATATTCACCGCCATCTTCGCCGTCCTGGCTTTCATTTGGCGTCTCCTTTTGGGCGCATTCGCGCAGACGCCGCGGGAGAAAGTGCTTCTGCTTGGCACGAGTGCCGAGGCGGATGAGCTCACAGATTTTCTGGAAGGCAATCCGGCGGTTGGCTACAAGATTCAGGTTTGGCTCAAAAATGCCGCGGATGTTGAGGCCGGCAAGTTGGGCGAGATGATCGCGCGCGAAAATATCAGCACGGTCGTCGTTTTGGGTGCCCTGGAGGGGAAAGAAGGCATCTCCGCGGCGCTCTACAAAAATCTCGGCTGGGGGATGGAGATTATGCCCTTCGCCGAGTTTTACGAACTGGTCCTGGGGCGGGTGCCTTTGGGCGAGCTCCGCGAAGAGTGGTTCTTTGAGAACATCACCCGCCGCCATCGCGGCTACAACTTCCTGAAGCGCGGCACGGATATTTTGGCTGCCGCTCTTGTCGGTCTTATCTTCTGCATCCTTTGGCTGCCGCTCTATCTTGCGGTGAAGCTTACCTCCCGCGGCGCCTTCATTTTTAAGCAGACGCGGGTGGGAAAGAACGGTAAGACGTTTGCCCTCTACAAGGTGCGGACGATGTATCGGACGGACGGCAAGGAATGGGCGGCCGAAAACGACAAGCGGGTTACGCCAGTCGGGAAATTCCTCCGCGCGGCGCATCTGGACGAATTGCCCCAGGCCTGGAACATTATTTTGGGCGACGTTTCTTTCGTCGGGCCGCGGCCGGATTTCATAGATTTTTTCAAAAAACTTGAGGAGCAAATCCCGTACTACGCCGTCCGCACGCTCGTGAAGCCGGGCGTGACGGGCTGGGCCCAGGTCAACTATCCGGTCACCGAGTCGCTCCAGGAAACGCGCGTCCGCCTTTCCTATGACCTTTATTACCTGAAGCACTACTCTTTCATGACGGACGTTCTGATAGTTCTTAAAACGTTGAAAGCGGTTTTCACCGCATCAGGCAGATGAGACACGTCATAATAACCGGCGCGGCCGGGTACATCGGGGGAATGGCCGCGGACCGGCTCTTGGAGCTGGAGCCCGAAACCGTCATAACAGGCATAGATCTTTTGCCGGCGCCGGAGCGCTTCAAAGGGAACGCGCGCGTTCATTGGGTTCGGCACGATCTCGCGAAAAGCGGCTGGGAAGAAAAGGCCCTCGCCGCCGGTCCGGCGGACGCCGTCATCCACTGCGCCTTCCGCATTCGGGCGCCCTTCGGCCGGATAAGGGCCTACGAGCGCCAGAACCGCACGGCTTCGGAAAACACGTTCAAGTTCGCGCTGGGGCGAAACGTTCCGTCGCTCGTCTATTTAAGCACCGTCTCTTCCTACGGCGCCCGCAAGGAAAATATCGGCCGCTTGCTCAAGGAGACCGAGCCGCTTTTGGAGAAAAAGAATCCTTACGGCTGGCAGAAGAAGCTTATTGAGGACGACTTGGAACGGTTTCTCCGGTCTGGCAATCCGCGGACAACAGTGACCGTATTGCGCTTGAACAGCGTGACCGGCCCGCGGAGCCAAAACTTGTCCTCCAAATTCGGCCTCATCACGTTCCTCAAAAAACTCCTGCCTGCCGTCATAGAACTCAACCCGCGCTGGGCGCGGCAGTTCGTCCACGAAGACGACGTGGTGGATGCAATGCTCGCCTCGCTTTCAAGAAGCGGCGGCGCGCTCCGGATATACAACATCGCCCCCCAGGGATTCCTGGAGGTCGGGGATATCGCCCGCGTTCTGCAAAAAAATACGGTCAAACTCCCGGTCTGGCTCGTGAAGACCGGGCTCTTCGTCCTTTATCCAGTGAGCTTCGGCAAGCTCGTACCTGCTTCAGCCGCCGCCGGCCTTGTCTATCCCATCAACGTGGACGGTTCGCTCATAGAAAAGGAACTGAATTTCAAATATAAGTACGGTGCCGAAGAGGCGCTCTTGGGCCGCGTCGGCCGCTACGCTAGACGATAAGGCCTTTCGGATTCAGATAGGAGAGCAGGGGTTCCTTCAAAAGATAAAGGGCGCCGAAGTAGATGCCGATTCCGATGATGATGGCGACAATCGGATTCGCGCTCGCCGCATTCAAGCCGAAGACCGCAATACCCATCAAAACCGAGGCCGCGCTCATTTTCCATAATCGCCCATGGAAAGAGAGCTTGTTTATCTTCTGCATCCGCCACCACATCACGCCGTTCGCAATGACCTGGGAAATAATGGTCGCGACGGCCGAACCGGCGATGCCGTAATGCGGGATAAGGATGAGGTCCAGCCCGGTGTTGAAGAGCGCCCCCCCGAGCGTGGAAACGATAAATATCTTCTGTTCGTCGTAGGCGAAGATGGCGTTCCCGATGATGTTTCCGGGGAAGACCGTGACGAGCGTGAGGAGGAGAAGCTGGAAGGCCAGGACCGCCCCGGCGTATTCCGCTCCGAAGAAGAGGCTTATGATGGCCGGCGCGAGGATGATGCCGCCGATCGTGAGCGGCAGGGCCAGGGCCATTACGGTGATGATGCTCCGTTCCAGCATGCGTTTTATCCGTTCGGTCTGGTTTTCCCGGATGAGTTTGGAAAGTATCGGGAAAAGGCTAGTTGAAATGAGCTGGGGGAGGATGTAAAGGAGCTGGACGGGCCGCTGGGCCACGCCGTAAAGGCCGAGGTCGGTGGCTGTCCGGAAGATACCGATGACGACCGTGTCTATGTTTATCATGAAGCTTCCGAGGAGCCCCATTATGGCGAACGGCAGTCCGGCATAAAGTATCGGCCTCACGAGCGTTTTATCAAATGCGCCGAAGGCCTCCTTGAAGTGGCGGCCGATGACGAAGATGACATAGATAAGTCCGAGGCCGAGACCGGCGGCATAGGCCAAGGAAAGGTTATAAGCGTTCGGAACGGCAAAAAGGACAAAGAGGCCCAGGGCGACCACCGATATGTCCGTCGCGACGTTCAGCAGAGCTTCCGCTTCCATTCGGTTTTGGGCGCGGGTGATGGAAAACCCGAAGTTCCGCAAACTGTCCAAAGCGAGAATGAGCGCGACAATAGGGATGAGCGCCTTGGCGGCGTCTATCTTCACGAAAAGCGGCGCCGCGACGATTGTCACGATGACCGTCGCGATAATGACGATTATCTTCAATATGAAGGTTGTAGAAATGTAGGCCGAGACCCTTTCCGGCCGTTTCACGGCCTCGCGGGTAAGAAGGGGGGTGAGGCCGATATCCGAAAAGGCGGTGAAGAAGCCCGCCAAGCTCAAGACATACGAGTAGATGCCGTAGCCGGCGGCCCCGAGGACGCGGGCGGCGTAGATGATAAGGATGGCCCGGATGGTTTTTGAGACCACCGTGCCGGCCGTGAGCCAGAAGGTGTTTTTTGCCACGGTCTGTTTTTCCGAGGCGTTAACAAAAAGGAAGGATTTTATCTTCCGGAGCATAGCCCAATGATAATCCGCGTCTCCCGATCTGACAATTTTTGCGCTTTGACACCGGGCGCGGGTGTGGTAAATTTAAACCCATATGGAAGAAAATACTCCGAAGAAAAAGAAGGACTATCTTTTGCCGGCGAGTATC
This sequence comes from bacterium, assembly GCA_027310975.1. Taxonomy (GTDB): domain Bacteria; phylum Patescibacteriota; class Minisyncoccia; order UBA6257; family GWB1-50-10; genus JAMCRC01. The sequence continues at coordinate 16,796 of DAICZV010000012.1, forward strand.
CTGGTCGCCGCGCTTCTCGTTGTCGGCGCGATAGTTTATTCCGCCGGGAAATCCTCCGGCAGTCAGGCGGGGAACCTGCCGAGCGCCGCTCCGACTGGGGACTTCACGAAGGTCTTGCCGGTATCCGCTTCCGACCACATTGTGGGGAGCCCGAATGCCCCGGTGAAGGTCATTGAGTTCGCCGACTTGGAATGCCCCTACTGCAAGGACTTCCACCTGGTGATGGAACAGATAACCTCGCAGTACGCGACGAGCGTGGCGTGGGTCTTCAGGAACTATCCGATACCCCAGCTCCATCCCAAAGCGCCGCACGAAGCGCAGGCCTCGGAGTGCGCGGCGAAGCTCGGCGGCAATGATGCCTATTGGAAATACATTGATACCATTTATTCCATCACGCCTTCCAATAACGGTTTGGACCCGGCGGAACTGCCGAAGGTGGCGGGGCAGATCGGTTTGGACGTGAACGCCTTCAACGCCTGCCTTTCAAGCACTTATGGTCAGGACATCATCACGGCTCAGTCGCAGGAGGCCGTGGCGGACGGCGCCATGGGCACGCCCTACAGCATCGTCATTCTGAACCAGCCGCTTTCGCAGGGGGCCCTCGCGGTCATCAACGCCTTGAACGCCCAGTATCAGAGCAACCCGCCCGTCTTTGAGGTTTCAGCCGACAAAAAGATGTTCACGATCGGCGGCGCGATGCCCCTGGGAGCCATGCAGCAGCTGTTCAGCAAGTTGACTTCCTAAACCTTTCATCAGATACTTAGACCAAGTTTAGAAGCCTTGAATCTCAAAAGCTCCTAGATTAAAGGGACGAATAAGAAACAAAGAAATGGCTTTTGATCAGAATCAGGGTGGTTTCCAGCGTCAGATGTACAAAGGAAACTGGACCTGCGCCAAGTGCGGTGCCCCGATCACGGAGTTGCCGTTTGAACCGGATTCTAGCCGGTTGGACAAGCTCTTGTGCCGGAACTGCCACTCCGAAAGAGTTCGCTCTTTCCGCAGATAAATTGGCAAGTAAAAATCCCAGCTTCGGCTGGGATTTTTCTATATATGGAGGTCCGACCTCAATATATGGAGGTGGGACCTCCATATTTTCTCATCGTCTAGTTTGTTAGTAGTCCCTTCGCGTGGAGATAGTCGTAAACGTTCAAAACTGCCTTCACCGCGTCGCCCATAGAGATGTTGTTCTGGCGGTACAAGCTGTCGGCCACGTCGCCCGCGGCCCAAATGCCTTCGCGGCTCGTCGCCTGGGTCTGGAAGTTTATTTTCACCGCCCCGTGGTCGTTCAGTTCCACGATATCCTTCACAATGTCGCTGTTGGGTAAAAGCCCCGCTTCCACGAAAACTCCCTGGACCGGAAGTTCTTTCGTTTCGCCGGTCACAAGGTCTTTATACGTTAGGCC
>DAICZV010000013.1:0-241 GCA_027310975.1 bacterium
AAGCGGGCTGGCCACCTTGGCGAAAACGGCGGGGATGAGGCAAAGCGCCGTTCCTCCCAAGATAATACCAAAAACAATTGTTTTTATAATATGTTTCATTTTGCGATCTTAGCGACCAATGTCCCGGTGGCTTTGGGATGATTGTGCAGGTAGGCCTTGACCGCGAAAGCGATGACCGGAGCCGGAACAAATGGAATGGCGCCGCCGACGAATTGAGCGATGAGTGAAGCGGGCTTGCTGG
>DAICZV010000013.1:265-9478 GCA_027310975.1 bacterium
AGTGCCGCCGGTACAAGCCCAGTTGATTAATGGCACGATGACGATGCCTATCACCATGCCGTCCACCACGTCGTTTATCGCGTAAAGGCCCAGGAGGAATACTATCCAAATTACAGCCTCCGCTTCGTTTATTTTCTTATATTCCCGCGTCATTGTTCTTTTAATCCTTTTATTTCCAGCATCTGTTCCGGATTCGTCGTGATTATCTGGTCCTCGGTGTACGAAGCAATTATCTTTATCGCGACGTGCTTCAATCCCGCGAAGAAGAGACCCTCGCCGACCGCCGCCTCCAAAAGGAAGGCCTTCTCCCCTTCGGTTAGCCCGAAGGCCTTGGCGACGACGTCAATGCTCGTCGGGGACTGCTTTAAAAGCAGCTGAATGGAGGAGTTTGTGATTATCGGCTGTCCGTATTCTGACTTTAAAAAGTCCTCCACATCCTGGTTGATGGTCATCACGCCGAGATAATATTTGCGCGCGCGTTTCACCAATCCGAAAAGGAACTGGGCGCTGTCCTTATATTTCATCATAAGCCACGCCTCGTCCACGATCATTATCCTCTGCTTGAGCTGGGCGCGAATTAGGTTCCAAACGAAGTTAAGAATGATGTACATCGCGATGGGCCGGAGCTCCTCCTCCAGGTCGCGAATGGAAAAGACAATCAAGCGGTTCTTGATGTCCACGTTCGTCGGCGCGTTCGTGAAGCCGGAATATGAACCGTTCACATATTTGGCCAGACGGGCGGCCATGCCGCTGCCGCCTTCGGTGTTTTGGAGGATGGTTTGCAAATCTCCCAAAAGCGGCGGGTTCAGTTCTTTGAGCGAGCCGAAATTGTCGGCGGTAATGTCGCGCGAGGCGTAGGTCTCGGTGATGGCCCGGTCCAGCTTAGCTTCTTCCTCCGGCGTAATCTTGCCGAGCATTATCTTTACGAGACCGGTCAGATTCAAAACGTGCGACTTGAAAACGTCGGCCGGCTCCTCGCCTTCGGGGATGATGGGGATATCAAAGGGATTGATGTGGCTTTCGGACGTGAGCGATATCTTGAAGTAGCTGCCGCCGATCGCATTCGCCAGGTTTTGGTACTCGTTCTCCGGGTCTATCACGAGCACGTCGGTGCCCATCATCATGGAGCGCAATATCTGGAGCTTGGCGGCGTATGATTTTCCGGAACCGGATTTGGCGAAAATGACGACATTCGCGTTTTCCAGGGAGAACCGGTCAAAGATGATGAGGCTGTTGTTATTGAGATTAATGCCGTACAAAATGCCGTTTTCGGAGCTGAGGTCCGGCGAGACGAACGGGAAAAGCGATGACGCGGGGCCGGTGTTGAGGGGCGTCCGCACGGCGAGCTTGTCGTCGCCTAAAGGCAGAACGGAGGCGAACCCTTCCGTTTGGCGAAAAAGGGCGGGTTTGGCGTACACCAACTTGCTTTCCAGCGCGTTCACGACGGTTTCCTCCAGGGTCTTTAGCTCCTTTTCGCTCCCGCCGTAAAGGGTAATATAGACCCCAACCTCAAAGAGTCGCTCCCGGGCCTGCTGGAGCGCGTCCCGGAGCGTCTCTACGTCGTCGTGGGCGGTCTCCAGGACCGGGTCGCGCACTATCCCCTTAGCCTCTTTTTCGTTCATTTCCGACTCTATTTGGGCCACCTTCTTCCGCAGGTTCCGAAGAGCGAGGGCGGTATCCATCGGATGCATGAAGATGGAGATGTCTATCATGGCCGGCAAGTTGATGATGGAAGAGAACCAGCCGCTTGCGACGAATCGCGGGTAGGTGAAGATGAAAATGGTCTTGGTGTAGTAGTCGCCAATCTTCAAATAATTGCTCCCCACCTCCAGTCCCGCGGGTGCGATGATATTCGGCAGGTCCTCTTCGCCCGGTTTGTAGGCCTTCGGCAGTTTTATTTCGTCCATGCTCATTGAATTGCTATCTCTTTTTTCTCCACGAGCTGCGGATTGTATAAATTATAGAAAAGCTCCACCAGGTCGTCGTCCTCCAAAGGTACGGCTCGGAGGCCGATCTGGTTCAATCCCGTGATTACCTGTTCGGTGCGCCGGCGCAGCTGCTCCAAATTTTCTTGGACCGTTGCTTCCGCCGCCGCCTGGGCGGAGGCCTTGTTGCCGGAGAAGAGCGACATAAGGCCCTTGGAGCCGCCGCCGGGGATGACGACCGGGTCGTAGGGCACGACTGTGAAGAACGTCTTCGTAATAATGGCGTTTTGTTCCACGAAGTTGCGGATAAAGTTGATGTATTCGTCCACCTGGATCTTCAAAAGTTCGTTCGTTTCGTCGTTCTTGCGCCCCTCCATCAATTGCAGGTATTTTTCCACATTCACCTTCCGGGAATGGACGAAGAATTGGACGGTAAAATCCAGCGCGTTCATGAAGTTTTGAAATCCGCCCAGGATAAGATTCTGTTCATCCTCGGATTTCAGGTCAAAGTTTATTCCGGAGACGATAAGTATCTGCCGCAGACCCTTGTTCTTGAGGCGCACCACGCCGTCCTTGATGGCTGCGACCTCAACGAACTCCTGAGACGGTTTTGTCGGCTGCTGTTTGTCCGCCATTTGTCTTATTTTATCAGTAATCTATCCTTTTTGCTTGCTTTCTTTCTCCCGTAAGATACACGACCGTTTCGTATCCCTGTTCTTCGCCCTTTGCCGCCTTCGGCGTAAAGAACTTGCCCGTCGTGATGCTCAGAGCCACGCTTTTCAGGCGTTCCTCCAGGCTCATTTTATGGCGAAGGTTCTCAATATCGTTCAGCTTGTTAAGTTCTATGGTCGTCGTGGGGTTTATTCTCTGCCAGGTGTAGACCCGGGGCTGCCAGAAATAGGCGAGGGCCGAGGCGACGATTTTGGGGAAATCCTGGCCGTTTATCTTTACGAAGGCGAAGGCGACGCCCAGGATTCCCACGATGATGGTGATAATCAGGGCGAAAAAGAGGTTGAATATCTGGAATGAGATATAGCCCAAAAGCGCCGCCCCGCCCACGTAGAAAAATTGCTGGAGGGTCAGGAAGCCGACGATCTTCGGCTTTTGGTCTATAAATTGAGGTACCTGGAAGTTAGCCATGATTATTCCCCTTTAAGATCAATGGTATTCCCCTCCACTCTTGGCTCCGGCTTCTTGATAGCCCCAAGGATGGCGGGCGAATTCGGCGCTGGTTGTGAGGGCGCGGTGTCCGCAACCGGCTTTATGGCGGGCGCGGCAACCATAGGTTTGACCGGCGCTTCAAAGAGTTTGTCCGACGTTGCTTCCGCCTTCGGTTTTATGGTAACGGCGGGCTTGTTATCGGAACCGACTGACTGAATCGCCGGCGCGGGGACCTCTGGCGACAAGGCCGGAAACTCGTTTTCCAGCGGCTTTACCTCTCCGACATTCAAGAACGACGGCTCTTCCAGCTCGCCGACCGGCGTTCGGGTCTCGCTGTAATGGACGACGCGCCGGCCTTCCGGTTTAAGCCCCGGTATCTCCAGTTTCGCGATGGCCGGTTTTGTTTCTCCCCCGGCTACCCGTTTTTTGAAGAAGAAGCCGCCAAGAGGCGCGGTCACGCTCCGGAAAACGGACTTCTGGGATGTCACGTTCCCTTCCGGAACATTTTCCTCGTGGATAATAAAGGGCGAATCCGCCGCTTGGTCTTTTTGTTTCAGCGTTACGGACGACGTTTCCACGGGGATAACTTCCTCTTTGGTAGTGCCAATATCCTCCAGGGATATCGTCTTAGCCGCCGGCGTGCCAATAATATCGGCGGATGCGGCGCCGCTTGTCCGGACGGCCGGATCGTAAACATTCTTGATGTCCGCGGCGTATTGGCTGAACACCTTTTTATTCAGGTCGTCAGCTAGGGGGTCCGTCACTTCCTTCGGCAGGTCCAGTTCCTCTTTTATTTCCTGCGAGATCTCCTCCGGGTGGAGGAAGCCCATAAGGACCAGCGCGCATATTTTGTTTATCTTTTCCGCCTTAACGTCGTCTATATGATGGTCAGCGTATATCTTCTCGGCCGTGTCAGCGATGAACTCAGAAAAAAGAGCTTCGCGCAAAACCTGCGGGAGCAAATCCCATCGTTCCTCAGCTTGTTTTTGAGAAATGTAGATCATGATTTAGGATTCTTCCTCCCCACCCCCGCCAGCTGGTGTCCAACTACCGAACAAGCTTCCGCCCATATTTTTCTGGGTTCCATACAGAGCGCGCGCCTTATCCTTGTCTTTTTGATTGATTGCACTGTCATTCTCTATTCGTTTCATTTTTTCTTTTGGTTCAAGAACCTTAACAGCTTTATCCAATTTAAGGATATTGTTTTCAAAATCATCGACGTATTTATTTAGATCCGTATTAAACTTGCTAAGATCGTCGCCTTTAAGTTTCGGCCTAATTTTCGCAATACCTCCGGGAGCCACTTCAAAGACGGCGTCCTTCACAGCCGTGCCAACCCTTTCATGCTCTGACTGATCTAACCCAAGATTGTTTTTATCCTTATTGAAGGCCGAAAGGATATTGCCCTGGAGCTTATCAAAGTCCTTAATAGAGAATCCGTTAAAGAATTTTTTAGTTTCCTCTTCGAATTTTTTATCATCGCCGGCTTTAAGAGCGGTGAGCATCTCGGTATTAAAACCAACAGACTTTTCCATATCACCGTAAGCCTTCCCCTGGCCGTTGGCGGCGAACATTTTCTTAGTATCCTCGTTAATATAAGTGGCCACCCCCTCCGGTATAAGCCCCGCCGTACCATTCTTGGATAAGCGGGACAGGGCGGCGGCGCGTTCCACGCCTTTCATATCGCGGACACGGTAGGCAAGCTGCTGGTCGGAGAACTTCTTTTGTGCCTCTGTTGCCTGTTTTATAAGTTGTTCTCCTTGCATGGCTCCACCGCGACTTATGGCATTACCAACAGCGCGAAATGGGCGGAAATTGGATTTTTGCAGATCTTCGGTTATCTTCCTCGCCCTATCTGTCCTAAGCGGCGCTGTCGCCACCCTTTGCGACGTTCTAGCGGCCCATTTCTTAGCGCTATTCCCCGCCCCCTGGGCGAGTTTTATTGCCGCTCCGGCGCCGGCAATGCCCATGCTCTTCGCGGCGATGAGTCCGCCGAGCATTATGCCGCCCATAATGAGCATCTGGGAGCCCTGACTGAAAGCCGTTTCAAAAGCGGACCCAAAACTGCCGGTTGAGATGCTCACGCTGCCCAAGAACTTGGCGCTCGTGAGAGCGATGTAAATGAAGAACGTGACGGCCGGGGCAAAGAAGACCCAGTCCAGGAATTTGCTCCACCATTCGCCGAATAGCTTATTAAGCGGCGGAAAGACCCAGAAGAGCCAGACAAGAGGCGCAACAATAAGTAGGAACGAGAGATAGATGTACCGGACCATCAACATGAAGGCGAGCACTATCATCACGAACGCCGCGAGCGCGGTAAAGAGCGTTGTGAAGACCAGCCCGGCGATGCTCGTAAGGACCGCAGCCGTAACGCCGCCCGCGGCACTGCCCTGGTCGGACGGATTAGGCGGTAAAGGATTTTCTGGCGGCAAAAGAAGTTTTTGCGGGCCGAAGGCGTTGTCTATGGCCGCGACCATATCGCCGCTCATCTTGCCGTTTAGAAACACGTTAGTGAGGGAGTTGGAGAAGGTGATGAAGACGCCGGCGATGGTCAAGCTGAAGTTCACGATAATGGCCGCGCCGATGAGCTTGGGGAGCAGACTCTTCGCACTGAACTTCTCGTAGCGGAGGATGGTCGCGACGGCCATGATTATCATCACGAGGACGAAGCCGAGGTTCGCGACGTCGCGGGATATCGTCCACCCGACGCCGACCAGAGCGTTTTCCTGGTTCAGGATGTTCGCGTTCAGATGCATCATCATATTCACTAAAGCGCCGCCGAGGATGAAAAGCAGGCCGAAGATGAAGTTCAATATGAAGGCCAAGACCCGGAAGACCGCCGTCGTGATGCCGCCCGGGCTGAGGTCCGGCAAAAGGCCGAAGACGGCGGCGTGCGTCGTTTGCGGGAACAAAAACAAAACCGGCAGGACAATTAGCGCGCCGACCGCGATAATCTTGAGGGTCTTTTTAAGTTTTACTATTGATTGGCTTGGCACTGGGTTAATTTGGTCTGGGCCGTCCCCAGGGTCGTCTGAATGCCGGAAAGTGTCGTTTGTGCCGAGACATCCAAACTAGATGCATTGGTTACTGCGTTAGTGATATCGGATGCATTTAGTTGACTAAGAGTGCTAGCGTCGGCGTTTTGAATTGTATTAAGAAGAGCGTTAGTTGCGATCGTTGAAGAGGTAGTCTGCACTACTGTATTGCGCAATACGATTGGCGTTGAGCTCGCAGCAATAGTCAGGTTGCCCTGGGCCCAGGCCAGGTCAGAGCTGCTCGCGTTTGATCCTAGGCATTTTATCAACGCCGGTAGCGTGCTGGTGGCGAGTGTCTGATTGGTACTAGAAGCCGTCGCGAGCGTCGTGGATGCATCAGCCAGCGAACTCAAAGCTTGATTCAATTGGGTGATATAGGTGTTTTGCGTGCTGGAGGCGGCTTGGTTTGCCAATCCGGTGGTATTATTTATCGCCTGACCGAGAGACCCATTGCCAGTATTGTCTTGCGCTGCGGTTACCACTTGTTCCGGCGTCACATTATCGGTTGAACCGCCACCAGTGGTCGCGGTGCGAATAATACCTTGCACACCCTGGACGCCAGCCTTAATGAGCCGGTTAAAGGCTGCGTCCGCTATCATCGCGAGGGCATTCGTGATATCAGGATCGTTGATGGCGAGATCAAGATTGGCGTACAGAGATTTTTCAAGACCGGTCGCCAAGACACGCCCCGGCGTCGCTATTTGGAGATCGCCACATTGCCAAGAAAGCTGGCTCAAGTCCATAAAATTTCTAGAATGCGTATCAGCTCCCGTTTGACTTAAGGTACTATAATCCATTGGTGGCGGGTTATTAGGGTCGTTGTAAGAATCGTTGCCATTTTTAATATCTTTAGGAGTGGTTAGTGTTTGATGGTTTTGATTATTAACAACGACCCAGTTTAGACATTGCTGAGGAGATTTAAAACCGACATTCACTTGGGCTTGAAGCACATTCTGAGCCGTAGCTTGTTGCACGTTGTTATATAAAGCGTCCTGGGCAATGATATCCACTCCATACTGGTTGTTTTGGGGTTGGAGAAGCTCGGTGTAGCCGATAATACCGCCTTGATTGAAGTTTTGGCGGAAGTCGTTGAAATTAGCGACGATGGAATTCAATGTACAAGAGCTTGGCTGACTCAGGGGCTGGGGAGCAGAAAGCTCCAGATTGACCTTAAAGGCATAGGGCGAACAGAGTGATGGTAATATTTGCTGGACGGTGTCGCCAACGGCCTGCTGGAGCGCCGGCTGAAAAACATCCTTACTGAAGTTCTGGATGAACTGCGGACTGCCGCCATTGTTTATCCACGTGATTATTTCATCGGTCATTGTATCTATAAGGCGCTTTTTAAGAGCGGCCAAAGCTACCTTAAGGCCGTTGTCTATCACAAAGCGCGTGGCTTGAGCTAACCAGCCGCCGACAGTAGAAGCGGCGTTCGTAGCAGATGTGCCCGCAGTCGCTCCGGATGAACCGACGAGAGCCGTTGTGTTCGTCTCCACAAGCGGATCGCTTACCACTGCGGCAAATTGAGCGTGCGCCTGAAGTGGAACAATTTCCAAGAGTGTTACCACGGCCAGAACCGCACTTAAACTAATTGCAATCTTTTTAAATCTATCCATTTTTATTTAATGGCCACCAGAGCGTCTATCTTGGCGTTGATGGTGTTTTGCAGAACCTGATTTTTACCGGCTACGTCATTAATCTCATTAAGAGCCACTGCCGCCTTCAGCGGATCATCGCTCATGTTGATAATAGCGGTGAAAACGGCCAGTTTTTCCTCCCATAGGTTTAGGTTCTCTAAGTGCCAGGCCGCCAGTTGGGACGGGACAGCCAATTGCAGAAGACCATTGATCTCGTTGTTTATGATTGCTATATATTCGTTTATTAACGATGGGTCGTTCTGTGAAACGAATTTATCTATAACGCTGGCCAGGGTGACGTTCGGAAAACCAGCGAAATTTTTTCTTGAAAGAGTGCCAACCGCGTTAATATAAGAGAGTTGGCTAGACGTTGAGTTGTCGCTCGTTATGGCTATATCGTTAATGGTAAATATTTTTGATGGAACTGTTTGGTTCAATGAGTTCGCAAGTTGACTACTGACCGCGTCAACCGACGGGAAACTGACGGTATTCGTCGCGTTCGGCGTGGCGTTCGTGAAGCCGTTGTTCATTTGGAGGATATTTTGGGCGTAGCTTTGAATGAGCGAGTCCGTCATATTCCCGTTCCCAACCGCCGTGCCGGCGGAGCCGGCTTGGTCACCTCCGGAAGTTACGCTATTCGTTCCCGAAGCGTAATTCAGACTGCCATCAACCCCCGTTCCGGCCTTGGCCACGATGAGCGGCCGGTCACTTGACGCGGGTGAACCGATAATGATGAAAAATAAGGCGACCCCGCCCAAAAGAACGATTGCGGCTATGATTTTTCGTCTTTTCATGTGTCGCTTTCATATCAGTATACCATTTTAAAAGCGAACTTTTAATCGTTTTGGGCCGATTTTAAGCCCCGAGCCAGTTTTATTATCGTAGAGAGGGCCAGGTCTTGGGGCCGGGCGGACGGGCTGACGCCAGAACGCTTTAATTTTTCGGATAACTCCTCCCTAGCTCCCCATTTAGCGCTCCCAGCCGTTAAATTATTCAATACGGTTTTTCGGGGCTGCCGAAAAAGAGCCTGGATGAAGGGGTAAAAAACCCTAGGTTCCATCTGCTCTTTGGAGTGCGGAGTGATTTTGATGATCGCTGAGTCCACTTTCGGGGAGGGATGGAAGTTCCCGCGGCCGATGTAACCGACTATCTCCGGTTTGGCCCAAAATTGGACGCTCGCGGAACGGCGCAGAGACGTTCCGCGACCTCCTTTTGGACCGTGAGGACGACTCGTTCGGGTTTATGGTTCAGTTCTGACAGTACCCGCAGAAGATGGCCGGTGATGTAGTAGGGAATGTTTCCCGCCACTTTGTATTTAGTATTTTGTATACCGTATTTAGTATCCTTAACTGCGCTCGGCAATATTTTTAAAGCGTCGCCGGCGACGATTTTAATTTTCTGGTCGTTTTTAAATTTTGTTTTTAAAAAAACGGCCAGGCGCTCGTCTTTTTCCAC
>DAICZV010000013.1:9488-17396 GCA_027310975.1 bacterium
CTATTATTCCGCATTCCTTATGCTTGATTATTAACGCTTCGGTCAGCTCGCCATGGCCCGGACCGATCTCCAAAACGGTCTCGCCGCTTTGAATCGCGAGTGCGCCGACAATCTTGCCGAGAATTGCTTTATCTTGGAGGAAGTTCTGGCCGAGGTGTTTTTTCGGTTTCATTGTTGTATAATACCCCCATTCGTACGATCCTATCCAATTTGACGCCTCGCATGAGGAGGGTTGTTAAAACATCGGTCTTTTGGCCGCTTCTTTTGGTTGTCGGCCTTATCTTGGCGCACGTTGTGTCGCTCAACCTCGCCTCCCCGAAGGCCGGCGTGCACACCGCTTCCGAAATCGCGAGTTTCGGCCGGCTGTTGGAAGCTCCGTTCTTATTGCCGGATGCCATGGCGAGCGGCGCTTCGGGGATCCAGGTTCAAACATCAACGTCCGCAAGCGACATTTTCGGGTCTATGGTTTTAACCGCCGACACTGCGGCTTTTGGCGGCGCGAACCCCTTAAGCAATCTAAAACCCGTCGGGGGCGGTATTAAAACGTATGTTGTGAAGCGCGGCGACACCATCACGTCCCTAGCCAAGCGCTTCGGTATCAGCACCAGCACCGTTTTATCGGCCAATCCCGGGGTGTCTGACCCGCTCAAAACCGGCGCTAAATTGATCATTCTCCCCGTTTCCGGCATCGCTTATTCCGTAATGTCCGGGGACACGCTCGCCTCAATTGCGAGCCGTTTCGGCGTTGACCAAGGATTGATTCAGAAATATAACGCCGATTTGACGAATATCCTTTCGGCCGGAAACGGAACGCTGGTCCTGCCGTACGTTACTCGTTAACCCTTATTCTATATTGGAACGCCTCGGCGAGGTGGTCCTTTTCCACGTGCGCGGCGCCGGCAAGGTCGGCAATCGTCCGCGCGACCTTGAGCGTCCGGTAGTATCCGCGGGCCGAGACGAAGTTCTTCGCCACCCATTCTTTAAGGAACTCCTCGGCCTCGGGCGTGAGGGCGGCCATTTCGTCGGTGAGTTTTGACGACATCTCGGAATTGGTGCGGACTCTCGGCACGGTTTCCCGGAACCGTTCATTTTGAATTTCGCGCGCCCGCGCGATTTTTTGTTTGGCGCGCCGCTCCTCTTTTTCGCCCCCGGCGGCCAGAGTCAGTTCGTCGGATGCCACGCGCGGAACGTTGAGCTGGATATCAACGCGGTCCAAAAACGGCCCCGATATTTTCTTCGTATAACGCAGAACTTCGTTCGCCGTGCAGCGACATTCCCGTTCCGGGTCGCCGAAGTAGCCGCAAGGACAAGGGTTCATTGCGGCAACCAAAATGAACTTAGCCGGGAACCGGAGAACCGATTTTGCCCGGGCAATCACGACGCCACCGCTTTCCAGGGGCTGGCGCAAACCCTCAATGACATCACGGTGGAATTCCGGTATCTCGTCCAGGAAGAGCACGCCGCGATGAGCCAGACTGATCTCGCCCGGTTTGGGGTTCGCTCCGCCGCCCAATATCGCGACGACCGAGGCCGTGTGGTGCGGCGCCCGGAACGGCCGAAAATCAATAAGAGGTTCCCGATATCCCGTGAGGCCGGCGGCGCTCCAGATCTCGGTGGTCTCTATCGCCTCTTCCAATGTGGGCGCCGGGAGAAGCGAAGCGATGGCCTCGGCGAGCATGGTTTTGCCGGTGCCCGGCGGCCCGGAAAATAGGATATTGTGCCCGCCGGCGGCAGCCACCGTGAGAGCCCGCTTAGCTGCCGCCTGGCCTTTGATTTCGCCAAGGCGCACGAGGGCGGGAGTCGGCCGCGGAGCGAATACCGATGAATTAAACGGAGGAACTGCCGCTATCCCTTCCAAATGAGAGATTAGTTCCCCGAGCGTGCCGATGCCGAAGACCCGCACCGCGCTCACGATGGCCGCTTCCGCGGCGTTCTGGACGGGCAGAAAAATATTTTTAATGCCGAGACGGCGGGTAAGTAATGCGGCATTCAATGCTCCGGAAACCGGCCGGAGCGTTCCGTCCAAAGAAAGTTCGCCGATGAAGAGGCATTCCTCGGTCCGGAAAACGTTCAACTGTTCGCTCGCGAGAAGATAAGAGACGGCAATCGGCAAATCAAAGCGCGAGCCGACCTTCTTCACGTCCGCCGGCGCCAGATTAACGGTAATGCGCCGGTTTTCCTTAGTGGGCGGCTTAATACCCGAGTTCTTAAGCGCGGAATTCACCCGTTCTTTGGCCTCCGAGACAGCCTTGTCGGCCAAGCCGACGATGTTGAACGAATGAAGGCCGACATTTAAGTCGGCCTCCACTTCTACGAGTTCAGCTTTAATACCCTCAAGCTCCGCCGAATATATCTTCGGCACCGCCCTCCCCATGCATTGATTTTAACATACGAGGGGGGCGTTCGGCGTTCACTTTTTGCTGACCGCTTTCAGTTTGCAGTCGCGACAGAGCAGGGATTCAGGGTTCACCTTTAAAAGTTCGCCGTCTATCTTCGCACCGCAATTTTCGCAGACGCCGTAAGTACCGGACGCGATCTTGCCGAGAGCCTTCTCTATCTGTTCTAAGCGCGCGTCTTGCGATTTTTTAACGCTCAAATAATTGCCCATTTCTTCGGATTCGTCCGACTCCTCCTCGCCATGGTCAATATCATCGCCGAAATCCAGCGTCTCTTTGAACCGTGCCATATCCTTTTCTATGACGGCCTTCTCCGCGAGCAGGCGTTTTTCCGCTTCTTTCAATTCGTCTTTGTTCATAACGCGATTTTACCACTTTTTAACCCCACAATCAAAAAAGCGTTTCCTGACGTCGCTAAGAAAACCGTCTCGCAGGTCTTCAGACTCCGAGAGTCATCAGACTCGAGGAGCCGAGCGGGCATGGTTCCTGAGCCGCGTCGAAGGAGAGCGAGGCCGAGAGCGAGCGGCCAAACCACGCTGGGGTTTGGCATAGCGTGTTTTCGTGTGATGTCAGGAAACGCTTTGACCTTAAAGTTTGCTCAAGGCGTCCTTGAACCCGGCGTAGGATGTGCTGATGACGAGGTTATTTCCGGACCAGCCGTAGTTCAACGAATTACCGCTTGAGAACGAGAGATAGCGGTTCGTGATGCCGCTCGTGCTGCCCGACTTCCATGTGCCCGGCGTGCCCGGGTCGGTCGCAAAGACGCCGGTCCAATTCGTGTTCGCTTCAAAGGCCTGATTGAAGGCGGCTTTAACGGCGGCCAGACTTGAGCTCGCGTTCACGGCCGTAACGTACCCGAGCCACTGCGTGCCGCTTGCATCAACATAGACGAATCCGGCCGTACCTTGGTCGTTCCAAACGTTTTGCAAGGCCGGAGAGTTTAGGTTAAGCCCGAAGACGGTCTGGATGATGCTCGCGAACCCGACCGGATTGCCGGATTGGTCTTCGTAGGCCACCTCAACCAGTTTCGGCGCATTCACGGACGATACATTCAAACCGGCGATGGTTGCTCCGGTCGCGACGGTGGTCGCCGTCACGCTCTCATCGGCCGGAGTTTTAAAAAGCGAAACATGGGATTGCGGTGTGGCTGGCGCGGTCGTTGTCGCCGTGGTGGTCGCCGTTGTCGTGGCCACCGGCGCGGTCGTCGTTGCCGGAGCCGCTGGCTCAATGGGATTTCCGGCCGGCGGCGTTTGGTTGGTCGTGACCGGCTGAACTGTCGGAGTCGCGAAGAACATCGGATAGATGACGAAGTAGCCCAGGATCGCGAGACCCACGATGATTATCAATGTGATGATGAGCGCGAAGACGCCCTTGCCGCCTTTTTTCGGGGCGGGCATCGGCGAAGGGGAGCCGGTGCCGCTCCCGGGCGCGCCCACGACGGGCGGCGTCGGTCCGCCAAAATCCATCTGCGGCAAATCAAACCCGGAGGGACTGCTGGCCGGTTCTTTCATGGCCATTCCCGCCGGCGGCGGAGGCGGCGTCGGAGCGCCGGAAGGAACGTAGGGCTTGGGCGTTTCCCCGGTCTTGATCGCTCCGAGATCGGAGTTCATCGTGCGGACGCCGAAATTAGGCGCTCCACCCGGCGGCGTGCCCGCGCCGCTCTGCTTTACCATCGGCGATTCTCCCTCACCCGTTCCGAGCGGCTGGCCGAAACCAGGCCCGGCATTAAAAGTATCGTTTGCCATTAGCTTTATTATAGCAAAGCCGCCAACGAGGCGGGCTGTGGACATTGCATTGAACCTATAGCGCGCATGTTCTGCCAGGAGGGTTAGACTTGGCCAAGCGGCCCGGAGCGCCCGACTGGCGGGACATGCGTGCTATAGGTTTATCTATTTTTCTTGCAGCTGTTTAACCGAAAGGGCTATCTTCCCCTCTTCCGCGCGGATAACCTTGGCGCGAACCGTGTCCCCGATCTTCGCAACGTCGCCTATCTCTTTGACGAATCCGTCTTTGAACTCGGAGATGTGGACCATGCCGTCCCGGCCGCCGCCGAGGTCAACGATGGCGCCGAAATCCAGGAGCTTGATGATGGGCCCTTCCACGATCTCGCCTACTTTATATTCTTTGGTGATGCCCTGGACCGCCCGGATGGCTTTGTCCACGAGCGCCTGGTCCACGCCCGAGATGAAGACGGAGCCGTCCTCTTCAATGTCTATGCCGATTTGGTTGTCGCAGTCGGCGATGATGCCGTTGATGACTTTGCCGCCGGGACCGATGAGCTCGCCGATCTTCTCCGGGTTGATGTGGAGCGTGAATATCTTCGGGGCGAAAGGCGAAAGTTCGTTCCGGGGATGCGCAATGGTCTTCTCCATGACGTCCAAGATTTTGAAGCGGGCCTTCTGCGCGGCCGCGAGCGCTTCGGCGAATATTTTCTCGTTAATGCCGCCGATCTTCACGTCCATCTGGATGGCGTTCACGCCGTCCCGGGTTCCCGCCACCTTGAAATCCATGTCGCCGTAGTGGTCTTCCGGACCCTGGATGTCGGTTAATATTTTATATTCGCCTTTGTCGTTGGACATAAGCCCGATTGCGATGCCCGCGACGTGCTTTTTTATCGGCACGCCCGCGTCCATCAAGGAGAGCGAGGCGGCGCAGGTGGAGGCCTGCGAAGAAGAGCCGTTGGACGAAAGCGTTTCCGCGACGATGCGGACGATGTACGGAAAATCTTCCGTCTTCGGTATCATGGCCGCGATGGCCTTGGCGGCCAAAGCGCCGTGACCGATCTCGCGCCGGCCCGGGCTCCGGGAACGCCCCGCTTCGCCGGTAGCGAATTTAGGAAAATTGTAGTGGAGCATGAAGCGCTTCTTGGTGGTTCCCTCCATCGTCTCAACGAGCTGTTCGGCTCCGGGCGCGGCGAGGGTTGTGACCGCGAGGACATGCGTTTCGCCCCGGGCGAAGACGGCCGATCCGTGCGTGCGCTTGAAAAGGCCGACCTCGGCTAAGAGGTCGCGCACCTCGTCCATGGCGCGGCCGTCCACCCGGCGGCCGTTTTTAATGGCCTCCTCATGGACGAAGTTATCAATGAATTCTTCAAAAATTATTTCGGCGATGTTATTAACCTCTTCCGATTCTCCGCTTTGCGCGAGATGCTCAAAAAGCCCCGCCTTCAAAGCATCGGTCGTTTTGTTCTTCAAGGCCTCGCTCGCGGCCGGCTTCAAAAAGTCCTCTATTTTCTTGCGCAGGGCAGGGTCGGCTTCGGCGAGAGCGACGTCCGCTTTCGGACGGCCGATCTCCTCAACTATCTTCCGTTCAAAAGCCACGAGCGTCTTGATCTTCTCCGCGGCAGAGCGAAAAACGGCCGTCGCATCGGCTTCGGCGATCTCTTTGCCGCCGAACTCTATCATGTTGATGAACTTGTCCGTGCCGGCGAAGAAGGCCTGATAGCCGCCGTCTTCCACCGCTTTTTCGGAGACGATTTTCACGCCCGCGACCGGTCCCTGCCAGGGAATATCGGAGGTCGCGAGGGCGGCCGAGGCCGAAAGGAGCCCAATCACGTCCGGGTCGTTCTTCTCGTCGTAGGCGAGGACGGTAATCGTGACCTGGACTTCCCGCCGGAGGCTGGGGTCAAAGAGCGGCCGGATGGTGCGGTCAATGAGCCGGGCCGAAAGGGTCGCATCGTCCGAAGGGCGGCCTTCGCGCCGGACGTACCGGCTGCCGATTATCTTACCCGCGGCGTAAAATCGCTCTTCGTAGTCAACGGTGAGCGGAAAAAAATCGCCGGGCTTGTCCGTCTGGCTCATCACGACCGTCGCGAGAACCGCGGTATCGCCGCAGCGTCCCAACACCGAACCGTTCGCCTGGCCGGCGAGTTTTGAAAACTCCAGGGAAACCTCTTCCCCGTCCAAAGTCGTTTTATAAATTTTTCTATTTAGATCCATAATTGTTTCTATTTCTTGTTTCCTGTCTCTTGTCGCCCGTTCCCTGTCCCCGGTCTTTTATCTTTAGGAGCGCCTTGGGTATCCTTTCTATTTCCGTGAACTTGGTCGCGATCTCCTTGAGCTTGCCCGAAGATGTATGCCCGAAGCCGGCTACTTCAACGTCGCGGCCCATCCCGACCTTCAGATACTCCACGAGCGGAATGAAATCGCCGTCGCCCGTGACCAATATGACGACGTCCAACATCGGGCTGTAGCGGATGGCGTCCACCGCGAGCCCCACGTCCCAGTCGCCCTTTTTCGTGCCGTCGGGGTAGACCTGGAGGTCTTTCACCCGCAAATCAAAACCGCTTTTCCGCAGGGCCTCAAAGAAAGACTCTTCGCCGAGGGCCGTATCGCTCTTCGCCACGTAGGCGAAGGCGCGAATCAAAGACCGGCGGCCGACGATATTCCGGAGGAGCTCCTTAAAGTTGACGCGGGCGCGGTAAAGATTCTTGGCCGAATGGTAAACGTTCTGAACGTCCACGAAGACGCCCACCCGTTGAGAAGGATGTTCGTAAGACATTATTCTAATTCCAACTTCTTCGCGAGGCGGCCGTAAGCCTTCTCGTCCTTGTCCTTCAGGTTCTGAAGGAAGCGGCGGCGCTTGCCCACCATCATCAGTAAGCCCCGGCGGGAATGGAAATCCTTGGGGTTCTTCTTCAGGTGATCGGCGAGAGCCTTGATCCGCTTGGAGAGAAGAGCGATCTGGACGGGGCTGGAGCCCGTATCCGATTCGTGCATCTGAACGTCCTTAATGGCGTTCTGTTTCTGGCGTTTCTTCAACATTCCCTGGATTCTACCGCAAGATTGTTGGCTTGTAAAGGTCCGATGCCATTTTGCGACACTTAATGTAAAATCAATGTATGCCTTCCGCCGAAAAATTATTGGACGACTACCTCGCTTATCTGGAGGTGGAAAAGAAC
This sequence comes from bacterium, assembly GCA_027310975.1. GTDB lineage: Bacteria > Patescibacteriota > Minisyncoccia > UBA6257 > GWB1-50-10 > JAMCRC01. The sequence continues at coordinate 16,785 of DAICZV010000013.1, forward strand.
CGTTCCCCCAAGACCCGCGATAACTACGAACGCTATCTCCGGCTTTTCCTCAAAGAATCCGGGGTGAAGGGCCTCTCGGATCTGACCGAATCAGCCGTGCGCGACTTCCGCGTCTTCCTCGCCCGCCGGGACATCAAAAAGAATACCCAGAGCTATTATGTCATCGCCATCCGCAACTTCCTGAAATTCCTCCTGAAGCGCGACTACAATGTTCTCGCTCCCGACAAAATTGAGCTCCCCAAGGTTTCGCGCCGCGACATTGAAGTTCTGGACTATTCCGAACTGGAACGGCTGCTTGCCGCCCCCAAAGGCAATTCTTTGCGCGCGCTCCGCGACCGGGCGATTTTGGAAACCTTCTTTTCAACAGGACTCCGTCTTGCCGAGCTTTGCGCCCTACCCCGCTATATTGACCTGGGGCGCGGCGAGGTCTCCGTCCGCGGCAAGGGCGATAAGCTCCGCATTGTGTTCCTCGCCGATTCCACGAAGAAGGCCATCAAGGAATATATTGATAAACGCACCGACACCGAAGAGGCGCTCTTCGTGAGTTTGACCAAGAAAGGAAAAGTTCTGGGCCGCATAACTCCGCGCTCTGTGCAACGGATGGTGGATTAT
>DAICZV010000014.1 GCA_027310975.1 bacterium
CCACCGCCGCCACAGCTTTCACGCTTTCCTTCTTGTGATAAGATAAAGGAGGTATATGTTGAATCCGCTAAAATTTTTCAAGGATTTTTTCCAGGATATCGGAAATTTCATGAGCGCCCGGTCGGTCCTGGGTGTGGACATCGGCACGACCTCGCTTAAGGTCGCGGAACTCACGCGCAAGGGCGAAGGGCTTTCGCTCCTGAACTACGGGATATTGGAGACGCAGAATTATCTAAACCATCCGAACCAGGCCATCCAGACGAGTTCGCTGAAAATATCGGAAAAGGAAAGCGCCGCCATGCTGAAGGAACTCATCCGCGAGATGCGCCCCAAGGCGCGCCTCGCCGTTGGGACAATCCCGTCCTTCGCGGCCTTTCAAACCCTCATTGACATGCCGCTCCTTTCGCCGCAAGAGACCGCCAAAGCCGTGGAGTTCCAGGCGCCGCAATACATTCCCATCCCAATCGCCGACGTCGCCGTGGACTGGCTCAAGGTGGACGAGTTCCAAACGGAAAATCGCGAGACCTACCAGCGCATTTTCCTTATCGGCATTCCGAAGGATATTTTGGAGCGCTACAAGGCGGTCTTCCGGGGCGCGGGGCTCAAGCTCGCCGCGCTGGAACTGGACGGCATCGCCCTCGCGCGCTCGCTCCTCGTCCATGAAGACGAGCCGACGCTCCTGATTGATCTCGGGGCCCTCACCTCCAACATATTCGTGGTCCGCAGTGGCCGCATTCTTTACGCGAGCCAGACCGATTACGGCGGGATCTACCTCACTCAGGCGATCGCGCGGAGCCTGGGCATCACGAGCGCCCGGGCGGAAGAGCTTAAGCGCCGCCGGGGACTTATCGGGGGCGGCGCCGAAGCCGAGTTATCAACATTAACTCTGCCGTTTTTAGATGTTATAATACAGGAAGTGAATCACACTAAGAGCGTGATGGAGTCGCGGTACGGCCGCAAGGTGAAACGGATGATGCTCACGGGCGCCGGGGCGGAACTTCTCGGAGTGGAGAAGTACTTCGGCAGCCAGCTCAACCTCTCCGTAGCGAAACCCAATCCGTTCCTCGGCGTCGGCTATCCGCTTGCCTTGGAGCCGATGCTCATCCAGCTTTCCAGGGAGCTGCCGGTCGCGCTGGGCGCCGCGGAAAAATATTTCAACTAAATGCCAGAACAATCAAACCAGCCGGTCTTCAGGGAACAGTTCGTGAACGAACCGGTTTCGGTCGGTTTTCCGTGGCGGCTTTTCATCTTCTCGCTCGTCATCTTCCTTCTTTCCATTTTGATCTACTTCGGCTTGAAGGTCGGGTACGAGAACTACCTGCAGAACCAGACGACGAGCCTGGACGGCCAGCTGAACCAGCTCGCGAACGCGGTGAGCCAGCAGGACCAGCAGCAGTTCGTCAATTTCTATTCCCAGCTGGTCAATTTAAAGACGGTCTTCGCGTCCCACATCTTCAGCGGGAACGTCTTTCCGTTCCTTGAGAAGGATACTTTGCCCCAGGTCTATTACACCGACGCGAAATTCACCGGCAGCGGCGCGAACCTCGCCCTCACGGGCCAGGCCGCTTCGCTCCAGGTGCTGGCCGAACAGATGGCGGAATTTGAAAGCGCCACCGAGCTCCAGTCGGCGACTCTCCTCGCTACGAGCTTCAACCCCGGCGGCGCGGTGAGCTTTTCCATTGACCTGGTCTTTCAGCCGAGCTACCTGGCTACGCCTCAATAAAATAATGAATCCCCCACATAACAAAGGACAAATTACAATGTTTTCCAGACTCAATAATTATTCAGCCAATTCTCCATGTCGGGAGAATAAGAATATGTTATGTGGGGGATGAAGGCTTCATCCAAAAGAATTTTAAGCATCCTCTTCTCGGCGGTTTTCCTCCTCGGGACGCTCGTCATTTACGGAAACTTGATCCAGCCGGAGATAAATACGGCGAGCGGCCTTCAATCCATCGTGGCCTCCAAGACCAATCTTTTGAACGGCCAAAAGACCGCGGTGGCCCAGGTTTCTCAGCTCATCGGCCAGTTCCAGAACGCCGCCGCTTTGCAGAAGACCGTCACGCTCGCCATGCCGCTCGGCCCGGACACGACAGGTATATTGAACCAGTGGCAGGCGATCGCCCAGGCCTCCGGCGTGACGCTCCAGTCGCTGAACGTCCAGCCGGTCGGCGCTTCCGGCCCGGCCGCGACGAGCACGCTGGTGAAGAAGGTGGCGAGCGTCGCGATAGCTTTTTCCGCCATCGGCCCTTACGCCTCGCTTAAGCAATTCCTGCAGTCCATTGAAACGAACGTGCGGGTGACGAACGTGAACACTTTTGAGCTTAACGCCCTCCAGGGGAGCGGCCAGGGAGGCGCAGCCGGCGTCTACGCCCTCCAGGCCAACGTATCGTCGTTTTATCAAAACAGCCAATAACCGACCATGGCCATACAAATAGAACAAGAGAAGAAGAAGGTGAACTGGTTCAATCTGGTTCTGGTGGCGCTTTTCATCGTCATCCTGTTTTTGGTGACCTATTTTATATTCTTCAAGAAGCCGGAGCTCATCAACGTCGTCGCCCCCGGCTCGCTTCAAAGCATCAGCCAGATATCGCAAATCCAACTGGACCCCGCGCCGGTCGTCCAAACGCTGAATAAATATTTCACTGGCAATTACGGCACGGCGCTCACCATCCCCACCCCGGGGAGAAGCAACCCGTTCGCTCCGTACCAATAGAAATCGCATGACCGACCAAGAACTCATCCAGGCGCTGCAGAAAAAAGGCCTGCTGCCCGCTGCTTCCGCCGCGAAGCTTGTTAAGGAAGCCGAGCTCCGGCAAAGGAGCGCGGAAGACATCCTTTACGAGGAGCGGCTGGTGCCCGAGGCGGAAGTGGCGCAAACGAAAAGCGAGCTTTTGAAGATACCGTACAAGAAGATAGATACCGCTTCCGTCGGCAGCGACCTTTTAACTTTGATACCCAAAGACACTTCCCGCGCCTATCAGGTTATTCCGATAGAAAAGCGCCGGGACCTGCTCGTCGTCGGCATGCTCCATCCCGACAATCTTCAGGCGCAGGAAGCCCTGCGTTTCATCGCCAAACAAAACCGGGTAAGTTTGGGAGTTTACATCGTGACGCCGTCGGATATCGCGGAAGTGTGGCGCAAATACGCCCCTTACCAGACGGAGATAGCGGCGGCCGTCAAGGAAATCGGCACGCCGCAAAGGACCGACGACCTCATGGTCGCCTTGGAAGAAGGCGCGCGGTCGGCCGAAGACGCCCCGGTCATCAAGATAGTCGCTTCCACCTTGCGCGAAGCGGTGGAAACCAAGGCCTCCGACGTGCACATTGAACCGGAGAAGGACAAATTGCGCATCCGCTTCCGTTTGGACGGGCGGCTTCAGGAGGTGGCCTCCGCTCCGTCGGCCTTGAGCCAGCCCATCATCTCACGCATCAAGGTCTTGGCGCGGCTCCGCCTGGACGAGAACCGCAAACCGCAGGACGGCCGTTTTCGAACGGTAATCGGCGGCCGCGACATTGATTACCGCGTCTCCACCTTCCCCACGCCTTCGGGAGAGAAGGTCGCCATCCGCGTTTTGGACCCTTCAACCGGACTTAAGGGCCTCAAGGAACTGGGCCTTAACGAATATAACCTCGGTCTTTTGGAAAAAGCCGCCGACGAGCCGTACGGCATGATCCTCATCACCGGTCCCACGGGCTCCGGCAAGACGACGACCCTTTACGCCATCATGCAGAAGCTGAACCGGGACGACGTGAATATCGTCACCCTGGAAGACCCGGTGGAATATTTCATGGACGGCATCAACCAGTCCCAGGTGAAGCCGGAGATCGGCTACGATTTCGCCTCGGGCTTGCGGCAGATATTGCGGCAGGACCCCGACATCATCATGGTCGGCGAGGTACGGGACGAAGAAACGGCGGGGCTCGCCGTCCAATCCGCCCTCACGGGCCACTTGATGCTTTCCACGCTCCACACCAATAACGCAATCGGCGTCATTCCGCGCCTCATTGACCTCAAAGTGCCGGGTTTCCTTCTCGCCTCGTCGCTCAACCTGATGCTCGCCCAGCGTCTGGTGGGCCGCCTCTGCCCGGACTGCAAAAAGGCGGTGCCCGCGCCGGAAGGAGCGGTGAAGGCGATAGAGAGCGCACTCCAGGACCTGCCGCCGTCATTTAAAGACAAAGCCGATTTCAAAAAGCCGTACCAGGTTTATCGGAGCGAGCCGCAGCCGGACTGCAAAATCTGCAAAGGCAAAGGCATCGTCGGCCGGGTCGCCATTTTTGAGATATTCCGGATGACCCGCGAGCTCGGCACCATTTTGAACAAGGGTTGGAGCGAAAACGAGCTCTTGGACGAGGCCAAGCGGCAGGGGATGGTGCCGATGCGCACCGACGGCGTCCTCAAAGCCCTTCAAGGCGAAGTTCTTTTGGAAGAGGTGTTACGGGAAACAGAGTGAGCCGGATATTCCTCTCTCAGGCTGTCTCCGGGGCGACGCCCAAGTCTTAGCCTTCGCGAGGAATATCCGGCTCACTTTTCAACCTCCAAACTTTAACCGTTTTCGTGTATGATGATTGAAGATACATGCCAGCCATAAATTATAAAGACAAGCTGAACGCCCTCCTCCTCCAAACGGCGAAACAAAATGCCTCGGACCTGCACATCGCAGTCGGGCGCCGGCCGACGATTAGAGTGGACAGCGTTTTGATACCTCTGCCCGAGGAAGCAATCCTCACCAAAGAAGACACGGAAGGCCTAGTGCTCTCGCTCCTTTCCGAAGACCAGAAGCAGACCTATCTCACGGAAAAACAGATAGACTTTTCCTTCAATTACGAGGACAAGGCGCGGTTCCGCGTGAACACCTATTACCAGCGCGGCTTCATGGCCGCCGCTTTGCGTTTGATCCCGGCGCAGATCCGAACGCTGGAGGAGCTGAACTTGCCGCCCTTGCTCCACGACTTTACGAAGATGAACCAGGGGTTCGTCCTCGTCGTGGGCCCGGCCGGCCACGGAAAATCCACGACCCTCGCGGCGCTCCTCGATGAGGTGAACCACCAGCGCAACGACCACATCATCACGGTGGAGGACCCCATTGAATACGTTTTTTCCCAGGACCGCTGTATCGTCTCGCAGAGGGAAGTGGGGATGGACACGCTTTCGTTCCACGACGCCTTGCGCGCCGTCCTCCGCCAGGACCCGGACGTTATTATGATCGGCGAGATGCGCGACCCGGAGACCATCGCGACGGCGATGACGGCCGCCGAGACCGGCCACTTGGTCTTTTCCACGCTCCACACGAACTCCGCTTCGCAGACGATAGACCGCATTATTGACAGCTTCCCCCCGAACCAGCAGGGCCAGATAATTTCCCAGCTCGCTTCCACCTTGGTCGCCATCGTCTCGGAGCGTCTCGTACCGCGCCTCGGAGGTGGCCGGATACCTTCGGTGGAGATAATGCTCATGAATCCCGCTATCCGGAATCTTATCCGCGAACGCAAGATATACCAGATAGACCTCGTGATAGAGACGAGCGTCCAGGACGGCATGATATCCTTGAACCGTTCGCTCGTTAACCTCATCAAGCGCAAAGAGATATCCCTGGAAGAGGGCGAGACCTACTCCTTGAATCCGGCGGAATTGCGGATACTTTTGGAGCGGACGTGAGTTATAATGAAGGGGACGATGAATCCCCCACATAATTCATTTGTTATGGCACTATATTTTGGAAATACCGAGTTCACGAACGCTCTCTGTCGGGGGTGTTGGGGTATGTTATGTGGGGGATGAAATTCGGTTACAAAGCGAGAACTAAAGAAGGGGAGCTCCAGGTGGGTAACGTGGAGGCCTCAACCCGCGACGCGGCCTTGAGCATTCTTTTGGGACACCAGCTTTTCGTTTTGAGCATTGAGGAGGAGCAATCCGGCGCCTGGTATACCCGCATTTTGGACCTCTTTAACCGGGTGAAGTCCCAGGACATCATGGTCTTCACGCGCCAGTTCGCGACGCTCCTCGCTTCCCAGGTGCCGCTTTCGGACAGCTTGGCCAGCCTGTACAAGCAGACGACGAAACCTGTCCTCAAAGAGGCAGTTGCCGCGATCGCGAACGACATTGACGCCGGATTCTCCCTCTCGCAGGCCCTGGAGCGGCACAAGACCATCTTCTCCGAGTTCTACATCAACATGGTGAAGTCGGCCGAGGTGACCGGACGCTTGAGCGAGGTGCTGGATTTTTTGGCCGACTATTCGGAAAAACAGGCGACCTTGATATCCAAGGTCAAGAACGCCCTGACCTATCCGGCCTTCGTCATCGTCCTTTTCGTCGTGGTCGTCGCGGTCATGGTCACGATGGTCTTTCCCCAGATCACTCCCATCTTCGCCCAATCGCACGTCGCGCTGCCGTTCTTTACCCAGGTTCTCTTGGGCGTGAGCCAGTTCATGTCGGCATGGTGGTGGGTTCTCACAATCGCCCTCGCGGCCGTCGTCATATTGCTCATAGATTATTTCCAGACCAGCGAAGGCAAAGCGGTCCTGGATACGCTGACCTTGAAGACGCCGATCATGGGGCCGCTCTTTCAAAAGCTTTATATCGCCCGGTTCGCCGAGTCGGCCCGGGTCCTTATTAAAGGCGGGCTCACCATTCCCCAGGCGGTGGAGATATCTTCGCGCACCATCGGCAACACCATTTACGCGGAATTGCTCCAGGATGCCGCGGAACAGATCCGCAAAGGCCGGCTTCTTTCCCAGGCCCTTGGGCAGATGCCGGAATTTCCGCCGCTAGTTTCCCAGCTCATCGCCGTCGGCGAATCCACCGGCCGGCTGGAGGACCTTCTGGCCAAGGTGAACGATTTCTACAGCCGCGAAGTGGAAAATACCGTGGACAATCTGGTGGAGCTCATCCAGCCGATACTCATGGTCGTGATCGGCGTCGTGGTCGCCATCCTCTTCGCCTCCATCTTGCTCCCGATCTATAACCTCTCCCAAACGTTCTGATTTTGAGACTGTCTGCCGCAGCGTGAAAAGTGTGCGCTCCGGGCCTCCGCCAACTAGCGGACAAGTCTTATTTTGACGAGCGAGGAGTAAAACAAGAGCTTTGGCTATTGCTTTCTCCGAGCGATGTCAAAAGAGCGTAGCTCTACTCACTTTCTCGTTGCGATGGGTTCTTGTGCTATAATAAAAGATAATTAAATGGTCGATAATTTCCAATTTAAAATGCTAAAAGAAAAAGGAGGTTTTACGCTCATTGAAATGCTCGTCGTCATCGCGATGATAGGTATTCTCTCGGCCGTCGTTCTAACGGCCCTCGGACCTTCGCGCGACAAGGCCAAGGATGCTCGCATCATTTCGGACGTGAACCAGGCCCGGGCGATCGCGGAAACCCATTACAATCCGACGACCGGAGCTTACGATATAGCCAGTATCACTGGGGACGCTCAATTTATATCTTCGCAATCAGACGCGACAAGCAACGGCGGTGCGCTGACCATCATATCGGCCTCGAACGGGAGCGCCTTCGCCATGTACGGCCAGCTAAACACAAAGGGGGCTAATGGAACTCTGCAATACTTTTGTTCCGACAGCACTGGCGTAACGAGGCAGGTTACTTCTAACACTACTGAGGCTTGCCCGGCGAGTTAATCGGCGTTGAATCTGGAGTACGACTAAAGACCGGCGGCTGAAAGGCCGTCGGTTTTATTAATCCTCACGAAAATCTGCTATAATAGGCACATATGTCCAGGCAAAATTCCGGGTTCACCCCGCACCTTTGGCCCAAGACCGGGCCTAAGGGTTCTTCATCCAGACCCCTCTCTTTGAAAGACTCCAAAGGTGCGGGGTTCACTCTCATAGAGATGCTCATTGTCGTTGCGATAATCGGCATCTTGTCGTCCGTCATCCTCACGGCTCTCGGTCCGGCCCGCAATAAGGCCAAGGATGCCCGGATAATAGAGGAGGTTAACCAGGCCCGGGCCTTTGCCGAATCCACGTCCGCGGGCAGCAGCTACGCTTCATTGCCGACGGTTCGGCCTGATAATGTTGCCACTATTGCCGACCCCAACCTGCAGTCGCTCGCCTCGGATATTCAAACCCAGGGCGGGGGGCTCTATATTGAAAAGGCGCTTTATCCGCCCTACACCTGGTATATCGTCTTTTCGGCTTTGAACACCTTAGTCGGGCCGCAGGCCAACGAAACCCAGTATTATTGCGTGGACAATTCCGGCCACGCGGTCTTCACGACCACGAATCCGGATGGATCCACCGGCGCGTGCCCGGCGTCTTAAAACGAGATGACGGCCTTACCCTATTTTCTCCTTTTCGTTTTCGGGACCGCGATAGGCAGTTTCCTGAACGTGCTTATATTCCGGTACGCGCCGGAAGGCCGGCTTTTTGACGCCAAACGCCTCGGCGGCCGTTCGCATTGCCCCTATTGCGGACACGTGCTCGGCGCGCTGGAGCTCGTGCCGCTCCTAAGCTACGCCATCCAATGGGGGAAGTGCCGGAAGTGCGGCCATCGCCTTTCAGCCCAATATCCGGCCGTGGAATTCATAAGCGGTGCCATCTTTGCCGGCCTGCCGCTCTTTTTTAACTCGTTCTACGCCAAAAGCAGCATCCTTTTCGCCGCTTTCTCGCTCCCGGCCTGGTATTACATTTTAGTATTGGTTTGGATAACGGTCTTCCTTGTTTGGCTCACGATCGTCGTGATAGACCTCAGGCATTACGTCATCCCAAACGCTCTAAACGCCATTTTGCTCGTTTGCGGCGCCATCGTGATGTTCATCACGCTACGCTACGACAGCCTGCTTTTTCCTTTCCGCGACTCGTTCTTGAAGCAGTACCAGCTCATCTTCTCTCCCGTAAGCGGAATCATCGCGAACCATCTTTTGGGCCTCATCTTTGGCCTAGTCCTCTTCGGAGCGCTCGTTCTTTTAAGCCGCGGCCGGGGCATGGGCTTGGGGGACGTAAAGCTCGCCGCCGTGGCCGGGTTGCTTCTTGGGTGGCCGGACATCGTCCTGGCGACGATGCTTTCCTTCATCCTGGGCGGGGTATTGAGCGTGATCCTCGTGCTTTTTAGGAAGAAGACGATGCGCGACAAAGTGCCTTTTGCGCCCCTCATGGTCCTTGGGTTCGTCCTGACGGTATTTTTCGGCGCCGCGCTCATCACCGGTTACTTCCACCTCTTCTCGCTCTAGCGTATAATTAGGTCTGATGGCGGACCAAATCAAACGCTCGGAAAGCGGATTTACCCCGCACCTTTGGAAGATTTCCAGTTATGGCGCGATAGTGGAATCGATATTCCAACTATATGCATAAAAAATCAGCCGAATGGACAAGACTTTGCAGGAAAACGCCGCAATCTTCCAAAAGTGCGGGGTTCACCCTTATTGAAACGCTGGTGGTCATCGGGATCATGAGCGTACTCTCGGCGATGCTCATCGCCTATAACCATTCAAGTACCGCTCAGCTAGCGCTCACAACCGACCAGGCGAACGTGGCCGGAGTTTTGAACCGGGCCAAGGCCCTGGCCCTGGAAAAATATAACGTGCCGGGCGTGAGCGGCCAGATTTGCGCTTACGGAGTCAGCTTCAGTTCCACTTCCACCTATTTCATCTACGGCTATACGCCACAGAGCGGGTCCCAATGTTCCACCGCCACTGACTTTTCTTACAGTAGTTTGAACGGGTTCATCGTCCAAAATTTCCAGCTGGATGCCGGCATTCAGTTCAATCCCATTCCGGCGGACATCTATTTCATTCCGCCCTACCTCGTGGCGAGCAGTTCCGGAGCCATGGCCGTAACGCTCCAGATACCGGCGAATGGCGCGACTGCGGGGATTTCCGTGAGCCCCGGCGGGGGAGTTAGCTTTTAACTGACTATGCACAGATTTTCTGCAGAAAACGAAAGCGGCAGTTTGATGATAGAGTCCATCGTCGCGGCGAGCTTGGTCGTCGTGGGTATTTTGGGTATTATGTCTCTCCTCATCAATTCGGCGCACACGAGCGCGAGCGCGACGAACCGGCTCACCGCCGCCTATCTGGCCTCGGAGGGGATAGAGGTCGTGAAGAATATCTTGGACACGGAATATCTGGAGGGCCAAAGCTTCGCTCATGACTTTACTCCCGGCACGACCTATTCCTTAAGCTACGATTCGGTAAGTCCGCTCCTCGCGGTCGGCACCAGCACGCCGGTCCAGATTACGCCGGCTCACTTTTTCTGCGACTCTCTTGATCCCGGTTGCACCGGAACCGGCACGATATTTAACCGCGCTGTGTACATCGGCAATTCCGGCAACTCCGCCGTCTTGGATGTGCAATCAATCATTTCGTGGACGGAAAACGGCGCTTCCAAAACCTTCACTCTTGAGGACAAGTTCACTGACTGGCGCGGCTGACCAATATGAATATCCAACAGACATTTAAGAATAAGAAGAAAGGGTTTACCCCGCATCTTTGGCCTAAGACCGGGCCTAAGGGTTCTTCATCCAGACCCCTCTCTTTGAAAGGCTCCAAAGGTGCGGGGTTTACCCTAGTGGAGCTTTTGGTCGCGATGTCGGTCTTCATCATCGTCACGGTTGTCGCGGTCGGGGCCTTCATTCAATCCCTCAAAAGCGAGAGGCATCTAGTGACTATGATTACCGTTGATAACGACGTCCAAACCGCCCTGGAACAGATGGCCCGCGAGATTCGCACCGGCTATCTCTTTACGACCTCCACCGACCCGAGCCAGGCGCTCACTTTCTATAACGCATCCGGCGATGTGACCACATACGGCATCTCTTCCGCGAACGTTCTCGTGCGCGACGGCGCGGCCATAACCTCCGATAACGTTATCGTGAAAAACCTTAATTTCATCGTCGCGCAAACGAAAGGCGACGCCTGTTATCCCTGGCGGGTGACGATAAACTTGGGTATTGGCGCCGCCGGGGCGGACCAAAGCGTCGCGCCGACCTACGTTCAAACGACCGTGAGTTCCCGCGTTCTGCCGAAGGACGTGCCGCCGAAGTTTAAATACAATTCGGCCCAAATATCCGGATGCAATTAAAGATATGAAGAACGAAAAAGGACAAGCGATGATACTCATCAGCGTCATGCTGGGCGGATTGGTTTTGAGCGCCACGGCAATCGCCGGCATGCTTATGTACTTCACGCTCCAGCAGTCCAGCGATGCCATCGGTTCCGCCGCCGCTTTCTTCGCGGCTGACGCCGGCGTAGAGCAGGGGCTTTACTGCTATTTTTATGAGCTCCAGGGGAGCAACCTGGCCCCGTGTGAGGATCAGCCGGTCTTGCTTGGGAACGGCGCCACGGCGACCTCTACCATCACTTACGATTCCGCGACCGGCGCGATAACCGCGACCGGCATCGGCAACGCCGGCCGGACGGAGCGCGTTCTTCAGACGACGATCTCCACGCAATAAAAACAGGGACAATGGATAAACGCCAAGCGGAAGAACGGGTCCGAAAGCTCCGGACGGAAATAAACAAATACCGCTATGCCTACCACGTCCTGGACAAGGAGCTTATCTCTCCGGACGCCTTGGACTCCTTGAAAAAGGAGCTCTTTGATTTGGAACAGAAGTTCCCGGAGCTAGTGACGCCCGATTCTCCCACCCAGCGCGTGGGCGGCAAGCCCCTCAAAAGTTTTCTGAAGGTCCGGCACGAGAAGCCGATGCTCTCGTTCAACGACGCCTTCAGCTCGGAGGATATGGCGGACTGGCATCAGCGCCTGACGGATTTTTTGGGGTATGACGCTGAAAAGCGGGCGGAAAAAGGCCAGCCGGCCTATTATTGCGAGCTCAAAATAGACGGCCTGGCGATAGAGCTTATCTATGAGGATGGCGTATTCGTCCAAGGGGCGACCCGCGGCGACGGTTTTGTCGGCGAGGACGTGACTCAAAATTTGAGGACGGTGGAGGCCATTCCGCTCAAGTTCTTGCCGCCGGACGAAGCGGCCCGGAATTTGCGCGGGCTGGGACTTGACCCTAAAAACTTCAACCTGGCGCCCAAGCACCTCATCGTGCGCGGCGAGGTCTTCACCACGCTCAAGGAATTTGAGCGGATGAACCGCGAACAAAGGAAAAAGGGAGAGAAGGAATACGCCAATCCGCGAAACATCGCGGCCGGCTCCATCCGCCAGCTGGACCCGAAGGTCGCCGCGGCGCGCAAACTGGACTCATTCCAATATTCTATCGTGACGGACTTGGGCCAAAAGCGGCACGAAGAGGAACACCTGGTTTTGAAGGCACTCGGTTTTAAGACCAACCCGCACAACCGGGGCGCCCGGACTTTCAAGGAGGTAATGGATTTTCGCGAGCATTGGGCGACGCACCGGGAGGGGATAGACTACGAGATAGACGGCACGGTCATCATCGTAAACAGCAATGCCGTTTTTGCCGCGGCCGGCATCGTCGGCAAGGCGCCGCGGGGAGCTATTGCCTATAAATTCTCGCCGCGCGAAGCGACGACGGTGGTGGAGGAGATCAAAGTGCAGGTCGGCCGCACCGGAGCTCTTACGCCAGTCGCCGTCATGCGTCCGGTCGGCGTCGGCGGCATCACCATCACCCACGCGACGCTCCACAACGCGGACGAAATAGAGAGGCTGGGCCTTAAGGTCGGCGACACGGTCATCGTTTCCCGGGCGGGCGACGTTATTCCCCAAGTCACGCAGGTGATGAAACATTTGCGGACCGGCAAAGAAAAGGCCTTCAAAATGCCCGCCAAATGCCCGGTTGACGGGAGTCCCGTGGTTCGGGACGGCGCCATTTACCGCTGCAGCAACAAGCTTTGCGGCGCGCGCCACCGCGAATCTCTTTATCATTTCACTTCGCGGGCCGCCTTTGATATTCGCGGGGTAGGACCGCAGATACTGGACAAGTTCCTGGACGAGGGGCTCATCGCGGACGCGGCCGATATTTTCGCGCTCAGAGAAGGGGACATTGCCGCCCTGGAACGTTTCGGTGAAAAGTCCGCGGAAAATATCGTCAAGGAAGTCCAAAGCAAAAAAGAGGTGCCGCTCGCGCGCCTGATTTCCGGTTTAAGTATTTTACACGTCGGCGAAGAGACGGCTAATTTGCTCGCGCAGAGGGTTGCGGATAAAAACATTTTAAAGCCCAGCGACGTCGGCAAGGCGCTGGGAGGGTTCACGCTTGAAAAGCTCCAGGAGCTGCCGGATGTGGGGCCGAAGGTGGCGGCGAGCATCCACGAGTGGTTCAAGGAAAAGCGCAACCAGGATTTTTTGAAAAAGCTGGATGCCGTTGGCGTGCGCGTGAGCCGCATCGCCGCTCAAAGCAAAAGCGGGCCCCTTAAAGGCCAGGTTTTCGTTTTGACCGGAACGCTTGCCTCGCTGGAGCGCGAGGCGGCCAAGGAAAAGATAAGGTCCTTGGGAGGCGGGGTCTCGGAGAGCGTTTCCAAAAAGACGACCTATGTCGTCGCGGGCGAGAACCCCGGCTCCAAATACGCTAAGGCCAAGGAATTGGGAGTGAAAGTCATTAATGAAAAGGATTTTTTGAGAATTATTCATATTGGATAAGGCTCGGGAATACGAAAAAGTGTGCGCTCCGGGCCGCTTGGCCAAGTCTTACCCACTTTTTCATATCCCCGAGCCGTTTATTGTTATTAATGAAGAATTACCTATATAATTCATTCATGCTCGCGAAAAAGGACTTGGAAAAGCTGGCGGAACTCTCCCATATGGAGCTTAAGCCGGCCGAGGAAGAGAAGCTTTTAAAGGACCTCGGGGCCGTTTTGGACCACTTTGAAGAACTGAAAACCGTCAAAACCGACGGCGTTACGCCTATGACGGGCGGCACGGACCTGAAGAACGTTTTCCGGGATGACGAAGAAGGCGGCGGTCTTCCCGGCGATATCGCCAAGGGGGAGTTTCCGGAAAAAGAAAGGGATTATCTTAAAGTGCCGCCGGTGTTTCCGGGCGAGGCCGATTAACATGGAACTGAAAACATTGACCATAAAAAAGTTCCGGACCGGATTAGCGAAAAAGGAGTTCTCGGCCGCGGAAGCGACAGGGGAATACCTGAAGCAGATCAAAGAAAAAGACGCCGCGCTCGGCGCCTACCTTTCCATTTTTGAAGAAGGCGCGCTCCGGGCCGCCGTAGAGACGGACGAAAAGAACGCCGCAGGCGAAAAATTGCCGCCTCTCGCTGGCGTGCCGGTGGCTTTGAAGGACAATATGCTCTTTAAGGGAACCAAGGCCACATCCGCCTCCAAGATATTGGAACCTTACGTTTCGTCTTACGACGGGACGGCCGTGAAAAAGCTCAAAGCATCCGGCGCGATAATTTTAGGCAAGACGAATATGGATGAGTTCGCGATGGGTTCCTCCACCGAGAATTCCGGTTTCCACCCGACGAAAAACCCTTATGACCCATCGCGCGTGCCGGGCGGTTCTTCCGGCGGCTCGGCGGCCGCGGTTGCCGCACAAATGGCCCTGGGCGCTTTCGGTTCCGATACCGGCGGTTCTATCCGCCAGCCGGCGGCCTTCTGCGGCGTCGTCGGCTTCAAGCCGACCTACGGCGCGGTTTCCCGATTCGGATTGATGGCGATGTCATCCAGCTTGGACCAGATCGGTCCATTCGCGCGGACCGTGGAAGACGCGGAGGCGCTCTTTGACGCCGTTCGCGGCCGGGACGGATTTGATGCCACGAGCTTGGCATTGCCGGAACGGGAGCCACTGACGCTTGAAGATCTTAAAGGGCTGCGCGTTGGATTGCCCAAGGAATATTTCGGCGAGGGGCTGAGCGCCGAGGTCGCGCGCGGCGTGGAAGAGGCGATTGGCAAGCTTAAAAAACTCGGATTGAACTTTAAAGAGATGTCCCTGCCGCACACCCGGTACGCTCTTTCCACTTATTACATCGTGATGCCGGCCGAAGTTTCGGCGAACCTCGCGCGTTTTGACGGCGTACGGTATCCGGGCCTGCCGGAGGTGGAAAAAGAGGCAGACGCCTTGCGGGATATTTACTTCAAAACCCGGGGTCGGGGCTTCGGCGCCGAGGTGCGCCGCCGCATTCTGCTCGGCACTTTCGTTCTTTCCGCCGGATATTACGACGCTTATTACGCCAAGGCCCAGAAAGTTCGCCGGCTTATGAGCGAAGACTTTGAAAAGGCCTGGAGCGAGGTGGACGTCATTCTTACGCCCGTCACGCCTACGACCGCCTTTAAGTTCGGGGAAAAGACGAGCAACCCGCTTTCAATGTACCTTTCGGACATCTTCACTATTCCGGCGAACCTCGCCGGCTTGCCGGCGCTTTCAATGCCGGTCAAGGGATATCCGTTGGGCGGGAAAGAGCTTCCGGTCGGGTTCCAGCTCATGGGTCCGCGCCTTTCGGACAAAAAAGTGCTTCATATCGGCAAGTTTTACGAGCAGGCATAGTGTCATTTGATAAAACCGCCGGCTTGTCATAAAATTCGGATTGGCAGCTTGCAGCCGTAGCTCAATTGGTTAGAGCACCGCCCTGTCACGGCGGGGGTTACCGGTTCGAGTCCGGCCGGCTGCGCAACGGATATTAGTCAGTAAAATCAATAGCTCCGGGGAGCGGAGGAGCGGACGTTAGAACTTTAATCGCCAGTCGTTCTTTTTTTTGCAACAAGATGGATGGTCTTGTTAATAATCGCCACACCGTCTTTTCGCTGTGCCGCAGTTTCATCAGTCATTTTCAAGAAGACTATATCCCAACCTTCATAAAGTTCTCTTAGCTCTTTTTCGGTGGGATAAAAATTTTCAGGGACTTGTTGGGCCAAAGTCCTTTCTTCTGCGAATGTGGAAATGCCGTCCATCTGGATTGACTCTTTATA
>DAICZV010000015.1:0-7239 GCA_027310975.1 bacterium
TTTTTGATGGTTTTATTATAAAAACCCACACATTTAAGTGCGGGCTGTTTACTCGCTCATCTTTATTTGTATCCCTTCACAAAAACACCATACGTACTGCTCGCATTTAATCCGGGGATGGTATATGAAACTGAATTTGTGGCATTAGTGTACACAGTATCACTAGCATTCGTAGCATTAAATGTCTTCACGGCTTTATAGTTAGTTTTATCTTGTATTTGCTGCTGGTTCATGTTAGGTGCTAGGGTTTGTTCGATTTGTACCTGACTGTAATTTATCGGATTCTTCCAGGTGATGGTGATGGAATTCGCCGTGGACGATGTCGCGATAATCTGCGGGCCTTGGTTAGTTTGTGTACCGCCTGTTGTCACGCAATAATTGGCGCCGCTCGGGAAAGGCGCGGTATTGCAGAAGGAGAGCCACCCTGCCACGTCCCCACCCCAGGCCGCGCCGGAGAAATTTCCGGTGGAAGAACTATATGTCACTCCCCAAGATACATAATTGGGGCTTCTGGTGGGCAATCCATTGTTACCACTCAAGCTCACCCAGCCGTCCCAAGCGCCGAGCGATGAGTTCGCCCCGATGAACTTGGCCCAGCCGGTCACTTGTCCGGTCGCAGAATTCACTTGCGCGGCCGGGTGGCTGGAGTCGCTCGCGTTAAATGAGAGCCAGCCGTAATCCGATGAAGCGCCCGCCCAAGCGTAGCCGGAAAGCACGCCGGTCGTATTGTTCATAAAGACGCCGTAAGGCGCGGTGGCTCCTGCCTCATTCGTAGAGCTGAAGCTCACGGCGCCAATACCAACCTGGCCAGCCTCGCCACTGTTCGGCGCATAAGCCGTCCAGGCATAGTTCGTGAGAGACGTCACGTTTGTGTCAACGCTTGCGATATTGGAATAAGCGGATGTCTGCCCGGCAAACGTGGCATAAACCCGATAAGAATAGGTTTTGCCTGCTGGCACACTGTCGTAAAAAACCATCGTCGCTGTCGCGCTGTCCGCCGCAGGCAAAGGACTACCGACAGTTTGAAAACCGTTGCCGCTGTCACGCTGGACGTAATAGTTCGCAGTTTGGGCCGAGGTGAATGTGTTTTGCCATACGAGCATCACCTTCGCCGTCTGCGGATTGGTTTGTGAAATTCCGGCTACCGTAGCGGCTAATTTCTGCGGGGCGTCCGTCACCGTGATAACCTCGGTGTTTGACAGGTCGGAGCAACCGATGTTGCCGGCGGCATTGGCATTGCAGGCCCGGACCTGGTAGTAATACTGGCTATTGGAAACTACCCGCGAGTCCGGATACGAGGTCGCGGTCGTGGTGGCCAGAATTTGCATATTAGATGCGGATAAGCCGCGCAAAATCTCGTAATCATTGGTGCCGGATTGGGGCAAAATACTGGCGCTCCAAGATAAGTTGACCGGCGGATTAGAAGGATTATACACGTAGCTCGCTACCAAATTCTGAGGCACTGTGGGCACTGCGATGACATTGGAGAGCGGCGATATTCCCGCAACTCCCGGCGCGCAACCACTGCTCGTCGTCATACCCTGAATCATAAAGGCATACGCGTAACCGGGATTCAGAGTTCCACCAGTGCTGTAGGCGGGGAAACTGGCGGGCAGATTAGACTGGATAACGCTAAAGGATGACGGACTAAATGATCCATTCGTGGAGGTCGCCTCCTCAATGATGAATGTGCCGCTGTAAGGAGAGGTCGGAACCTGGCCGTTCCACGACAATGACAGAGTCATCTGTTGATTACCATAGCCACCTTGGACCGCCGTGAAATTCGGCGTCTTGGGCGCGGCCAAAGGCATGGTCGTGGCGGGTGCCTGGTTGGACCAGGCCGACGGGCTCAGCCCGTTCGCCTGGGCCTGGATAGCAAAGATGTACGGCGTGCTGGTAGACAGAGCGTTAATGGCATACGATGAAACGCCGTTAGTCGTAACTACGTCAGCGCTCATGATATTAAGCGTCTGATAATTGCTGAATAGATTAGACGCGTTCGCCGCGTACCTAATCTGGTAAGAGTCGGCCTGCTCGGCTGTCCAGTTCAAATTCACCGTGCAGGCGGAAGCCCCCGTGGCTTGAAAATTCTGGGGTTGCGGAGTAGTGGACGTTTGGCCGAAGACCGAATGGGTGGCAGTGAAAACGAAAGCGGCCGCGATGATAACCGCCGGCAAGATCAAAACTCTGCGCTCAAGTTTCCTCATCGGTTTTATTATAACAAATAACACTGATCTATGCATAAAAAGCCGCCCAGAAGGGCGGCTTGCCGTGTGCACAAATTAATAACAGGCGATTTGAGTGATAGTAGCGTAACCGGTATTATTGTAGCAATTTGGAGCCGCTTCGTAAGTACAAGATTCTATCGGCGACAGAGAGAAGGTGTGGGAACCGGTAGAGCAAAAATTATTATTAGCACAAATCGCTGACGGGGTGCTATAAGACTGCCGCCTCGTCGCAGTAATCTCAAGCGACTGGCCAGGGCGAACGTACGGCTGCCATCCGCCGGATGGGCACCCTGTTTGACTCGTCGTCTGATAGTTAATAAGCTGACAAACCCAGTTATTTTCACTTGGATTGCTCGTTGAAACCGTATCCAAATAAGGGGTCCCGCCAATATTAGTACAGTCCTGCGCCGTGTGAACGTTCATGTAAAGTGGCTGGGTACCCGTAATGCCACTGCCACTACCGCTCCCACTGCCACCGTTACCGCTCTTTGGGTAGCCAGTAAAGATACAAGTAGCAAAGGGTATGGTCGCATCCCCTTTTACAGTACCGAAGTTAATATTATTCTTGCTATATCCAGCGGGACAGCTGACCTTGGGGTCTTGCCCTCCGCAGTTGATCACAAGTGATCCAGCATCTATACCACACCATGTACCGATAGCCGGCACAGGATTATTGTTTGAGTCATAGTAGCCCGTGGCCTGTATTGTCCCATCCGCGCGAATCTCCATCATGTGCTGCCAGCTACCACTGCCATCGCCACCGGTCAGGCTTCGGCTGATTTCAACATCAAATATGTCCTTAGCATTATTAACTTGAGCTTGGGACACGCCGAGAACAAGGCGGTTTGTCGTTGAGCTGGCTAGATCAAATCCCGTCCAGCCGGTGTTGGCCAACTGGAAGCCGAAAAAGCCGTTAAGACCCTGTGGACCAGTCGTCGGTATTGAGATAGGCCAAGTGCCGATGCCGCCGCTACCGATTGCGTGCCAGTCGGATTGGCTGGCTGGCCAAACATTTGTGTATACCAAATTGGTGCCATCATAAGATATCGCCGCATTGGGCGTTATATTCCCACCACCGTTTGTTGGGCCAAAGAGCACGTGGCCCGATGGGTCGATTTGAACGCCATAAGGAGAAACGCTTTGACTACTTCCAAGGATAGTCAAGCTACCTAGTTTCGTTTGGCGCAAAGCGCTCGTGTCTAATGGCTGGGCCGGGTTGCCATTCGGAGGATTTAGCGTCGGCGCCGTCCAGGCCGCATTCACGATGCCGGCAACTTCAAATACGACCGCGAAGCCGAGCACGAGGCTCAAGTAGAAGAACGGATTTTGCTTCAAGTTTTTCATACGTCATTATTATACCAAATCGCCCCAGCAATTTGGTATAATGAACGCATATGGCAAACCAACCAGGGATAAAAAGACCGGTCTTTATAATCGTCGCCATGCTAACGCTCATTGTGGGTGGCATTATCGGCTATTTCATCGGCCAGGCGAACGGTAGCCAAATGGCTAAAAATACGTACTTACCGCTCGTGAACGCCGCTTTCCCGGCACCATCGGGAACGATTTATAGCTTGAAGGGTACGGTCCAAAACGTATACGGTGCGACTATCGCCATTACAGTAAATGACCCCGCTGACTATCTGCCTCATCCGGACGGCTCCCCCCGGGCCACCCAAACGCGGAATGCGAATACTTCGCCGAACACAAAATATTATTCCGTTGATATGCTGAATATAGACAAGAACGGCAATCCAACGGCCACATCTATAACTCTCGCCGACATCAAACCGGGCGACACCGTGATGGTGAAGAGCTCGGAAAATATCTTTAGCGCCAGTTCGTTTGACGCAACGGAGGTGGACCTGATAAAGTAGCCGTCAACTCCAAATCACTTAACCGTGATTTATTACGTTTACTTACTGAGATCTCTTAAAAATAAGAGCTTGTATATTGGTTGCACGGATAATTTAAAAAGACGGTTGAAAGAACACAACAACGGAGAATCTTATCACACCAAGAAATATATACCTTGGCAATTAATCTACTTTGAAGGATTTTCCAATAAACGCGATGCTTTTAATAGAGAGGCGGCTCTTAAGCAACATAAGCAGGGACTTAGAAGATTAAAGGAAAGGTTAATGTACACATTATCTGGAGATGACGTATGAATCCCCCACATAATTCCTTGGCATTAATCATATGTTCGCTGCGAGTGTCTGCTCAACTTGCCTCAAGAGCACAATCATAATATTATGTGGGGGATGAACTTAATACCGACGGTAATAGAAAAATCTTCCTACGGAGAGAGGGCTTATGACATCTATTCGCGCCTGTTAAAGGAGCGCATCATCTTTTTGGGCGGGTCGATCGTGGACGAGGTGGCGAACGCCGTCATCGCCCAGCTCCTCTTTTTGGACCACGAAGACCAGAAGAAAGAGATCCAGCTTTACTTGAACACTCCGGGCGGCTCGGTTACGGCGGGGCTCGCCATCTACGACACGATGCAGTACGTAAAGGCACCGGTCTCCACCATCTGCGTCGGCATGGCCGCTTCCATGGGCGCGGTGCTCCTCGGCTGCGGTGCGAAGGGCAAGCGTTTCGCCCTCCCCAACTCCGAGATACTCCTCCACCAGGTGATGGGCGGCGCGGAAGGCCAGGCGACGGAAATAGAGATAACCGCCAAGCAGATAGTGAAGATAAAGGACAAGCTGAACCAAATCCTCGCCAAGCACACCAACCAGAAACTGGATAAGATAGAACGCGATACCGACCGCGACTTCTATATGACGGCCGCCGAGGCCAAGGAATACGGCCTGATTGACGAGATAATCAAAACTAAAAAATAAGCATGCTCCAAAATAAACACGTCAAAACCTGGTCGGGCTTCCAGAGATTCAATAGCTTGCTGCCATAAGCCGGCTAGAAGTTTTGGTTGTTTGTAACCGCCTCTAGCTGGGGCGGATTTTATTTCAGTTCATTAAAAACAAAAGAGGTGACCTATGAAATACTTCCAAGCTTACGGAAATCGGTGCGCGATCAGCTTCCGAGAGCTTCGCTTGCCCGTGAGCGACGCGGAAGCTCTCGCTATTCTCCAGAAAAAGAAATTCCACGTGGTGAGAGCGGACATACTGGGGCTGGCGCGGAGCGTTGTCGGCAAGGCCCAGTACAAACGCGGATCGCGGCTTTACGAAGCGCCCTTTTACTTTGATTGCTCCAGCCTGGCCGGCTGGCTCTATGGCCAGCTCGGCATCCGCATTCCGCGGCGGTCTATCCAGCAATTTAAGTTCGGCGTCAACGCGAGCATCCAAGAACTCCGCGCCGGCGACCTTGTGTTCGTCTCCGGACACATAGATTACTACTATGTTGACAAAGCCAAGGGCGTTGGTCACGTCGGTATCGCCACCGGTGAAGGAACGATTATCCACGCGGCGAACAGAAAATACGGTGTCGTGGAAAGCGCAGTTAGTGCTTTTATCGGCGATAAGTTTAGAGGGGTGAGAAGGATCATTCAGGACTTCGGCGAACTTATCACGCTTGAGACGCCGCCGGAGCGCGAGATTGTGAACTCAGCAGACATCCGATGGGTCATTCTCCAAAATCTCAAGGCCGGCTCTTAGACGAACCGGCTTTTTATATCCAATCTTAAATGCTAAAATTGAAGCGATATGGATAATAAGGAGGTTTTAATAAAGAAAACTTTCACGCGAGGTATTGAGGAAATCATTGATGGCGTCCATTTTTGGAATGCCCTCAATTCCGGCCGGAAATTGCGGGTGAAACTCGGCATTGACCCGACCAAGCCCGATATTCATTTGGGCCACACCGTTCCCCTCTTGAAGCTCCGCGAGTTCCAGGAGCTGGGGCACCAGGCCGTCCTCATCATCGGCGATTTCACCGCCCAGATCGGCGACCCTTCCGGCCAGTCGGCCGAACGCCAGCCGCTTACCGAAAAAGAGATCAAGGTGAACATGAAGCATTATCTGGACCAGGCCGGGAAGGTCATCAACATCAAAAAGACCGAGGTCAGATACAACAGCGAGTGGCACGGAAAAAGCTTAAAAGATTTTTTGGCGGTCACTAAGGCCGTGAGCATCAGCCAAATAATGAAGCGCGAGGACTTTCAAAAACGGATAGACGCCGGCGGCGACGTAACGGTCCTCGAATCGCTCTATGCCATCCTCCAAGGATACGATTCCGTGATGGTAAAAGCCGACGTTGAGCTCGGCGGCGCGGACCAGAAGCTGAACTTGCTGATGGGCCGGCGCATCCAGCGCTACTTCAAAATGCCGGAACAGGACATTATCACCATGCCGCTCGTGGAAGGCACCGACGGAGTGCGCAAGATGAGCAAGAGCTACGGCAACTACATCGGCCTCACCGAAAAACCGGAGGAGATGTTCGGCAAATTAATGTCCATCCCCGACTCGCTCACCGCCAAATACTTCACGCACTTCACCGAAGTTGAGCCGCCCCAAGGCAACCCCTACGAAGCGAAGATGCTTCTTGCGGAAACCGTCACCAAAATGTACCACGGCGAGAAAGAAGCGATGAAAGCGAAAGAGAACTGGATAAAAACCTTCTCCAAAAGAGAAATGCCGGAGGAGATACGGGAATTAGGAATTAGGAATAAAGAATTGGGAATATTGGACCTGCTAATCGCCGCGGGTGTTCCCAGTAAAAGCGAGGCACGACGGCTCATCGCGCAAAAAGCGGTTGAGTTGGACAGTAAGGAAAAGACAGATGAAAAGGAAGTTTTGAGATTGAACGGCGGCGAAATCCTTAAGATCGGCAAGCACCGATTCTTCAAGATAAAGCTTTAAACGAAAATCCGCCTCATCGGCGGATTTTTTATTCTAAGTGCCCGGGGTGGGACTCGGACCCACACGCCCTTTCGGACAGGGGATTTTAAGTCCCCTCTGGCTACCAATTACAGCACCCGGGCATTACACGAGGCGCCAGTGAGAGTCGAACCCACGATGGAGCTTTTGTCTCGCTACGCGAGATGCCG
>DAICZV010000015.1:7249-14451 GCA_027310975.1 bacterium
CACTACCATTATGCTATGAGCCCTTTAAAATTATGCTGTTGTCTGGCTACGCCAGATCTCGCGTAGCGAGACGTAGCGGGACAGGCCGCCGCCTCTTTGAGGCCTAGACCGGAGTTGAACCGGTGAATAGTGGTTTTGCAGACCACCGCGTTGACCACTTCGCCACTAGGCCTTATACCTTCTTTTTAAAATTTCTTTCTGCTGATGAGTCTTCAGAAAACGCTCCATTCTAACAGCTTCGCTCCTTGTCGCAAACTCATGATATTCCAGCAATTCCCATGGCCTATAGGCCTTAGTTGATTTTACTCTACCAGCATTATGTAATGCTAGCCGCTTTGTTACGTCTTCGGCACTGCCAATATAAAAGTCGCCGTTTTTAATACTGCGCAATACGTACGTAAAATACATAAAGGTTTTGTCTGGCTTCGCCAGATCCCGCGTAGCGGGACAGACCGCCGCGTTACCTCTTCGCCATCCGGCCGTTATTTTATTGTACTATTTCAAATTTCAGGCGCGGGACGGGCTTAATGTTCAATTTGCGAACCAGCTTATACTGCAGTTCCCGCCGCCGGTCTTCCACCATTTTATACGCTTCCGGCCCCTTTTCAAAAGGCAGAATGGAAAGCTTCACGCGCGCCGTTTCAAGCTTTTCGTCTATCACGACCTCCGCAATCGTGACCAGGGCGCCATTAAAATCAAAGTCCCGCAGGAACATTTCGCTCAGCGTTTCCTGGATAACGCTCGCCATTTTGAGATTGCGGTAAGGCCTCATTATTTGAACATCAAAACGCTTCCCTGCTTTATTTCCGCCGCGGTCTGGACCAAGAGCCCCACTTCCATTCTTTCGGCGGCCTCGCCGATGTCCTTCTTCTGCGACTGCAAGTTCAAGATTTTTCCTTCGCCGACGCTCACATCCCCTTCCCAAACCTCAAACGCTTCCTGGTTCTTCACGGGGCCTAAGATCACCCGGCCGCCGACGACGCGCTCCTGTCCTTTCGGCTCTCCGAAAACGGCGAGGATCTCTATCCGCCGGCGCTCGGCGGGATTTATACCGTTCAAGTGCTCAACGACGGCCTTCTCCAGTTCGTAGATTATCTGCGAAGTAATAACGGTCACGTGCTTGCCCTGGGCGAGGTTCTCGGCCGCCTTATCCACCTTCGTCCGGAATCCGATGACGAGCGCGCCCGAGGCGTCCGCGGTCTTCACGTCGTTCTCGGTGATGTTGCCCACGCTCGCGTCCACGATCCGGACCGGCATGGTGCCCGCAGCTTTGATGACTAATCCCTTGAGGGCCTCAAGCGAGGCGGTCTCATCGGCTTTAATGACGATGGGCACCGCCTTCGCGTCCGCGGCGGCGCCTTGAGCGGCCGCGGCGGCGCTTTCAAACCGCCTCTCGGGGTCGTTCGTGAACTCTTCCCCCACCTGCGGCAGGGATTCAAATCCGATGATGAGCGCCGGGGCGCAGGGCACGAGCGCTTCCGTTTTCTCGCCGCTTACCGTTTCAATGGACCGTACTTTTCCGGACGCGGTCGCGGTCCGTATGGCGTCTCCCGGACGCAAGGTTCCGTTCTTGATGACCACGCCGACCAGAATACCCTTCCTCGGGTCTTTCCGGCTTGTCATGATTATGCCCTCGGCGGGCGCTTGGAGGTCGGCTTGAAGTTCCTCCACGTCGGAAGCAAGGAGCACGAGGTCCAAAAGCTCGGGCACGCCCTCCCCGGTCTTCGCCGATATTTCCTGGAACGAAACGTCGCCGCCCCGCCCCTCTAAAAGCACGCCGTTTTGAAGCAGCTCGCTCTTCGCCCGCTCCGGGTCGGCATTGTTCTTGTCTATTTTGTTGATGGCCACGATGTACGGTATCTTGGCCGCCAGGATGGTTTGAATGGCTTCCTTGGTCTGGGGCTTCACGCCGTCGTCCGCGGCAATAACCAAAACGGCGATGTCCGCGACCTTGGCGCCATAGGCGCGCATGTTTTGGAAAGCTTCGTGGCCGGGCGTGTCAATGAACGTTACGCGCTGACCCTTCCACTCGGCCTCGTACGCGCCGATGGCCTGCGTGATGCCGCCGGCCTCGCGCGCGGCGACCGCGGTCTTCCGGATATAGTCCAAAAGCGTGGTCTTCCCGTGATCCACGTGGCCCATAATGACGATTACCGGCGGTCTTTTCTGCATCGTGTTGTCAACTTACCAGAGGAATGATATAAATACAAGCAGTTTCTACGTTTTTGGAGAGGTGCGGCGAATGGTAAGCCAGCAGTTTGCTAAACTGTAGAGGTCTTAAAAGCCTCTTGTGGGTTCGACTCCCACCCTCTCCGCCAAAGATTTAAACATGTTCCAAAAAAGATTTAACCCAAGACAGCATAAAAGATTTGACCGCAACGACCACGGCAACAAAATCTATATCTACGGCAAGCACGCCCTGGAGGAGGCGCTGGAGAAGGCCCCGCATACGATAAAGAAGGTCTTCCTTTCCGCCGATGCCGGCAACAGCGAGCTCCGGAGCATCCTCTCCAAGCGCGGCATTACGGCCTCGGCGATGAAAACGCACGACGCCTCGCAGATGGTCGGCCGGGAAACGGCCCATCAGGGCGTCATCGCCTTCATTGACCCCACGTCCCTCATGGTGGATTTCCGGACCTTCCTCGCCGGGCTCAAGATTGACGCGGGCACGATGCTCATCCTTTTGGACGAACTCACCGATCCGCAGAACGTCGGCGCCATCATCCGCAGCGCTGCGGCCTTCGGCGCCGCCGGCGTCCTCATTCCCCCGCACCACCAGGCGCCGATCACCGGCGCGGTCGTGAAGGTTTCGGCCGGCATGGTCTTTTCGGTGCCGCTCGTTTCTATCGGCAACGTGAACCAGACCGTGCTTGCCCTTAAAGAGAAGGGCTTCCGGGCCTACGGCTTGGACATGGCGGGCACCCGCGACATCCGCGAAGAAAGGTTTGAGTCGCCGTCGCTCATCGTTATCGGCAACGAAGGCGAAGGCATCCGGCAAAAAACCCTGGAGCACTGCGACGTCGCGCTCCGCATCCCGATGAGCCCCGACTGCGAATCTTTGAACGCCTCGGTTTCGGCCGCCGTCGTTCTTTACCAGTGGAGTAAATATCATTTGAAGGGATGAAAAAATCGGACCTGATAGCGGAGCCCTGGGAGGACTACGAGCTGATTGACTCCGGCGACGGTGAAAAATTAGAACGCTACGGCAGCGTCGTTTTAATCCGGCCGGAAACCCAGGCCCTTTGGCATCCGGCCCATCCGGAGGAATGGCGGAAGGCGGCGGCCCATTTCCGCTTCGCGGGCGGCAGGGGCGCATGGGAAAAGGATAAGGGCGTCCCGGAAAAATGGGAGATGAAATGGAAGGGTATCCGTTTCACCGTCCGCCTCACCTCCTTCAAACATACCGGCGTTTTCCCCGAACAAGCTCCCAACTGGGAATGGCTCGCGGAGCGCGTCAAACGGATGGCAGAACCGAAAGTACTGAACCTTTTCGGCTACACCGGCATCGCGAGCGTCGTGGCCGCCCGTTCGGGCGCGCAGGTCACCCAAATAGACGCTTCCAAGCAAAGCAATACTTGGGCTAAGGATAACGCCCGCATTTCCGGAGTGCCGGAAGAAAACATCCGCTTCCTTTTGGACGACGCCTTGAAGTTCGCCGAAAGGGAGGGGCGGCGCGGCTCAGTTTACGACGGAATAATCCTGGACCCGCCGGCCTTCGGCCGCGGACCGAAGGGCGAGGTTTGGAAAATAGAGGAGGGGTTTGAGCCGCTCCTCAAGGCGCTGGTCCCGCTCTTTTCGCCCAAGCCGGACGCATTCTTTATCTTGAACGGATACGCCGCGGGCTACTCACCGCGTTCGTTCCTGCAGGCCGTGGAGGGCGCCTTCCCAGAGATCGCAGAGGCCGAAGGAGAATTCGGCGAGCTCAACATAAAAGAGTCCGGCTCCGGCCGCCTCGTGCCTTCCGGCATTTACCTGCGCTTCGCCCGCTGATTGCCCGCAACCGAAGTTTTAAGTATATTGGAGGAGACGGTCCCGTCGTCTAATGGTTAGGACAGTGCCCTTTCACGGCATAAATAGGAGTTCGATTCTCCTCGGGACTACAATAAACAAAAACGCCGCCATGGGCGGTGTTTTTGTACGCTTGCCCGCACTGAGCAAGCGAAGCGAGTCGAGGTGTGCGGGTAGGCGGAATCGGACCGCCGTCTCATCCTTGGCAAGGACGTGTTCTGCCACTAAACCATACCCGCATTCATTATTATTGCGGCGGTGGACCGGTGGGGCCTTCAACGTGCGGAGCCCCGGTCGGACCGCGAAAATCTTTCGGACCTTGGCCAATCGGCCAGACAGCTAAAACCAAATATATCACAAGGCCAAGAAGGATTGCAATTAATACTTCGTAATGCCAAGTCTTCATCTTAATGTGCCCCCATGAGGAATCGAACCTCAATCCCAGGTTCCGCAAACCTGTACTCTATCCGTTGAGCTATGGGGGCTTCTGCGTCCGTTAAAATCCCAGAAGATGGGTAAAGATGTCCATGAACGTCTCTTCGCGTTCCACTTCCGGAAGTTTTTCCTTTAAGAACCCTCGCGCCTTGGCTGCCATTTGGCTGTCCAAGAGGACACGGACGTACGGGTTGAACGAAGTTTTGCGCTTCAAGACCATTTCGTCCAGCCGGCCCGGCCGTTCCGCCACGCTGAAGTTCTCCAAAGCATCATAAGGGTAAAAGAGCTTTTCGCCAAGATGGCAGCCCGCTTCGGTCAGACGAAAGTCCAACACCTCCGGCCGCCGCCTGCCGAGGACGATCACCATCGCGGAGCTGAGGAGTATGAAGATGGCGAAAAAGAAATCCTTTTGCCAAAGGGCAACCACAATAAGGAGCAAAGCAAAGGCGCCGATCAGGAGATACCAATTCAGGTCCTTCTCGTAATAATCGTATTCGGCCGCCCGCCAAGAGATCTCTTCGGACGTCTTTTTGCCGTCGGCGGCATTAACTGACTTTTGTTTTTTTGGCATGAGATTTAAAAAATTACACTGGCGGAAGGTGGAGGATTCGAACCTCCGAGACCCTTTCGGATCTATCGCATTTCAAGTGCGACGCATTAGACCTCTCTGCCAACCTTCCGTTTAGGCCGGTGACAACACGCCACCGCGTCATCATAGCCCGGCCGATTGGCGTTATCAAGAAGGGTTAATACCGCGTGACGGCGTGAAAGATGCCGCCGAGAGCGGCCGTAAACCCGAATATCGTGCCGAGCACGAGGAGAACAATGACCGCGAAGAACATTATCTTCCCAGAATGGTCCAGGGCTTTCATGAACCCGTGATACTCGTGCTGGTTCTCAAAGTGATGGCTCCGCGCGGCCAGCTTGTGGCCGTTCACGCCGAGATAGATCATAAAAACGATCCAGAAAAAGAAGTTGACGACCGGCACCAGGTAAAGCAGATACCACAAAAGCATCTTGTACTTCTTGATGGCGACGAGGAACGCTGCACCGAACAAGAACGCGCCCCACGACCAGCCGGGGGCGGCGACGATCTCCTTTTTTGTTTCTTCCATGTTTCTATTATAACAAAAACACCCGCCCTCACTGCGGATGTCTTTGTTTGCCTGCACTGAACCTCTTGAAGTGTGGACCGTATCGGACTTGAACCGACGACCCCTTCGATGCC
Organism: bacterium; assembly: GCA_027310975.1. Classification (GTDB taxonomy): domain Bacteria; phylum Patescibacteriota; class Minisyncoccia; order UBA6257; family GWB1-50-10; genus JAMCRC01. The sequence continues at coordinate 12,921 of DAICZV010000015.1, forward strand.
ATCGAAGTGCTCTACCAGCTGAGCTAACGGCCCGTTATGACCTTAATCGCTTCCAGTATGTCATTTAACACCTCGGCGGAGAAATAATCAATCCTGCATACACCTTTATAATCGGGCTTTATTGATTTTTGGCCTATCGTCCTTTTATCGATTCTAGAACCGTAAAATTGACTCAGAGGAATTTCCGTAACTTCGTGCCAGAACTTCTCAAGTTGGGGCACGTTCTGGTCGGCTCTACATTGCACCGTGCAACGGAATTTCGTCCCGTCGAGCTCATAACATCTTCTAAAGAGCCTCAGAAATAGCGCTATTGTTTTTGGGTCAGAGTTACCAAACGTCACCGCGCCACGCCTAGCATTTTTAGACCCCTCACCCAAATAAAGGGCTGTAAGCACTAATTTAGCTGATTCATGCTTATACAACAACTTGAATAGGTACCTATTCTTTTTGAATAAGCTATCTAAATATGATTGTCTTCTTGCCCGCTTGGTTTGGGCAGCTCGCAACGAACCTAGACCAATTCGCAAACGTTGCCTAGTCACCAATCTCGCGTTCAAATCCTTAGATAATAGTACGCGACTACACCACCCAGATAGGGTGCTTTTAGGGACCGCTACTCCGAGCGATTTATTAATCTCGCTGTATGTCTTGCCGGCGAGTCGCAACTTGATCGCTTTATCTTTTAATTGCAAGAAGCTCGCGTGTGGCATGCTTTAATCGTACGGCTTAGTTACCCACGTTGCAAGCAGTTCTATTGATTTTTGTGCGCCCACGAGGGATTGAACCTCGGACCTTTTCAATGTCAATGAAACGCTCTACCACTGAGCTATGGGCGCTCGCGTTTCAATATATCAGGAGATTTGTTGCGAGACAAGCCGATTTCAACTATAAATAATACGCCCTTGCCCTCGTAGTTCAACGGATAGAACAATTCCGTCCTAAGGAAAAAATGGGGGTTCAATTCCCTCCGAGGGCACAGAGCAAGTGGAGGGTTCGCATAGCGGTCTAGTGCGGCGCACTCGAAATGCGCTTGGGGAGAAATCCCCTCACAGGTTCAAATCCTGTACCCTCCGCCTTCGCCCGCCATAGCGGGCTTCGGCGGACACAGTCCGCCACAGAAGAACGCGACGGCGGGAAGCGAACATGCGGGCCTGGTGTGATATGCTTAATGCGTACCACCATGAAAGGAACAACGATGCTCGTCGCCTTAGTTATAATCATTCTGGCCGTCGCCGCCGGTCTTTTCGGCTATCAATGGACGATGTTGCGCTGGGCGCACTCTACTTTTGACAATTACTACGCTTTCCGCGGCTGCGTTCAGCTTATTGATAAAACCGATACTTACGGCGACTGCCGCACTGCGAATGGAGAGACGATAAAAATCGTTCTCTACCAAGGGAAATGGTATTTGAACGGCGATTTGCCGTGGGCCTGCATCGGCAATCTTTGCTTCGGACTGTAATTTTTCAGTCCGATACTGCGGTTGAACTCCGACTCGCGGCACTTTTGTCGCGGTATCGGAGTTATCCAC
>DAICZV010000016.1 GCA_027310975.1 bacterium
ACGGTGCTGGAAACCGTGGCGCCGCTTGCGGGATAGGTTATGGCGACCACGGGCGGGGTCAGATCGGTCTTGCCGTTGAATGCGATGGCATCCATATAGAATGTCGCGTTGTTAGACGGGCCGAAAAACACCGAGTCAAATGGATATCCGTTCGGCTCAAGCGTGGATATGGGAATGGTTATCAAGTTCCATTGGTTCGGCGTGATTGTGCCGATGTCATAGGTCGGGCCCGAAGTGGCGAGAGAAAAATAGCTGCCTAGTTGGGCGGATAAAGTGAACGATGTGGACGTGGTGTAGACGGCGAATTGGAACGAGAGGTAGTTGTCCGGATACAGCAGATTGGGCGAGGCGCTGTGGACCAGGCCCAGGTCGCCGGAAGTGAAGTCGTCCTCCAGGGAAGAAGTGCTGGTGGAGTAGACCGTGGAGGTCGCGTTGTAGGTCACCGTACTCGTGCCATAACTGTCGTTGGACCATCCCGAGTTCAACGCTCCGTTCTGGTAGACCCAAACGGTCGTGTTGTTAGCGACGGTCACCGTTTCGGTCGTTGAGGCCTGATTGCCAGAAGTGTCGGTCGCAATGGCCGTAATGGTGTGCGTGGCGTTTGAATAAAGATCGGTATTGAATGACACCGAATAGATGTCGTTCGTGGAAGTGACCGCGCTCCCCAGGTCAACGCCGTCTATCTGGAACTGGGTGCTGGAGACGGCCACGTTATCCGTGGAGGAGGCGGTGATGGTAATGGTGCTGGAGACGGTCGCGCCGCTTGCGGGAGAGGTAATTTGAACGCTGGGCGGGGTGTTATCCGGGTTATCCACCGTGACGGTGACGGAGGAAGAGGCCTGGTTGCCGTTCGCGTCCGTGGCGATGGCCGTGAGGGTAGAAGTACCATTAGCCGTTGCGCTGGTGTCCCAAGACGTTGAATAAATTGAGTTGGATGACGTGACGGCACTGCCAAGATCCAGGCCGTTCAATTCAAATTGGACGTTTTGAACGGCGGCGCTTCCTGAAGAGGACGCCGTCACGGTTATGGTGGATGAAACAACAGAGCCCGCGACAGGTGCAGTGATGGCTATGCTCGGCCCGGGAGTGCTCGTCGCGGCCAAGAAGCCGATGGAGTCCATATAGAAAGTAGCGGGGCCGGAAGGGCTGAGGTATATACCGCGGAAGGCGTAGCCGTTCGGCTCCAACGTTGACATCGGAACCTCAAATAGATTCCACTGGTTCGGCGTTACGGCTCCCAGCGCAATCGTGGGCCCGGAGGTGGCATCGCCGCCGAAATAACCGCCGAGTTGCATGCTTAAGGAAAGCGACGTGGAGGCGGTATAAACGGCGAACTGGAAATATTTATAGTTCTGCGGATAGAGCTCCAGCGAAGCGTTGTTGACCAGCCCCAAATCGCCGGAAGTAAAGACGTCCTGCAACGACGAGGTGCTGTCAGCGTAGACCGTGGAGGTCGCGTTGTAGGTCACCGTATTCGTCCCGTAACTGGCGTTGATCCAGGACGCGTTTAACGCTCCCCCTTGGTACGCCCATTCGGTGACGTTGTTCGCAAAAGTGACGGTGATGGCGGCGGTTGAAGTCGTGCCGGATGCGTCGGTCGCGATGGCGGAGAGGGTGTGAGCGGAGTTGGCGTAGAGATTGGTGTTGAGAGTCGTTGAATAAAGGTTGTTCGTTGAAGTGACGGCCGAACCGGCGTTCGTGCCATCCACTTGAAATTGGACGTTGGCAATGGTCGTGCCGGCCTCCGAAGATGAGGCGGTCAGGGTGACCGCGCCCGCGACCGTGGCATTCGCGGCCGGGCTTACGAAAACCACGGTCGGGCCGGCCGCCACCGCCCGGGAAATGCTAAAAATCCCCAATTGCGTTACGGCAAACAGGGCGAATGGTATCGTAGCAAGGAATAATCCTCTTTTTAACGACGCCATCTAGACTCTCAGAAAAGCAGTGGCGTCATTTAATCCGTTTGGAAATGGAAAGGGCATTTCTGTGATTTTAGCAGAAATTCTTTTGAATGAAAAAGCGGAGAGATGTGGATTACTTCCGTCCGGCGGCCCGCTTCACGGCCTCTTTCACGTCTTTAACTCCCATGCCGTATTTTTCTAAAAGCTGGGCGGGCGGGCCGGATTCGCCGAAGGCGTCTTTGAGGCCGACAAATTCCATCGGGATTGGCATTTTCTTCGCTAAAAGTTCGGCGACCGCGCCGCCCAAACCGCCCGCAATCTGGTGCTCCTCGGCCGTGACGACCGCACCGGCTCTCCCGGCCGCCTTCAAAATAACCTCCTCATCCAGCGGCTTCACGGTATGGTTGTTGATGACCGTGACGTAAAGCTTGTCCTTCTCCAATTCCCGGGCCGCGACAAGGGCCGTGTGGACCATTATTCCGCAGGCGATTATCGCGACATCCTCCTTTTTGCCTTGCGGCGGCTGCCAATAAACGTCGGCCCGTCCCGGCCGAAAGGGAGTTTCTTCGGTCGTGACGACCGGGCTCTTTTCGCGCCCGAAGCGCAGATAAACCGGCCCCAGAATTTTCGTCGCGGCAAGCGTCGCCTTTTTCGCTTCAATCGCATCGCAAGGGACGAAGACCTTCATGTTCGGCATCGCCCGCATAATGGCGATATCCTCGGTCGCCTGGTGGGTCGCGCCGTCCGGCCCAACGGAAATGCCCGCGTGGTGCCCGGCAATCTTCACGTTCGCATTATTGTAGGCGATGGTCGTCCTTATCTGCTCGTAATTGCGTCCCGGCGAGAACGTGGCGTAAGAGGCGATGAAAGGAACCTTCCCGGAAACGCCCAAGCCCGCGGCGATGGTCGCCATGTTCTGTTCGGCGACGCCGACCTCAAAATACCTTTCGGGGAATTTTTTGGCGAAAGCTTCCGTCCGCGTTGATTCAGTGAGGTCGGCGCAGAGCGCGACCACGTCCCGGTTTTCCTCCCCCGCCTGGAGCAACCCCGTGCCGTAGCCGTCGCGCGTGGGTTTTTGTTCCACGTCGGCGTCAAAAAGCTTTTCGTTCAATTTCAATTCCGGGTTAAGCATGGTTCTTTTCTTTCTTGATGACCATCCAGTGATAAAGGTAAAGCGGCAAGCCGACGAGAACGAAGGCGATGGACGTGGACGCGGTCCGCTCGCGCTCCGTGGCGGCTTGGGCGTCCTGGTAGGCCTGGACCTCTGCCGGCGAAGGGCCGGCTGTCGTCGGCGCATTCTGGCCGGCTGGGACAGGTATCGCCGCCGGATAGACTGGGTACGTGTCGGCCCCGGTGAATATCGCGGCCTTGAGACCCATATCCACGAGCCGAACCGCCCCGACTACGACCAAAATCAGGCCGATTAGGGCGCAAACGTAAAGATATATTTGCCTGATCAAAGGATGGTTGTTCATTTGGATTGTTTTTCTTTCATTTTAATATTAACGAGGGATGTTCTCTAAGAAAACCGTCTCGCAGGCCGAGCGGGCATGGTTCCTGAGCCGCGTCGAAGGAGAGCGAGGCCGAGAGCGAGCGCAAATTCCTCGCCGGGGAATTTGATAGCGTGTTTTCGTGAGAACATCCCGAGTATTTTATTCATGTTCTGATTTAATTCGTCCGCCGAGCGTGCGAAGTTCTTTCAAGGCCCGGGCCGCCTCTTCCTTGTTCGGCGGCTTGCCGTGCCAGAGGTAGTCGCGTTCCATGAAGGAAACGCCCTTCCCCGGTATCGTGTGGGCGATAATAAGCGTCGGCTTTTCGTATATCGCCTCGGCCTCCGAAACGGCCGCGACGAGTTCGCTCATGTTGTGGCCGTCTATCTCCAAAACGTGCCAGTTGAAGGCCTCGTATTTGGCTTTAATATTTTCCAAAGGCATCACGTTTTCCGTATAGCCGTCTATCTGGATATTGTTCCGGTCCATGATGGCCGTCAGGTTGGAAAGCTTGTTCTTGCCAGCGAACATCGCCGCCTCCCAAACGTTCCCCTCGTCCTGTTCGCCGTCGGACATCAGGCAGTAGACGCGGTATTTTTTGGAATCCAGTTTAGCCGCGAGGGCCATGCCGATGGCCTGCGAAAGGCCGGAACCCAACGGGCCCGAAGTGGTCTCAATGCCCGGCAAGGTTCCGCGGTGCGGGTGGCCCTGAAGGCGCGAGTTGAGCTTTCGCAAGGTCATGAGCTCTTCCAGCGGGAAATAGCCGGCGTAGGCCAGGGTCGCGTAAAGCACCGGGCAGATATGGCCGTTTGAAAGCACCAGCCGGTCGCGGTCGGGCCATTTCGGCTGTTTTGGCTTGTGATGCAAAATGTGGAAGTACATGACGGTAAAAATATCCGCCATGCCCAATGGTCCCGCCGAGTGGCCAGAGCCGGCCGCGAGAAGCATCTCAATGATCTTTTCGCGTATCTTATTCGCCAGTTCTTCCAGATACTGGAGTTTCCCTTCGTGGATCGGTGTCATTTTTTATATTATAGCGCAATCAGTTCCTCGTACGCCTTCTTCGGGTCGGGCGAACCGAAAATGTAGGTCGCGGAAACCACTTCGTCCGCGCCCGCGTCCCGCACCGCCTGCGCGACATTCAAGTCCACGCCGCCGTCCACGCTCACGATGAGCCGCGGCGCTCTTGATTTGACGTATTTTATCTTTTCCAAAATCGCCCGGTCAAATGTGCCGCCGGAAAACCCGATCGGCACTGCAAGGAGATGGATCCCCTTGAGTGCCGGCTCGTTCAAAAAAGCACCAAGGACGCTCGCAGGAGTTTCTTTTTTCAATCCCAAAAATAGTTCGGGGCTGTTGGTATCATTAATAGTACCAAGCAATTCTTCCTTCGGGGTCTCGGCATGGATAATCACTCTTTTAGCTCCGGTCTTGAGCCAGTCCTCCAAAACCGCCTCCGGGTCCGCGACCATCAGATGGACGTGCGCCGCGATGCCTGGAAATTCCGCCAAAAGTTTTTTCAGGTCTTCCGGCGTGCCACCGATATGCGCGGGCGAAAAAACGCCGTCCGAGACGTCAATGTGGACGGCCTCCGCCCCGATCGCGGCGACGGTCTCAAAACGCTGCCGGGCGCATTCAATGTCGCCGCAGTTTATGACGGGTGTCACCCTCATCGGCTGTCGCCGCCGAATTTCAGGTCCGGCGTCGGGTTCAAAAGCTTTTCCTCAAGTTCAGAAATTTCTTCTATCCGGTGCCGGTACCTGCCCTCGCCCGAAAACGGCGTCTGGAGCCAGGTCGTGACTATCTTCTGGGCCAGAGGGTCTTCCAAATAATCGGCGCCAAGAGCAAGGAGATTCGCGTCATCTTCGCTGCGGGCATCAAAGGCCTGGTCGGGCGAAGAGCAGAGGGCGCAGCGCACGCGCCGGAACTTATTGGCGACGACGTCCACGCCGACGCCCGAGCCGCAAATGACTATCCCCTTGGCCGTTTCAAATTCGTCGCTCACCCGCTTGGCCACTCCGGCGGCATAAGCGGGGTAATCGTCCCCTTCCTCATAGGTTTTCGCCCCCACGTCCGCGACGCTGTAGCCGCGGGAGGAGAGAAAAAGCTTAAGCTTCTCCTTCAAGGCAAAACCGCGATGGTCCGCGCCGATGTAGATGAGCATTTTGCTTTAGTTTAACGCCGCGACCATCGCGACGTGCCTCACGAGAGTGGAAACGTAACCGGCCTCGTTGTCGTACCACGAAAGGACCTTCACGAGGTCGCCGTCCACCACTTTGGTGAAGCCGAGGTCCACGATGGCGCCGTAGGGCTCGCCCAAGATGTCCGAAGAGACCACCTGGTCCTCCATGACTCCCAAGATGCCCTTCCACCGCGGCGAAGCGGCCGCCTGCCTGAATATCCCGTTTATCTCGTCCACGCTCGTTGGCCGCTTGGCGAGAAAAGTGATGTCGGCGATGGAACCGGAGACGACCGGCACGCGCATCGCGATGCCGTCAAATTTCCCCTGGAGCTCCTTAATGGCCCGCGTCACGGCGATGGCCGCGCCGGTCGTGGAAGGCACGATGTTCTGGGCCGCCGCCCGGCCGCGCCGGAAGTCGTGGCCCTTCACGGGCCCGTCCACGATGGACTGGGTGGCGGTATAGCCGTGGACCGTTGAAAGTATCGCCTTCGCGATGCCCGGCGCTTCGGACATTATCTGGATGACGGGCGACGAGGCGTTCGTCGTGCAGGAACCGTTTGAGGTGAGGACCACGCCTTTGGCCTCGTCCTCGTTCACGCCCACGAGGACCGTCTTCCCCGCCGGGCCGTCTTCGTCCTTCGCCGGCGCCGTGATGACGACGCGCTTCGCTCCGGATGCGAGGTGCACCTTGGCCTTCTCGTATTCTTCAAATATGCCCGTCGCCTCCACGACGACGTCAATGCCCATGGCCTTCCACGGAAGCGCCGACGGGTCCTTGATCTGCAAAAACTGAACGGGCTTGCCGTCCACCACGAGCTTGTCGCCCGCGACCGCGACGGTCTTCGCGTACCGGCCGTAGACCGTGTCGTACTTCAAAAGATAGGCCAGGTTATCAATATTCCCCAGGTCGTTTATCGCGACGATATCAATGTCCGGGTTTCCCCACGCCTGCTTCAAAAACAGCCGCCCTATCCGCCCGAATCCGTTTATCGCAATTTTTGCCATATGTTTATTTATTTAACTCCTTATACACCTTCCCGGCCTTTTCAATGGAAGGCACGAGCGTCGCCCCGCCTTCGTCCCAGCTCGCCGGACAAACGTGGCCGGGATTCGTGCGGACGAAGTGCAGCGCCTTCACCTTGCGGAGTATCTCGCCCGCGCTCCGGCCGATGGCGTCCGAGGTGATGTCCACGGCGCGCAAAATGCCGTCCGGGTCAATGATAAAGGCGGCTCTTTGGGCCACGCCCGTCGCCTCGTCGTAAATGCCGAGCTCGCGCGAAAGCTTGCCGTTGTGGTCGGCGGCCATCGGAAAGTTCACGCCCTTAAGGAGCTCCTCGGTCTCCAGCCATGCCTTGTGGGTGAAGACGGTGTCGGTAGAAACGCCCACGACTTCCGCGCGGTATTTTTTGAACTCCGCGTGGCGCCGGGCCATGTCGGCAAGCTCCGTCGGGCAAACAAAGGTAAAGTCCGCCGGATAGAAGAAAAGGACGAGCCACTCGCCCTTGAAGTCGTCGTTTTTGAGATGCTCAACCTTGTCCCCCTCTTTCTTGTATGTCTCCAGGGAAAATCCCGGGAACTGCTGGTCAATGGTGTACATGACCTAATTTTAGTTTCGCGCACTTGACCGGTCAAGCCGGAAGAAAGTAGGATAGAGCCAGACATATTTCAAAAAAAAGGAGACCGGCATGGGTAAACGACGCACTGTTTATTCCGACGATCCAAGCCATTATGTGATAACGACTGATGCCAGGCACGAAAACTTCGGGCCTATCAGCAGATTTCTGCACAACGTCGTCACGAACCTAAAACCGTCCGCGATCACGTACGGCGATGAGGGCCGGGCCGAAATGGAGATATTCAGGTATAAGATGACCGCCGGAACCGCCAGGGAATACGCGGTCGGCGCCGTCTTAATACCGATGAATTTCCAAAGGGTCAGGATTATCATTGCCGGCAGCAATGAAGACGCCTACCGCCCCATCATCTCGGCCAGGATAAACTTTATTGAAACCGCCGGTAGCGCCAAAAAGGCGCTGAAAGCGATACTGAAGGCGAATAACATCGGCCCAAGGGACGACCAAGGAGAGAGCCCGCTTGCGGACTATCACCGCACCTTTGAATTTCGGCTGGAACATCGGTGGCTCTTTGAAGCCTTACTGGATTGCGATCAGGCGATAGATAAAGTTAAGTCCGTCATCTCCGCCCAGGTTGAACACAAGGCCTTCAAGCTGAATGACATTAGCTATCGGGAAGCGGTCGGCCACATTACCTATTGCCCCCAGGAAGATTGCCGCCGCTATCACCAGGCTCTAACCGAAACCCTGAAACGCCACTACAAAATCCTGACGGAGTTCGTCAGGCCGGAATATTTTTCTCTATAGAACAAAGCCGCGCTGTGAAAACAGCGCGGCGATTTATTTACCATCCTATTGGAAGCTCCCGGCCGCGGGCGAACCCGGTAGAAGCGGCTTGACCGCGATAGTGTCCCCGGCGCTCAGCTTGAGTATCTGAACGCGCCCGGCGTGGAGCTCCAGCACGCGGTCCACCGGCTCCGGCGGGTAATAGATTTGAAGCGCGGAATCGGGCGTGCCCGGCGCGGGCGGCGGGACGTTCTCGGTGTACCCCACGACCGTGTGGCCGCTTATCCAGACAATATCTATCGGAAAGTTCATGTCCTTCATCCAAAAGCCGTAGCTTTCGGCATCCGGAAAGATAAAGTACATCCCGTTGTTTATCCCCAGTGTCGCCCGGCCGCTCAAGCCCTGGGCCCGGTCGGCCGCGGTTTTGGCCGTGTCGGCGACGATGTACTGGTTGTTCATCTTAATATCCACCTGGTCGCCTATCTTCGCAATTTGGCTCATGATGGACCAAAGGTAAAGGCCGCCGCCGATGGCCATGCCGATGAGCACTATCGCTATCTGGGTGTACTTATTCATCCCGTTCTTTTTATTATACCCTACCGCGTCAGCGCAAAAACGGCGATGCCGAAGGCGACCGAAACGTTCAGCGATTCCTTCTTCCCCCGCATGGGTATCTCCACCGTCTTATCCGCCATTTTAAGCACCGTAGGCGGCAATCCCTTCACCTCGTTCCCCAGAACGAGCGCCGCTTTGCCGGAAAACCTTGCTTGGTCGTACGGCACGGAACCCCGCCCCTGTTCCAGGGCGAATATCTTGTATCCCTCCGCCTTCAGTTCCTTAATGACCGTCCTGGTCGCCCGTTTCTTCTCCCAGGCCACCGTGCGCTCCGCTCCCAGGGCCACTTTCGCCACGTCGCCCCGGACGTTGCCGAACCGGTCCAAAGGCGTCCCCGTTATGCCGCAAAGATACAGCTTCGCGACCCCGGCGGCGTCCGCCGTCCGGAAGATAGACCCCACGTTGTGCAAGCTCCGGATATTGTGGGCCACGACGACCAGTTCTTTCATTCCATTAATTTTAGCAAAAAAAGAGCCCCGCTATAATACGCAGGGCTTTCACCGACTGGTGAAACTATAATGTTAACTAAGAAAGGAGGTTGTGACTCAGCCGGTGCGGGCCATATTTGCGGCCTAGAATGGGACTTACTCGCCGATGAACCTGGCGAGGTTTGTGATTTTCACAGACACCGGTTTTTGCAACCGGCCGCTTGGATTAACCGTCCAAGTGCTGGTATCCGGCACATCCGCGGGAGTGAAGTCATTCTTTATTTCAAGTGGCGACCCACACTCAAGACACGTCAGGTCGCCTATTTCATCCTGCTTGGCGACAATTTCGTCAGTCGTGAAAACATGCCTGCAACTGATGCACTGATACATACATCCTCCTTAAGTTATATTCTATTGAAAAGGACTGCTTTAACTTGTCCACAAGTTAGCATGCTTGACCAAATATGTCAACTATGGCTAAAAGAAAGCCCGGCCATTGAAAAAGCCGGGTTTTTAAATACAAAGCAGGCGCGGCGGGAAGGAGGTAGTCTCCGGAACCGCGTAACTACTGGGTACCCCCATGCGCGGCCCGTCGATTGCCAAACCCGCCGGCCTGCCACCAATTTTTACCTCTTTACCCGGTCATCGTTCTTGCGCGAACCCCTCCACCTCTTGGCGGACTTGCTCTTATTGATCTTGCTCAGTCTTTTCCCGCACTGCGGACACATTCGGGTGTTCGCGTATCCAGGGACCACGTGACCGTTGGGACATTGGTAACCACACATAAATTAACCTCTCTTTTTTTTAAATGAACTTGACCGCACTTTAACACGCAGTTTACCTTTTGGCAAACCGCGCCCTCAATCCACTGCGTGGAGGTAAAAGTAAGCGTCTTTATTGGAATCTCCCGACCAGTAGCCGTCGACATAGCTATTCCCAGCACTACCGTAAACCACGTTAGTATTGTAGGGCGATGGCCCATCAATAGGCGCCAACCAGTACTCGCGGCCAGCGAATAAATCAACTGGATCTGCAAACGCATAGATATTCTCTCCCTGGTCGCAACTTGAACAGCCACTATTTATGATTAGACTGGATGTCGCCAAAATTGTGCCGGGCGTGCCATGATTGTCGGCGGCAATAACTAAATAACTAGCTGCGTAACTAGTACTGTTATGGCTATTACCGACCCACATTGCCACCTGGTCAATGGCGGCGTCACGGCTCATAAGGAACTTTTGGCTCTGGCCAGCGATTAACCCAATATTTGAGCCGTGGTCTCCTTGGTGCGGTAGCGGAACGTAACCAGCCGGAAAATTCCAATCACGTTCCATCACATCGGAGACGTTCCCGAAATCGTCTATGGCCCTAACGCCAATTTTATATTTATTTCCAAAAATTACGGGTAATGACACCTGCCGCCACGTGCCTACACTAGCCGTGGGTAACCATAAATTATCCATTAAAACAGTTGATGTTGTGTAGTTAAATTCATACCGCAAAGAACCATCCGGCGTATCCGAATCGACCGCCGATGGCCAACCGGCGCTCAGGATTGAGTGGAATGATTCAAAATCAAAGCTGATGTCGCTCGGCGGGTTCGGCCGCGTGGAGGTCGGCGTGTCTGGCTGGAAATAATATTTCTCTTGATCCGCGGCCGCAAGATGAAACCCTTGATTGTAGCCAACGTGGTAATCGTAAAACGCGACTGTGATGTAATCATCCGATGTAAAATCTTGAACACTACTTTCGTCAATCGGAACTATAAAATGGTTATCCTCTAAAGCTCCGGAGAAAGCCAGGTGATATAAATCACCTCCGACCGTGTCACAAGCGCTCGCTCGGTCCGGTAAGATCAATATTTTCCGCGCCGGACCGATACCATACCCGCACTGGGGATACAAAAGCGTAAGCGCCGAACTGGCCGCCGCATCAAAGTATGTTGGTATATATTCTTCGCCTACCGGATCGCTGTCAAAATAGAAAACTGCTCCATCCCAAAATCCATTATCGCCGCCCATAACTAATGGATAATGGTCATAATAAGCGTCCAAAACGTACTGGACAGAGCTTGTCACGCGCGGGTCTTGGTACAAACGTAAATCGGAAAACAGACTCGGCACGTCAACACTGACGGAGACCGGCTCTGATATCATCTCATCGTTACTTAATGCTTGAATGGACAAGTGGTAAACGCGGCCGACCTCAATTATCCCGATTGTCGCGCTTGTTGCCGTCGTGCTCGCGAGAATCGCGCTTGATGACGCGTCTTTGACGATGTAATGCACAGTGGACGTGGTGCCACTTGCATTACTCGCCTCGCTCCACCTCAGGTCTATCGCCAACGATGAAGTGGAAAATACGGCTGTCGCTGTTGCAATGACTGGCAATGTGGAAGAGGTAGTTGACGCCGCCTCTTCCGTTGATGTTGCTGTTGATGTGGCTGTTGATGTTGATTCTGACGCTGGCACTGCTTCGCAAACGGCACTGGACTTGGGGCTGGGGCAAGCCAGGATTGCAAAATCGGCGCTGTTCTGGTCGGCGTCCTGGAACACCCCGTATGCGTATATGCGCTGGATGCTTTCCCCGCCCGCCGGCTCCGGCGCGCAGCCCCCGTCACAATCATTGGCGTTCCCCCAGCCAACCTTGTCTTTTACGTCGCCATTCGGGTCCTTGAGCGCGAGCGTGTTACCGGCCGTTAAGGGATGCGTCGTGAAAACATCGGCCGCGAAAGTGGATGATGGATGGGCGATCAGCAAATATCCGTGCGAAGTGATCGTCTTGCCCTCAAGCAAGCTCTTTGGCGCGAACGTGCCGAAAGACGAACTGCTGCTTGTTTTCCTCTGCGCGTACCAGTCCGTCAAACTCACTGCCGTATCATTCGGGTTATATATCTCCACGAACTCCTCATGCGTGCTGGAAGCGGAGGTAATTTGCACTTCCGTGATGAGCAGTTTTGGGTACACTACCGGTTGATTCACGGTCGTACCGCCTCCTCCTCCACCACTACCTCCGCTAACATAGCTAACGTGATTGACGCTTTGGTTTTGTTGGGCCGGCGTGGTTGTTGATACCGCGGTACTGGTCGCCTGCTGTGTCGTGGTTTCGCCTTTGTTCGTATCTTTTGGCGCTCTTTCTTCATCCGCCAACTGGGCTGTGTCTTGCGCCGCTTGAATGGCTTGCACTTGCTTCCCGATATCGTCAAGTTGCGCAGCGATTTCCGCGAGCTTCGCCTGCTTTTCAATTTCGCTCATAACGGCTACGTTTGGGGGCGGCGGCGCATTTACATTTTTAAATGTTTCAATATTTAAATTTTCCGGAGCTTGGACATCATTAGTTATCTCCTCCTGGCTACGATCTGGAACCGTTACTGCCGAGCCGACCGATTTATGGTTTTGCAGGATCATATCCACCAGCGTGCCTGCGGCGGACAGCGTCGCCTCCCTCACAGACGCGGCGGCATTGCTTACCGTGGTTACTATTGAACCGACCAGCGTTTCTTGCGGCGGCTGTATTTTAGCTTCCTTGGTGGCCGCTTTCGCTGCATTGATGAATAACCCTATGACACCAGCCGAATACTGCACGGCTTTGGTTGAGAGGCGGGACCAGTAATTTGACATTACTACGTCACCACCGATTTTTTTAATCAACAGGGATATATTACTGCTATAAGTCTTTACAACATTGTAATCACTACTAGCCTCTTTCAAGAAAAGGTTATACTCAACACCGCCATCACTCCCTATACCGCACATGTAATCATTGCACGATTCTAAATAATCCGGTGTGGGCTCACCATACCCGCTCTGTACTCCTATAGTCCTATCACTGTAGAAATTATTATTTGAGTAAGTCGCTATCCCGTTAAAGTAAGAGTCTAAATTATCCAATCCTATTGGACTTATTCCTCCTAATCTCGCTTTCAAATCCTCATCGGGAGCACCGAGTGTGAATTTTGACGTCCAATCCTCGTAGGAATCTCCATTCGCGTGTGGGTCGTTCCTCGTATGCGCCGGCACGCTCGCGTCCTCTATCAAATGGATGACGTGCCCCAGGGCGAACATCGCCTTTTCCCACTCTCCTTTCGTGTAATACTCTATGGCTTTTTTCCAGGTGAAGTCCGTCTCGGTTGTTATCGCTCCCAGATTGCCGGTCTGCGCGGCCGTCAATATTGAAGCGACCGTCGGCACCACTTTGTACAAAAGGCCGTTTTGGTTGCCGCTGTCCTGCGCCCAATTTTTAGACGACTCCCAATTGCCGATGCTTAACGGATTGACCGAGGCATCGTAAGTGAGGCCGCGTTCATAGACTGGGTCATAAAAATGATTCCCCCAACGCGGCGCGTCGTCCTCGCGTCTCGCGCCATCCACCAAATAGTCCGTCAGGGCCTCGGGGAATTTATCGGCATAGTTTTGGTTATAGAACCGAACGGCCTCTTGGGTTAAATAAGAATGCGTATCGGAATGATACGCATTCGCATTTTTTACGCTAATAAAAAATCCTGCGACAAGTGCAGGGATAAAAATAAAAAGTATTACATGTTTTCTATTTTCCATACGCCGGAATACTTATTAAGCTTCATTCCAACGTCTGCCACTAAATTACCCTGTACGTCGCGAAGTTCAAAATCAAAATATCCTTCCATCAACGGCTTGGTAGGCACAGCTCTTTCTAGTAAAGCGATAATTCCTGGGAAATTACCAGCATCCTTGTCGGCACTCAAGGCGTCAGCCCAACCAGATTTTGGCTTAGCGGGATCATAGAGAAAGTATTCGCTCGCCAATTCAGCGTCACCTTGCTTCAATGCGTCAATGAACATCTGGAGCGTTCCCTCCGGGGTGCTGCTACCATAAGTATCCGCGCGCATCGCGGATTCATAATTCTGCATCGCCGCATTATAGAGCGCTATGTTTTCCTGGAGCTGGGCTCTCTGGACGGCCGCCGGGCTCAACCACCACTGCCAGGCAAAATAGAGTCCGACGATAACGAGGATAACAAAAAATAGAGCAGAGACCGCCCAAAATTTCCACCGGCTCTTTTTCTGCGGCTCCAAAACCGGTCCCGCCGGCTGTGCCGGCTGGATCGGCGGTAATCCTCCATTTTGCATTGATTCCTCCATTTTTCTCTCCTGCCTCCCTAAAAACAAAAACAGCGGGAAGAAATTCTTCCGAGCTGCTCTTTTCATCTCTATCCGCTTTAATTTTAATCCTCAAAGAAACAACGGCAACCCACAGTTATCCCCAGAATGTATGGG
>DAICZV010000017.1 GCA_027310975.1 bacterium
CCAAGCTTTTAAATTATTTCTACTAATGCCAAGTGTTTTTTCAATCCAAGCTACAGTAAATAGTATCAAGTGTGGGTCTGAATTGGTCACTTGAAGCCGATTGCCTTTTGATCCTTCTCCCCAATAAATTGCCGCTCCAAATAGCTTGAATGCCTGCTCCGTAATGGGACGAGCAATTTCTGCTTCAGCATCTTCTATAATTTTATTGATTTCTTTTCTCCTTCTTTCTTTTTGGCTACTGGGTCCTCTAGACAGTATTTGTATTTGTTTCGTGTACAAGCGTTTTCTATGCTCGGGTTTTAGCGGTACCGACTTTAGCCATAGGCTCAGCGTGCTTTTTGAAATGCCGATCTTCTTTCTGATTTCGTTGTAACTTAAGCCTTGTCGCCGGAGTACGACCGCTTTTTGTTTGAGCGCCATATTTCTCCCATCCATACCTCTAATTATATAACATAGGATAGTTGCTCTGCATGACGCATAGGAACATGAACGCTGAATAGCGTAAGTGCTGATTTAATTGGCCTTCCAAAGAATGAGCGTTATTGCAATTATGCCGAGCGCCATGCCGGCAATCTCGGTGCCGGAAACCTTTTTTTTGTAAAGAAAAACGCCCAGAATGACGGCGATGACGGCCGAGGCGACCGAGAAGATCATCGCTCCGCGGCCAAGGCCGGCCCCGCCTTTCAGGGCAAACAGCCAAAAGACGTTTGCAATGACATATCCCAATATTGCTCCGATAAATCGCACGGCCAGACCGTGCAAGGCCCATTCTTTTGAAAGGATATCGGCGATGAGTTCAAATACGATAAGCAGGCTTAAAGGTATTAACCACATATATGGCGGTTTGGTGCCCTCGGCAGGAATTGAACCCCGAAGCAAAACCTTCGGTTTACTACGGGGCGGGCCTGCAACCCACTGCTTCGAAGGCAGATGCTCTGTCTTCACCCCGTTAGATATAGTCCCCTCGGCAGGATTTGAACCTGCAACCCTCTGCTTCGAAGGCAGATGCTCTATCCAGTTGCGCTACGAGGGGGGCATATCTAACGGGGCAAGTTGAGCTACGAGGGCGTTCGTCTCATTATCCGCCGGAGGCGGCTAAAAATAAAGGGAGCCTTAGCTCCCTTCGATAGTCAATTGCTCTTCCGCGTGGAAAAGATCGCTCTGTTTACCGGCCGTTATCTGGGTGCGTTGAACTAGACGCGAGATCCTCTCTTTGAATTCTTCCGGTGGAACTGGAGGATTTGCCTGGAGCATTACGTCTATTTCTTCAACGAGATCCTTCACCACACTATCGCTTACTTTTATCATAACTTCGTCCTTTCAGCTTAGTGTCACAAATTTTTATCAAAGCATTGACCGCTTGGTCAATTTTAGCCTTGTTTTGATTTGTGCGTACTGTTTTAAGAAGCTCTTCCGAGACCTTCAATCGAAGAAGATCTTCGGCTGTGTCGGTTTTAACTTCCATTTTTCACCTCGGTTTTAAATGCCTGTCTGCGAAAAGGATAGGTCTACTATCCTAAAATTTCAATATGCCGGAAGTTGAGGTAAAATGAGGATGATGAAGCCGAAGATACCGAAGGTTGTGCAGGAAACCGGTGCCGTCCTTGAGAAGGCCGGCTTTAAGGCCTATCTCGTGGGCGGCTGCGTCCGCGACCTTTACCTCGGCCGGGAACCCAAGGATTGGGACATTGCGACCGACGCCCGGCCGGAAGAGGTTCAAAAGCTTTTTCCCGAGAGCGTCTACGAGAACAATTTCGGCACGGTGGGCGTGAAGACCGAGGCCAAGGACGAACGCTTGAAGATAATAGAAATAACGACCTTCCGGTCGGAAGGGCGGTATACCGACAAGCGCCACCCGGACGAGGTGAAGTTCGCGCAGACGATAGAGGAAGATCTTTCCCGCCGCGATTTTACGATAAACGCAATCGCCATGGACTTGGCGGACCCAAAGCGGGAGTTTATTGACCCGTTCGGCGGCGAGGCCGACCTCAAAAAAAAGCTCATCCGCACCGTCCGCGAGCCGCGCGAGCGTTTTAACGAGGACGCCTTGCGCTTGATGCGCGCCGTGCGCTTTGCCGTGGAACTCGGGTTTGAGATAGACCAGCCGACGCTTAAGGCCATCAAGGACCAGGCGGGGCTTCTGGAGATGATCGCCAAGGAACGCATTCGGGACGAGCTCGCGAAGATGGTCATGGCCGACCGGGCGGCCGAAGGCATTATTCTTTTGGAAGACACCGGACTTTTAAAGTTCATCATTCCGGAACTGCGGGAAGGCATCGGCTGCGGCCAGAACAAACACCACATCTACACCGTCTTTGACCACAACGTGCGGGCGTTGAACTACACCGCCGAAAAAAAATACTCGCTCGTCGTCCGCCTGGCCTCGCTTTTGCACGACGTGGGCAAGCCCCGGACGAAACGGGGCGACGGACCGGACTCCACCTTCCATGGCCACGAGGTCGTGGGGGCGCGGATGGCGGCGAAGATAATGGACCGCCTGCATTTCGGCAAGGAGATCGCGGACCAAGTGGTCCACCTTGTCCGCTTCCACCTCTTCTATTACAACGTCGGCGAAGTGACCGCGGCGGGCGTGCGGCGTTTCCTCGCCCGGGTGGGACCGGAGAACGTGGACAATCTCTTAAAAGTCCGCGAAGCCGACCGCATCGGTTCGGGCGTGCCCAAGGCCTTCCCGTACAAGCTCCGCCATCTGCTTTTCATGATAGAGAAGGTGAAGCGCGACCCAATTGAACCGAAGATGCTGAAGCTCCGGGGCGACGACCTGATGGCGCTCCTGAAGATTCCGCCGGGGCCTAAGGTCGGCTGGATATTGGGCATTCTGCTTGAGGAGGTCCTGGACGACCCTAAGCTGAACGAGAAAAAGCATCTTGAGGCGCGGGCTGAAGAGCTCGGCGCGTTTTCGGACAAAGAACTGGTCGCTTTGTCCAAAAAAGCGCGCGAGAAGAAGGATGAATTTGAAGAAGGAGTGGAGGAGGGGATGAAGAAGAAGTATTATGTAAAGTAATGAGCGACAGTTCCCTGGTATTCAGGAGCGAAAAACTTTGGCGCTGGCTGGCCAATTTTTGGACAGTCATTTTCATGATTTTTATCGTGGGCGATTTTGTCCTTCAAAACCGTTTTGAGTTCCTGACGGCCCCCTTGAGCGTCATCTACACCGGCATCCTCGGCCTTTACGCCGCCACGAAGGAATTTGACCGGTGGTACGATATGCACGAAAGCCGGCATCCGGGCGAACTTTTCGTCATCGCCTGGACGGTCGTCGTCTTCGGCATCATCATCGCTTCGGTCGTCCTGCAGGACCATTACCACGTGTCATCCGAAACCATCGCCGTCTACATCATGGTTCTTTCCATCTTCGCCCTGACGCAGAAGTCCAAGCGGCTCCACGCGAAAAAGCGCCGGCAGAAATAAAATTGCCAAGGAAAGCGAGGTGATATAAGCTAATTAACGCGATCGGGCTGGAGTATGCCGGTAGTACGCACGCTTCGGGTGCGTGTAGACTGGGTTCAATTCCCAGCAGCCCGACAAGCCGAGAAGATTAAAAGGGCCTATGGTCTAGTGGCAGAACGGCGCATTCGCATTGCGCAGACGGCGGTTCGATTCCGCCTAGGTCCACAAAAAGAAACACCCACCTTAACGGTGGGCGTTTCTTTATCGCTGCTATTGCTGCATCGGCGGCGTTGGGGGCAAGATCGGTTTTTTTTTTCGTGTTTATCTTAAGCAGGGAATAGAGCAGGCAGGTGCCGAAGATGCCGGTGAGGACGAGGATGATGGCCAAGATGTAGA
This sequence comes from bacterium, assembly GCA_027310975.1. GTDB lineage: Bacteria > Patescibacteriota > Minisyncoccia > UBA6257 > GWB1-50-10 > JAMCRC01. The sequence continues at coordinate 3,805 of DAICZV010000017.1, forward strand.
GAATAATGGCTAAAACACCGCTCGCGGTCGTCGCGAAATAGGCGAGCACAAGACCGAGAATTATCCGAATGGCGCGGTCCCAAGTTCCAACGTTTTTCTGCATTATTGTTTGTTTTCAGGACGACCTTTAACGGTTATGGTGCTTATTTTAGCCGAAATGAGGTTGAAAATCCACTGGAATTGAATACAATAAAATGGAAACATAACATGGAAAACATCAAACCGCCGACGGAAATGCAGCCCGGCCTCCAGCCGGGGACTAAAGTAACGGTAAACGGCGTCACGTACGAGCGCTTTGCCATCCGCGTGCCGCGCCTCATCAAGTTCGGGGAAAGCTTGGAGAGCGTTTTAAACGAGTTCGTGAAGCCGCATTTCAAGCCGGGGGACTGGGTTTCGGTTTCGGAAAAGATAGTTTCCATCTCGGAGAACCGGGTGCGCCACATCTCGGACGTGAAGGCCGGTTGGCTCGCGCGCCTCGTCGTCAAAGGCACCAAAAAATACAAGAATATGACGGCCTGGTCCCGGCCGGAGAAGATGCAGGTCGCGATAGACGAGGCCGGCGCCTGGCGCATTATCCCGGCCATGGTTTTGGGCGCCATAGGCAAGCTCTTCGGCATCCGGGGCCTCTTTTGGATAATCGCCGGCCATAGGGTTTCCGAGATTGACGGCTTTATTCCGGAGGATATGTACCCGTACACCGAATGGGCCGTTTTGCCTCCCGCAGATCCGCAAAAGGACTGCGAGCGGATGGAGCGCCTCACGGGCATGCCGGTCGCGACGGCGGACGCGAACTACATCAACGTGAAAATAGTCGGCGCGAGCCAGGGGGTGGGCTTGGATTGGAAGACCATCCGCCTCATCTTGCTGGATAATCCTCTCGGCCAAGGCAACAAGATGACGCCCTTCGTTATTGTCCGCAAGGTCCATTAATGTCGCTACGCCATAATTTAAAGAAACATTTGCCTTGGCCGCTCCTGTATCTTTACCGGAAGGTCTATTATTTCCCGCTTGACCTCAAAGCGGCGGTGAAGCTTTTGTGCCACGGCACGAAAACCAAGACGACCTTCGGCGGGCGCTGGATGCTGGTGCGGAAATTCTACCTCATTTCATACAGGGTGGATTGCCCGCATACCGAAAACGAACTTTTAACCATTGCCCGCGATATTTTGAGTATTCCGTCCGATGTGCCCGGCGCCATCCTGGAGGCCGGCGCCTTCCATGGCGGGAGCACTGCCAAGCTGAGCTTGGTCGCCAAGCTCGCCGGACGCGAACTTTTGGTCTTTGATTCCTTTGAAGGCATGCCTGAAAACAGCGAGGGCGGCGGCAAGAGCATCTTCGGCCGGGAACACCACTTCCCGAAGGGGAGCCACGCCGTCGGTTTGGAGGAGGTCCGCGAAAATGTGGCCAAGTACGGCGACATTTCCCGCGCCAAATTTTTCAAAGGATTCTTCAAAGATACCCTGCCCGGTTTGCGGGAGCCGATCGCGGCCGCTTGCGTGAATGTTGACCTTAAAGAATCAACGCGCGACTGCTTGAAATACGTTTTTCCGCTCGTTCCGAAAGGCGGCCTTTTCTTTTCTCAGGACGGCCACTTCCCATGGGTGATTGAGCTTCTGCGCGACCCGGGCTTCTGGGGAGTGGAGATGGGCATTCCGAAGCCGGCAATGGAAGGGTTGGGGACGTCCAAGCTGGTGGTTATTCGTTCCATCGGACGATAACCCACTCCGGACATCCCGCTCGTCGGGCGCTCCGGGCCGCTTGGCCAAGTCTGACCCTCCTCGCAGAATGTCCGTAGCGGTTTATCAAAAATTATTCATATCCAGCGTCATTTTTGCTATAATAAGATTAATCATCAAAGGTCGAAAAATTCAATCAAATATTAAATGTTCATTCAAGATTGGACGTCTTTGGTAGTGAGTTCCTTGCAGAATGTCTGGGTGGGATTCGTGAGCACCCTCGCGAGCATCGTCGGCGCTTTGGTCGTTTTCATAATCGGCCTCATCGTTGCCGCCGGTATCGCGGCCTTGGTGGAGAAGATCGTCCAGGTGGTCAAGCTGGACAAGCTTTTGATCAGCTTGGGCTTGGAGGAATACTTTGAGCGGGCGGGCTTGCACGTGAACAGCGGCAAGTTCTTCCGGAAACTGGTCTACTGGTTCCTCGTGGTGGTCTTCCTCCTCGCGGCCGTGGATATCCTCGGTTTCTACTCGCTCGCGAGCTTCCTCAACTCCGTGCTGCTCTACGTGCCGAACGTGCTTGTGGCGGTCCTTATCATGCTCGCCGCTTTCATTGTCGGTCACTTCCTGCGCGGTCTCGTGAAGGCCTCCGTGAAGAGCGCTAAGCTCCACGGCGCGGGCTTCCTCGCCTCGCTTACCTGGTGGTCGGTCATCATCTTCGGTTTCCTCGCCGCGCTTTCCCAGCTCGGGATTGCCGTTGCGATAGTGAACGCCCTCGTGACGGGCCTCATTGCGATGCTCGCCATCGCTTTCGGTTTGGCCTTCGGTCTGGGCGGCAAAGATTATGCCTCCCACCTGATCGGCAAGCTGCGGGAGCACACAGAAGGTTAGTCTCCAGCGCAGTGCGCGAAATCCCGCAGGGCAACTTGCGGGATTTTTGTTACCCCCACCAAACAGATGTTTGGTAGGGGTTAAATTTCCTCCCTCGGTTTCAAAAGTTTGACTTATCCTAAAATATTGTTAATAATCTGAAGGCTATGGATTTCGCGATCATTGAGACGGGGGGCAAGCAATACAAGGTGTCCGCCGGGCAAAAATTAAGAGTGGAAAAGCTGGAAGGCGAAAAAGGCGGCCGGCTTTCCTTTGACAAGGTCCTCCTTAAATCCGAGGGCGGGAAGGTAGAGATTGGCACGCCCTATCTTAAAGGCGGCGTGGAAGCCGAGCTCGTGAACCAGGGCCGGGATGAAAAAAAGATTGTCTTCCGCTATCATTCCAAGACCCGCTACCGCAAGCTCAAGGGCCATCGCCAGCCCCATACTGAAGTTATCGTTAAGAAGATATAAAGAAAGCCGCCCATAGGGCGGTTTTTTTGTTATAATTATTGCAATGAAGAGAGGATTTGCCGCCTCCCAACGTTCGGGAGGTTTCACTTTAATAGAGCTCCTGGTCGTCATCGCCATCCTCGGAGTCCTCGCCGTGGCCGTCGTCCTGGTCCTCAATCCCGCCGCCCTTCTCCAGCAGGCCCGGGACTCCACCCGGCTCAGCGACCTGGCCTCCTTGAACACCGCCCTCTCCATCTTCCAGGCCGACCAGTACGACCAGAACCTCGGCACCGCCTCCACCACGTATATCTCTGTCCCTGATACCAGTCCCACCTGCGCTGACCTAGGCCTTCCCTCCCTCCCATCCGGCTGGTCATACCACTGTGTCCCAGCCACCTCATCCACCCTCGTGAACGGCCAGGGTTGGATCCCCGTTAACTTCAACCTCATCTCCTCCGGTTCCCCCTTATCCCGTCTCCCCGTTGACCCTATTAACACCACCTCCACCGGTCTCTATTACACCTATACCCCCGGAGGATCATACGAGCTCACCGCCCTGCCTGAATCCCAGAAGTACCGGTCCCAATACGACTCCACCCCCTCTCTCCAGGCCTTCCCGGGAGTGATTGCCCAGGGTTCCGACCTCTCCCTCTCTCCTCTCTACAATGCCTCGGGTCTTGTGGGCTGGTGGCCCTTGGATGGCAATGCCAATGATATGAGCGGGAACGGGAACAACGGGACGTTGATTAATAACCCCACCTACGTGGCGGGGAAAATCGGACAGGCGTTGAGCTTCAATGGGAGCAGTAATTATGTGACCATACCGAAAATCCCCGCTATCGCACAGCAATTTACAATTAGCATATGGGCGAATCGAATGGGAAATGGTTCGCATGCAAGCGGTAGTTGTCTTTTTAGTATTGATGGTACATCGTGGAGCACTACTGGCGGATTTCTTTTTTATGATAACGATAGTGGGATAGTATCAGCAAGGATACGTAATCAGTCAGCTAACGTGGAAACGGGTGCGAACGTCATAATAAATGCTGTCAATGGCACATGGGAACATTATGTTGCGGTCTGGAACTATCCAACCCTTACAACGTATCTGAACGGAGCTTTGGCCAATAGTATGACTTGGAATTACAACGTTGGTTGGAATACATACAATACACAAATCGGAGATTGGAATAGTGGCAATTGGTTCGCACAATATTTTATCGACGACGTCCGCATATACAACCGCGCTCTCTCGGCCGCTGAGGTCCAGGCTTTGTACAACGCGGGGGAATAGACCTAATCGTTAGGTCCGGTGTTCCAGCGAGCTTTCCAGGGTCGCTTCGTCGGCGAACTCTATCTCGCCGCCCGTCGGGATGCCGCGGCTGAGGCGGGTGATCTTATCCGCCAGGTCTTTGAACTCGCTTTTAATGATGTCGGCGGTGAAATCGCCGATGGATGTCGGATTCAAGGCGATAATGAGCTCGTGGAGCGTTCCGCCGTCGCTTGCGACTCGCTTTTTAAGCGATGCCAGGCGCAATTTTTGGGCGGTTTCAATGACGCCCTTGTCGGCCAGCTTGCCGAGGATGAGATAGGTGCCCTTGAAGCGTCCGGTCTTTTCCAGCGTCAGGAGGTCTGTTTCTTTTTCCACTATCGCGATGGTCTTTTGGTCCCGCTCCGGCGAGGAACAGATGGCGCAATATTTTGCCGGGCCCTCTTTGAAGAAGAAGCATTTTTCGCACCGGCTCAAATTCTTGAGCCCGCCGACAGCCCTCTCCAGTTCGTCCACCGTCGCCTTATCCAAAGAGGCGAGGTAAAAGGCCAATCGGGTCGCTTGGCGCGGCCCGATGGAAGGGAGGTTGGAAAACGAATCAATGAACCTTTTGATGGACTGGGGGATCATGGCCTATTCAAAGCTGTGCTTCGTGTCCAGGTTCTTGAAGCCGACGCGTTCGGCGTCGAACATCAGCTTCACGCTCCCGACCGGACCGTTCCGGTGCTTGGAGATGATTATTTCCGCAGTGTTCTGTTCCTCGGGCGTCAGGTCCAGCCGGTCGCGTTCCTTGCGGTAGATGAAGAGCACGACGTCGGCGTCCTGCTCCAAGCTGCCGGAATCGCGCAGGTCGGAGAGGCGCGGTATCTTCTGGTCGCGCTTGTCCACTTCGCGCGAGAGCTGGGAAAGAGCGAGGACGGGGACGTTGAGCTCCCTCGCGAGAGCCTTGAGCCCGCGGGAGATCTCGGTAATCTGCTGGACGACGTTGTCGCTATTCGTCCTGGGCTGGATAAGCTGGAGGTAGTCAACGATGACGAGGTCAATGCCGTGTTCCATCTGGAGCCGGCGGGCCATGGAGCGCATCTGGAGGAGGGTGGGGGATGGCGTGTCATCAATAAATATCTTGGCTTTGGAAAGTTCGTCCAAGGCCTGCTGGATCATGGCAAAATCGGTCTCGTCGTTCAACCGGCCGGTCCTCAGGCGCCAAAGAGGTATCTGGGCCTGGCCGGAAATGAGGCGGTCAATGATCTGCTCCCGGGACATCTCAATGGAAAATACCGCGACGGCCCGGCCGCCCTGGACCGAGGTCTGGCGGGCGATGTCCAAAGCGAGCGAGGTCTTGCCGAGGGAGGGCCGGGCGCCGAGGATGATGAGGTCGGAGGGCTGGAGTCCGGAGAGCATGTTGTCCAGGTCGGTGAAGTAGGTCGGCACGCCGCGCAAGCCGCCTTTCTCGCCGTGATGGAGCTTTTCAATGCGCTCGTAGGCGGCCGGCAGTTCGTCCTTCAAAGCCGCGAACTTCTGCGGCCGGGAGCGCTGGGAAATGTTGAAGACCTTCTGCTCCACGTTCTCAATGAGGCGCTCAAAATCTTTTTCTTCAAAGACGCGTTCGGTAATTTCGGCGGATGCTCCCAAAAGATCGCGGCGCACCCGTTTTTCCTTTACGATGCCGGCGTAATGGGCGACGTGGGCCGAGGTCGGCACGCTTTCCACGAGCGAGGTCAGATAATCTATCCCGCCCGTGCCCTGGAATTCTTTCTTTTCCTTCAGGTGGTGGGAGACGGTGAGGAGGTCTATCGGTTCGGCGTGGCCCCAAAGTTCCAGGATGGTCTCGTATATCCGCTGGTTGCGGCCGTCGTAAAAATCGCTGGGCGCCAAAAAGTCCGCCACTTGGATGACGGCGTTTTTGTCGAGCATTAAAGAGCCGAGGACGGACTGCTCGGCCTCCAGGTCCTGGGGCGGAATTTTCAAGACCGGGTCTTTTAAATTATTGTTCTGGGACATATTACTCTTTGGAGACGAAGGGTCCGAGGGGCGTGTCTTCTATTGAGTATCCTAGCGCGCCTATCTCTTTTCTCAAGGTGTCGGATTGCTCAAACTGTTTGCTTCTTCTGGATAACTCGCGTTTTTGGGCCAGGGCGGCGATTTTAGGCGGTATTTGCTGGGGTGCTGGAAGCACGAAGCCCAAGAGCCCGAACTTTTCCCCGATGGCCAGGCGCAGGGCGCGGGCGTCTTGGCCGGAAAGCACCCAAAGTTTTGGCTGGATCTCGCGGGTCAAGGCAAAAAGTGCGCCCAAGGCCGCGGGCGTCGCAAAGTCGTCGTCCAGGGCCTCGGAGAAGTTCTGGGCCGTTGCGGCGATGAGCCGCGCGACCTCGCCGGACGCTTGGCCGGCCGGAACCGTTTTTTCCACGAAAGCTAATTTTGCGCAAAAGGCCCGCATGCCCCCGACGGCCGCTTCCGCCGTCTGGGCCATCTCTTCTGAATAATTTATAGGCGTGCGGTAGTGGGCGGAGAGGGCGATATAGCGCAAGGCGTCGGCCGAATGTTTTTTCAAAAAATCCCGGATGGTGATGAAGTTTCCGAGGGACTTGGACATCTTTTCGCCCTGGACGGTGAGGAAGCCGGTGTGGAGCCAAAGCTTCACGAAAGGGGTCCGGTCGTAGGCCGCTTCGGCTTGGGCGATCTCCGCTTCGTGGTGGGGGAATTTCAGATCCATCGCGCCGCCGTGCAGGTCGTACTGCGGCCCGAAATATTTCACGCTGATTGCGGTGTCTTCAATGTGCCAGCCCGGCCGACCCCAGCCGAGAGCGGTTCTCCAGACGGGCTCGCCGTCCGCCGTAACGAGGAAGCGCTTGTAGAAAGGCGCCGTGACGGGCGATTTGGGGAACTTCCAAAGGCAAAAGTCGCCCTTGTTCCTTTTCGCGACGCTCTCGTCAATGCGCGAGACGGAATCCTCCGCTTGGAGCGCCGTGCGGTGGGAGAGCGCGCCGTAGGCCGGGAACTTCGCGATGTCAAAATAAATGCCGTCGCCCGCGATCTCGTAAGCGAAGCCCTTCTTTTGAAGGAGCTGCACCTGTTTCACGATCTCCGGGATGAAGCGCGTGGCCGGAGCGTATTTGGTGACGCTCGCGATGCCGAGCGCCTTCATGTCGTCAAAATAGGCCTGAGCGAAGCGCTTGGCGAGAGCGAGCGGACCCTCTTGGTTCTCTTTTGCCCGGGCGATGATGCGGTCATCCACGTCCGTGATGTTCTGGATATAGGCGACGCCCCAGCCCGCCGCGCGGAGATACCGGACGAGCGCGTCAAAAAAAACGTAGGTTCGGGCGTGGCCGATGTGGGAATAGTCGTAGACCGTCGGGCCGCAGACGAAAAGCTTCAAAGGCCGCCCGGCCGGCCGTTCCAATTTCTCCTTCTTTCCGGAGAGGGTATTGTAGAGTTCCATGAATATATCAATTCTACACTAAACAACGGGAAGTGGAACTTCCCGTCGTCTTCGACCAAATACCAAATACTAAATACTAAATATTAGCTTTAGAACCACCCCTTTTTGCGGAAGAACATGGCGAGGAGAGTGACGATGACGAATATGGCGCCGAAGATGACCCAGAACTCGGACGGATTCTGAATGAAGGTCGGGGCGACGGTCGGCTGAAGGGCGATCGTGGCGTAGAGGAGCAGGGGAAAGGTCAAAAATCCCAATATGGAGAAGCGCCGGATTATTTCCGATGTCTTGAACTGGAATATCTGCGAGACAGTCTCGCTGTAGGAGACGATGGTCGCCCGGAGGTTTTCCAAAAGATAGTGGACGCGCAGCAGGCTCCCCAAGAGGTCGGCGAAGTATATCCGCGCGTCATCGCCCCAGAATTTTGTGCCGACCTCGGCGAGGGACTCCAGCGTGGTCTTCTGCGAAGCGGCAATGATGCCGAAATCCAGGAGGTCGCGCTTGATGTAGGAGATCTCTTCCAAGAGGGCGCTGTCAGCCCGCTTAAAGAGCTTCCGGCCGACGGCGTTCGCTTTTTCCTCAACGTGCCTGAGTTCCCGGAGGGAAAAGACGTTCACTTCCTGCAGTAGGTAGTGGATGAGCTCCGGCGGGTTTTGAACCTTGTCGGCAAGCTTGGCCTTCAAATCGTTTCGGAATTGCTCCAAAGGCTCCAAGTTTTCGTAGGCGACGGAAACGACGGTGTTCTTCGTTGCCACGATGTCTATCTCGCCGCGGCGTGAGGTGCGCTCCTTGGCGTTCCAGATCGGCAGGTGGTAGACCAGGTAAACGTAATCGTCGTAGGCCTCCACCTTGCTCCGGTCGGAAACGGTCGTGAGCTCTTCCATAATAAGATGGTGCGGGCGGACGGTCTTCGCCACCTCGGCGAGGTCGCGTTCCGCCGGCCGCGTAATGTGCCACCAGGTAAGTTTATTGATTTTAGTTTTTTCTATCATGCCGTTATTGTCTAAAATTCCCAGCCCGTCCGTGGCGCAGAAATTTGAGCCACAATAACGAGCACCCGCCAAAATTTCCTTTGAACACACTCTTAAACTCCGACTCGGATTTAATGTATTTCACGGTTGTTCATGTATTGATTTTAGCAAAATTTAGGCGGGTAAGGTTTTCTCTCTGGAATTCCTTCGCCTTCGGCTCGGAATTACAGAGAAAGTCCTTACTGGCTGAAGTTAAGTATAACGTCATTCACGTTCGGCGTCAGGGTCTGCAGGAGGTCGCTCCGCAGGCGGACCTGGTAACGGTAATAGCGGTAGGCGTTGAAGGCCCGGGTGTCCACGCAGATGGGCGTGTCGGCCGGCGCGCAACCAACCCCGCCCACGGGCGCCGACGAACAGGCCGCACCGTAGTAATCGGACGTGCTGGAGGCCGGCCCCATGAATGTCCAGGGACCCGAAGAGCTATTGGAACCGGCTACCTGGAAGTCCACGCAGGTATTCGCGGGGGAGGTGCCTTCCCAGGTAATGCTCTTCAAAGCGGTGCCCTGGGGATTTTGGGTGTCAAAGACGGAAGAGGTAAGGTAGCCGTAGGTGCTGGTCGCGCGCCAAGCCGTGTTCACCTTGTAAGGATAGGTGCAGTTGCCGTTGTTCGCGCAGTTGAAGCTGATCCAGCCGTCCTTGTCGTTCCAGGCATAGCCGCTCAGATCGCCGGTTGAGCCGTCTATCTGCACGCTGTATGGATAGGTGCCGCAGACGTTCGTCCCGCCCTGGGAGGTCTGGTTGCAGTTGAAGCTGATCCAGCCGATATCGTCGTTCCAGGCGAAGCCGGTGAGGCCCGTCCCGCTCTGGCCGGCGTCTCCGTTGGGGCAGGTGCCGTCCGTGGCGTGCGGGCCCGGTCCGTTGCAGATGCCGTAATTGGAAGTGCCGCAAATATTCCCGTTCGGGCTTGTCGCGCAGTCCAGGGATATCGGGCCGATGGATGAGCTGGCGTAGCCGGAAACCTTGGTGCCGGCGACCGTGACGGTCTGGGTGTTGTAAAAATCCCAGTAGCCGCTCGGGTCGTCCCAGGCAACCGAGCTGGTGGCGATGGGACTAATGTTCGTCCCGGCGGCCCGGACGACGCCGATCTTTTGGAGGAATAGTATGACGGTGAGGACGATGACGACTCCGACCAGCGCCCAGAGGATTATCTTCGTGACTCTCATTGTTTAAATTATATCATTCGGCGAGAGAGCAGTTCCGCTTTTCGCACGAAAACACGCTATGCCAAACCCCAGCGTGGTTTGGCCGCTCGCTCTCGGCCTCGCTCTCCTTCGACGCGGCTCAGGAACCATGCCCGCTCGGCTCC
>DAICZV010000018.1 GCA_027310975.1 bacterium
CCCCAAAGAATCGTTTTTGCCGAGCTTGATGGCGATGATGCCATTTCGGCGGACGGACGTGAAGTCGTTCAAAGCGGTCTTCTTAATGATGCCGTCCTTTGTGACCATCACTAGGAAGTTCTTTCCGTTTACGAGCTCGTTGCCGTAAGCCACGATGGCGCTCACCTTTTCCGTGGCGGGCATTTCCAGGAAGTTGTAGATCGCCCGGCCTTTAGCCGTGCGGCTCGCGACCGGAATGTCATAAACCTTGGTTTGGAAAACCTTGCCCTGATTCGTGAAGAAGAGGATGTTGTCGTGGGTGTTCGCGGAAAGGAATTGGTAGATCTGATCCTCTTCTTTGAGGTCAAAGCCGATGAGTCCCTTACCGCCGCGCTTCTGGGCGCGGAAGGTGTCGGGCGGCATCCGTTTAATGTAGCCGTCCTGGGTGAGCATGATGAGCGCCTCCTCCGCGGCAATGAGGTCCTCTTCCTTGAATTCCTTAAGGCCGCCCGAAATTATCTTGGTCCGCCGGCCCTCCGGGAAGGTCTTCTGCAAAAAAGCCAGGTCGTCCTTAATGATGCCCAATATCTTCTTCGGCTGTTTCAAAATAAGTTCCAGTTCAGCGATGAGCTTGCGCTTTTCGGCGAGTTCCTCCTCCAGTTTTTCCCGTTCCAAGGCGGCCAGAGTTTGGAGGCGCATCTCCAGTATCGCGTCCGTCTGAAGGGCGGTGAACTTGAAGCTCTTCATCAAATTCTGTTTTGCGTCCTCGCGGTCTTTGGACTTCTTGATGGTCGCGATGACCTTATCAATGACGTCCAGGGCTTTCACCAGGCCTTCCAGAATATGCGCGCGCTCCTTGGCCTTCTTAAGGTCAAATTCGGTGCGCCGGCGGATGATTATCTTCCGGTGTTCCAGATACGCCGCGAGCACCTCTTTTAGCGAAAGGATCTGGGGCTGAATGCCGTCCGTGAGGGCCAGCATGTTCATATAAAAGTTCTTCTGGAGCTCGGTGTACTGGTAGAGCTGGTTCAATATCTTCTGGGGAGTGGCGTCGGTTTTGAGCTCTATCACTATCCGCATGCCTTCGCGGTCGGATTCGTCCCGAAGATCGCGGATGCCCTCCACCTTCTTGTCGGTCACGAGTTCGGCGATTTTCGTGATGAGATCGGACTTGTTCACCTGGTACGGGATCTCGGTGACGATTATCTGAAAGGCCCCGCTCTTCCGCTCTTCTATCTCGGCCTTGGCGCGCATGGTGATGGAGCCCTTGCCGGTCGCGTAAGCCTCCTCCATCGCCTTTTTGTCGTAGATTACTCCGCCCGTCGGAAAATCCGGTCCGGGCAAAAATTCCATCAGCTCCTTAACGGAAGCGTCGGGATGGTCAATAAGATAGGCGGTCGCGTCGGCCACCTCGCCCAAGTTGTGGGGCGGAATGGATGTTGTCATGCCGACCGCGATGCCGGAGGCGCCGTTCAGAAGCAGGTTGGGGAGCTTGCCCGGCAGATAACTGGGCTCGTTGCGCGTCGCGTCGTAGTTCGGCTGCCAGCCCACCGTCTCTTTTTCAATATCCAAAAGCATCTCTTCGGCAATCTTGGAAAGCCGCGCCTCGGTGTAACGCATGGCGGCCGGCGAGTCGCCGTCCACGCTGCCCCAGTTGCCCTGGCCGTCTATGAGCGGATATCGCAGGGAAAAATCCTGAGCCATGCGGGCCAAGGCGTCGTAGACCGAAAGGTCACCGTGCGGATGGTATTTGCCGAGCACTTCGCCGACAATGTTCGCCGACTTCTTGAACTTGGCCGAATGGGTGAAACCCGAATCCCACATCGCCCAGAGAATGCGGCGCTGGACGGGCTTCAAGCCGTCGCGGACGTCCGGCAGGGCGCGCGAAACGATGACGGACATGGCGTAGTCCAAATAGGACTCCTTAAGCTCCGCCGTTATCTCGCGGTCCCTGATATTTTCTTTTTTTATGTTTTCTTCCGCCATAGTTTCTGATTGCCAATCGCCATTTACTAATTACCCGTTGTGGTCGCGTTCAGCTGCATGGTATTCGTTCTTTGTATCTGTTTTTGGAACTCCTGCCAAGCCCCGCTCACCGTGTTCCCGATGTTGCCCACGGCTCCGCCCAGATCTTCCCATACGAGGTTAAACCCGCGGCCGAAGGTTGACCAGATGGACGGCGATGTCCCGGCCGCTCCGCTCTCCGCCGCCGCGACCGGCGCGGTGGAAGTCACAGCCGCCGGAGCGGCCTGAGGCAGAGTCGCGTTCAGGTAAAAGAGCCAGATGCCGATGACGACGATCATCAAGGCGGCGGAAGCGCCGTAAACGTACCGTTTCTTCGTCTTATCGTCGGAGCGTTGCAGGCGCCTGATAAGATCTCGGGTTTTTATGGCCGTTTCTTTGGCGTTCATATTCAAACTGTCAGGCACTTTATCGCCATCGCCTTGGGCGTCAGGTCCTTCTTCTTAAAGACCAGCTTTTCCTCCGGCGGGCATTTATCCTGGCCCATTTCTTTTATCAAATTCTTCAAGTTTTCGGGGAAAGCGGCGAGGACGACGCTCGGCTCCAGCTGACGAATGAGCTTCGCGGTCGCGCCGGCTTCCATAAAGGGTTTGCCGCCCGCGGGGATTATCAAAACGTCGCAGTCGGTCAGGAACTCCTGGACCTTCGGTTCCGGCTCCTTGCCGATCTGCCCGAGGATGGCGAAGACCACATCCTCCATCTCTATCCGGTAGATGGTCCGCTCAACACCCTTGTCGCTGCCGGCGCTCCAGCCCGTGACGTGAATGCCCTGGACCTCGTATTCGCCCTGGTGCGAAATGACGGCCGGACCTTCGCCGGATTCCGCGACCGGCGCGGGCATGACGGTGTTCACTATCAAAGACGCGCCGCGGACGGAACGCTGGTTTTCCGGGTCAATAAGGACGGTCGTTGAGCCGGACGATATCTTAAAATAGTCGTTCCCGAGGAAGTTGATGACCATTATTGATGTAATTTTACCAAAATTTGCCGGTTGTTTCAACCGACCTGAAAAGGCATGAACAATGGACGTGCGCGGATGCAAAATTGAAAATGCAAATATCAAAATTGAAGTTCAAAGTCGGATAGCCGTTTTAGGTTTTGAGTTTCAGCTTTGAATCTTGACCCTTGAGGTTTGCATTGGCGCCTAGTTGATTTATTCCAAGCCCTCATGTTACATTTAACGGCGTGAATATCGCGAAGGACAATCAATCCGTGGAACAGGTGCCGATTTGGAAAAGCAATCCGGCCCTTTTGCCGACCCTCCGGCAGGGCGACCTCGTGGAAGGCGTCGTTCTGGAAAAGAGCCCCAAAGCCATCGTCATTGACCTCGGCCGCCACGGCACGGGCGTCGTTTATCGCGGCGAGCTCCAAAACGCCCGCGATATCGCGCGCGACCTGGAAGTGGGGAGCCCCGTCCACGCCAAAGTGGTGGAGGCGGATAACGACGACGGATTGGTGGAACTTTCCCTCTCCGAAGCGGACAAGCAGCGCGCTTGGGCCGCCGTCGCCGAGACGAAAGAGAAGGACGAGGCCATAAAGATCAAGCCGACCGGCTTCAATAAGGGTGGCCTCATGGTGGACATTGAAGGTTTACACGCCTTTTTGCCGGTTTCCCAGCTTTCGGCCGAACATTATCCTCATTCGGAATCGGCGGAACCCGGCCGGTTCGCCCAGGTCCTCCAAACGCTTGTTGGCGTTGAGCTGGAGGTGAAGATAATCGACGTGAATCCCCGCACGGGCAAGCTCATTGTTTCCGAACGGGCCGCCCAGGAAATAAGCGCCAAGGAACTTGCCAAGAACTACAGCGTTGGCCAGGAGGTAGAGGGCGTGGTCTCGGGCGTCGCCGATTTCGGCGCTTTCATCCGCTTTACCGACAACCCGGCCGTGGAAGGATTCATCCACGTTTCGGAGATAGACCACCGCGTCCTGGAGCACCCGAAGGAAGTGATGAAACTGGACGACGTGGTGAAGGCCAAGATCGTGGATATTAAGGACGGCCGCATTTCCCTTTCCTTGAAGGCCCTCAAAGCAGACCCGTGGCTCACGGCCGCCGAGAATTATAAAGAAGGCGAGGTCGTGAAAGGTTCCGTTTATTCCTTCACGCCTTTCGGCGCGCTTGTGAATTTAGAGCACGGATTGCAGGGTCAGCTCCCGGTGACCGATTTCGGCGGCGTGGCCGAGATGAAAAAGGCGCTCGTCGCGGGCGATGCCTACTCCTTCACCGTCTTGAGCGTGAAGCCGGAGGACCACCGGATAATTTTGAAATTCCAGAAATAAGCTTGGATTAACTCGGAACGGCGGACGATTTTGCGTCCGCCGTTTTTCGTATATAATTAACACGCAATGAAAAACCTCGGCAAAAATCTTTTGGGCGCTTTCGCGCTCCTCGTCGTCATCGCCTTCATCTTCTCGCTTTTCGTTAACATCGGTGGTCCGACGCCGAAAACCATAGATATCTCCCAGGTGGCCTCCGACGTGAGCGCCGGCACGGTTAAGAACATCACGGTGAATGGCAACGACCTGACGCTCACGCTCGCGGACGGCACGCAGGCGACCTCGCATAAAGAATCGGACGCGAGCCTCACCGACACCATGAAGAACTACGGCGTGACGCCCGAGGCCTTGGCCAAAGTGGACGTGAGCGTCCAAAGCCAAAGCGGTTTCAACTATTGGATGGGTCTGCTGCTCCCCTCCGTCATCACCATCATCGTGATGATCGCGCTCTTTTGGTGGATCTTCCGCCAGGCGCGGACGGGCGCGAACCAGGCGATGAGCTTCGGGAAGATAAACATCCGGCTCTTTTCGGCCAATCGCGACCAGGCGACGTTCAAAGACGTGGCCGGCCTTAAGGAAGCCAAAGAGGAGTTGGAAGAGGTGGTGGATTTCCTCCGCCACTCCAAGAAGTTCCTGGATATCGGCGCGCGCATTCCCCGCGGCGTGCTCCTCATGGGCCCGCCGGGCACCGGCAAGACGCTCCTCGCCCGCGCGGTCGCGGGGGAGTCCGGCGTCCCCTTCTTCCATCTTTCCGCTTCGGAGTTTGTGGAAATGTTCGTGGGCGTCGGCGCCTCGCGCGTCCGCGACCTCTTCGCCACGGCCAAAAAGGCCTCGCCTTCCATCATTTTTATTGACGAGATAGACGCCGTCGGCCGCGAGCGCGGCGCGGGTTTGGGCGGCGGCCACGACGAGCGCGAACAGACGCTGAACCAGATTCTCGTTGAAATGGACGGGTTTGACCGGGACACGAACGTTATCGTAATGGCCGCGACGAACCGCCCCGACATCCTGGACCCAGCCCTCCTCCGTCCCGGACGCTTTGACCGCCGCGTGATATTGGACATTCCGGACATGAAGGACCGCGAAGAGATAATGAAGATCCACTCCAAGGGCAAGCCGCTGGACAAGAACGTTGACCTCAAAACAGTTGCCATTCGGACGCCCGGATTTTCCGGCGCCGACCTTGCGAACCTCATAAACGAAGCGGCCATCTTCGCGGCGCGCAACAACCGCAAGACCGTGACGCAGGAGGACATTTTGGATTCCATTGAAAAGGTGATGCTGGGGCCGGCGCGGAAGAGCCGCGTCATCACGACCAAAGAAAAGGAGATCACCGCTTATCATGAGGCCGGCCACGCCCTGGTCGCCGCCTCATTAAAGGATGCCGATCCGGTCCACAAGGTTTCCATCATCAGCCGCGGCATGGCGGGCGGATACACGCTGAAGCTCCCCATGGAAGACCGGCATTTGAAGACCCGGGCGGAATTTTTGGCGGACCTCGCCGTTTCTTTCGGCGGCTACGCCGCCGAGTCGCTGGTCTTCAAGGATGTTTCCACCGGCTCTTCAAGCGACATTAAGGAAGCGACCGATTTGGCGCGGCAGATGGTTACGCGGTACGGCATGAGCGAGAAGCTCGGCACGCGCACCTTCGGCGCGACGCAGGAAATGGTCTTCCTCGGCCGCGAGCTCACGGCGGAGAAGGATTATTCGGAGACCGTCGGCACGGAAATAGACGCGGAAATAAACAAGCTTATCAAGCGGACCTTTGACTTCGCGAAGAAGGCCATCTCTTCCCAGCGCGGCGCTTTGGATAAAATAGCGAAGGCCCTCATTGAAAAGGAGACCTTGGAGAAGGACGAGTTCTACGCGCTCCTCAAAAACTTCAATCTGAAGCCGACCGCGATCACTGCCTAGTTCTTAAGGCGGCGGGAATTTTTCGAGCAAGCATGGTCGGAGTGCGTTTAAAAATCACCGAGCGGCTTGCGTTAAACGAGCCAGGCTCCCGACCGAATGGGAGTAGGGTGGCGAGTAGCAACTAAGCGAGGATGATTTTAACGCACGGAGGCCTTCTGCGCGCGAGAAAAAGTACCGCCGCATTTGACGTTAAGGTGTTTTTGTCGGAAACTTTGATGGAGCGACGGGCCAGTAGCTCAGCGGCTAAAGCATCGAGCTTATACCTCGAGGATCGAAGGTTCGAGTCCTTCCTGGCCCACATCATAAAGGGCGATTAGCTTAGTGGTAGAGCGTCTCGTTTACACCGAGAAGGTCGGGGGTTCGATCCCCTCATCGCCCACCCTTTATTTGACACCGCCCCGCGCCGGGCGTAGGTTTTTTATATGCCCGAAGTGTTCAACACCTCATACGGCTTGAAGATAGACATTATGGAGATCGTCGCGGAGATCCTCTCTTTTATGCGCGTGAAACCGGGGGCGGAGTACAAAATAATCATCGGCAGCGACTCGGAACTTTTGGAGGATAAATCCGCCGACTTCGTGACGGCGATCGTCGTCCACCGCGTCGGGAACGGCGGCCGCTATTTTTGGCGGCGCGGCAAGCTCGGCAAGTTCTATAACTTGCACGACCGCATCGTGCAGGAGGTTATGCTCTCGCTGGATACCGCCAAAATATTTTTTGCGGCCTTGAAGACCGAAACGGCGAAGCAGGACCCGGAGGGTTCCATGAAATGGAGCTTTGAGATCCACATTGACGCGGGCGAGAACGGCCCGACCAAAACGCTCATCCAGGAGGTCGTCGGCATGGTCCGCGCTTCTAACTTTGAACCGAAAACGAAGCCCGAAAGCTACGCCGCCTCCAACGTCGCCGACCGCTACGTTTAGGAAGTCGTACTTCCGTCAGGAAGTCCGACTTCCCAATTTTATCGTCGGTTTATTTTTGACTTTTTGTGCTACAATATTCCCCACCTATGGATAAACTAGTCATAGACATTGAAACCAAGAACTCGTTTGAGGACGTGGGCGGCCGCGACGGGTTGAAGAACCTGGACGTCTCCGTCGTCGGGGTCTACTCGTATAAAGAGGACAGGTACATCTCGTTTGACGAACACGAGCTCCAGGCCTTGGGCGAACTGATGCAAAAATCGCATCTCATCGTCACCTTCGCCGGCGTCCGTTTTGACATTCCGGTCCTCGCCAAATATTTCCCGTGGAATATCAACGCCATAAAACATTTTGACATTCTGGAGGAGGTGGAAAGCCGGCTCGGCCGGCGCATCGGTTTGGGCATTCTCGCCGAAGCGAACCTGGGCGTCGGTAAGACTGGCCACGGCTTGGAGGCGATAGAACTCTACCGCCAGGGCGAAATGGACAAGCTCAAGAGCTATTGCCTGAACGACGTGAAGATAACGAAAGATCTTTATGAGCTCATCAAAAAGCAGGGTTACCTTTGGATACCGGAGCGATATACTTCCCAAATGACCAAGCTCATGCTACCTTATACGGAAGAAGAGCCGCCGCAAAACCAATTATTTTAAACATGTTCAATCTAGGTAAAAACAGATATTTCGTCGCCGGCTTCGCCATTTTGATGGCGGTGGGCCTCATGGCCGCTTACATACCGATGCTTTTTCCCCAAGTGCCGGCGGGAAACGCCGACGTCGTGTCGGGAGACGTTTCCGGTAACATCTCCGGAAATATTTCCGGCGACATATCCGGCACGGCCAATTTGAACCAGAACGCCTTGAGCGGCACCGACGTCCAAACGGCGACCTCAACGCAGACATCCACCAAGTCGGCCAGTCTGCCGTCCAGCCTCTCCGGTCTTCAAACCGAACAAAATTCGCTGAACGACATCAATAACCTCCTGAACCAGAGTCAGTAACAATCTAACGATATCGCAAGTCGTTAATTAATGGGTGGTATGTTTAAACATACCACCCATTAAATTATTTGATATCGCAAGTCAATAACCGCGTTATCTGGTAATTTATCTATTTTCGCCCTACATTTATCTAATGCGCGACAAGGAGATAAAAAAATTGATAGACGCCGAGGCGAAAAGACAGCAAAAATCGGTCAATTTAATCGCCTCGGAGAACGTCGTTTCCGGCGATGTTTTGGAAGCGCTCGGCTCCGTTTTTACCAACAAATACGCGGAAGGATATCCCGGTGCGCGGTACTACGGCGGCAATGCGGTCGTGGACAAACTTGAAGAGCTGACCCAAAAACGCGCTTTAAACCTGTATCATTTGGACCCGAAAAAGTGGGCGGTGAACGTCCAGGCCTATTCCGGCTCGCCCGCCAACCTGGCCATCCTCCACGCCCTCGTGCCGGTGGGCGGAAAGATTATGGGTATGGACCTTAATATGGGCGGCCACCTCACGCACGGATACAAGGCGAGTATTACGGGCAAGCTCTGGAGGCAGGTGCCGTATGGCGTGGACAAAAATACCGAACGGATAGATTACTCCCAGGTTTTGAATCTGGCGAAAAAAGAAAAACCGCGGCTCATCATCGCCGGCGGGAGCGCTTATTCGCGGGTCGTAGATTTTGAACGGTTCCGCAATATTGCGGACACCGTTCACCCTGAGCCGCGTCAAAGGGCAATTCTCATGGTTGATATGTCCCACTTCGCCGGGCTTGTGGCGGGCGGCGTTTATCCTTCACCCTTCCCCTATGCCGATGTCGTGATGACGACGACGCACAAAACATTGCGCGGTCCCCGCGCCGCCATAATTTTTTCTAGAAAAGAATTTTCTCAAGCGATAGACAAAACGGTCTTTCCCGGCCTTCAGGGCGGGCCGCACGCCAATACAATCGCTACCGTGGCCGTGGCGCTCAAAGAAGCGGGCACGCCAGCGTTTAAAAAATACGCGCGGCAGGTCGTGAAAAACGCCCGGGCCTTGTCCGACGAGCTTGCTCGTTTAGGATGGCGCATAGTTTCCGGCGGTACGGACACCCATCTTTTTCTCATAGATACTTGGGAAAGGGGTATCGGCGGAAAAGAAGCGGGCGAGCGCTTGGAGAAGGCCGGCATTATCGTTAATAAAAATATGCTCCCCTACGACACGCGCAAACCATCCGACCCCTCGGGCATCCGCCTGGGCACGGCGGCCATGACGACCAGGGGCATGAAGGAAAAGGATATGAAGAGATTGGCGGAGATGATAGATCGGGTATTAAGTAAATGATTATAGACGGCAAGCAAATAGCGGCGGGAATCATCGCCGAACTCAAAAAGCAGCCGAAGCCGCAGAGGTTCTTCGCCGCTTTTTTGGTCGGCGAAAATCCGGCCTCGGTAAGCTTTCTTAAGCGCAAAGAAGAAACGGCCAAAGAGTTGGGCGTTGATTTCCGTTTGTACAAATTACCGGAGACGTTCTCGCAGGACGAATTGCGCAAAGAGGTTTTGAAGATCGCCGAGCACAAAAATTGCGGCGGGGTTATCGTTCAACTGCCGCTCCCCGCTTCAATCAATCCCCAGTATGTTCTAAACGCCATTCCGCGCGAGAAGGATGTGGATGTTTTGGGCGAACGCGCCCTGGGCGCCTTCTATGCCGGCCGCAATCCGGTTTTGCCTCCGGCCGTCGGCGTCGTGGAGGCCGTTATGCAAAATACTAAACACCAGATACAAAATGCCGTTTGTGCCGTTATCGGATTGGGAGCTCTCGTGGGCCAGCCGGTTTCCACCTGGCTGAAGGGTAAATGCCGGGAGATCTATCTGCTGGATAAAGGGAGCGACTTTAGCGTTTTGAAAAATGCCGACGTTGTCGTCTGCGGCGCGGGCGTCCCTGGCCTCGTGAATCCGAAGATGCTTCAAGAGAACGCGCTCGTCATAGACTTCGGCTACGGCCTCAAAGACGGCAAACCCTCCGGCGATTTTGATGCGGTAGAGGCCAAAGAAATTTCTTACACGCCGACTCCCGGCGGTACCGGGCCGATTCTCGTCGCGAAACTTTTTGAGAACTTTTCTACTCTTCTTCGGCTGCAGGGCTAGCGCTCGGGCTGGAGATAACGGTCTTCTTTTCCGAGGCCTCAATGGTGGCCTTTTTGATGGCCTCCAATATTTTTTTGTCTTCTTTGAGTTTCAATCGGACGTTGTCAAAGCCGACGCCGAGTTTCTCTTCGCCGAAGTAGAAGGTCGCGCCGTTCTTTTTAACGATCTCGTATTTAATGGCGGTATTCATCACGTCCGCTTCGTATGAAATGCCCTCGCCGAACATAATATCAAACTCGGCGATCTTGAATGGCGAAGCCACCTTGTTCTTAACGATCTTGGCCTTCACGCGGTTGCCGATGGACTCGTCCCCTTTCTTTATCTGGGCGATGCGGCGGATATCAATGCGGACGCTGGCATAGAACTTCAAAGCCATGCCGCCGGGCGTCGTTTCCGGATTTCCGAACATAATGCCTATCTTCATTCTTGTCTGGTTGATGAAAATGATAATAGTTCCGCTCTTGTCGGCGATGGCCGTGAGTTTGCGGAGGGCCTGGGACATAAGGCGCGCCTGGAGGCCCATGTGCGACTGGCCCATCTCCCCTTCTATTTCCGCCTTGGGCGTGAGGGCCGCGACGGAATCCACGACGACGATGGCGATGGAATTGGAACGCACCAGGCTTTCCAATATATTCAGCGCCTCCTCGCCGTTATCCGGCTGGGAAATGATAAGCTCTTTGACCTTCACCCCGATGCGGGCGGCGTATTCCGGGTCCAAGGCATGTTCGGCGTCAATAAAGGCCGCCTTGCCTCCGCGTTTCTGGGCTTCCGCCACGGCGTGGAGGGCGAGTGTCGTCTTGCCGGAACTTTCGGGGCCGAATATCTCAATAACCCGGCCCTTGGGCAGCCCGCCCGTGCCGAGCGCGAGGTCAAGCGAAAACGAGCCGGAAGGGATGGTCTCCACTTTCGCGTGGTGCGCGTCGCCCAAGCGCATCACCGCTCCTTCGCCGAAGCGCGACTGAAGCAACTCAATGAGCGAATCAATGCTTTCTCCCCCGCTCTTCACTTCTTTTTTCTTTGCCGCCATGTTTTTGTTCGGTTTAATTATGGTTTTGTCGACGTTGTGTTTCCGTTATTGATGCTTGAGTTCGTGCTCGTCGGGGCGTTATAGAATACCTGCTTCGTCACGACGTAGGCCTGGCCCATCAGCTTCTTTACGTCAAACGTGAGCGTGTTGAAGCCGGGCTGGAGAACGATCTCTTTTTGGAAATTTCCGGATTTGTCCGGATATATCTCTTCGCCGTTCAGTATCAATTGATCGGCTGGGTTCATTTTACCCTGGATCGTCAGGTTTGGCGACGTCACGGTCGCGGGGAGCGGCGCCAGTCCGAAGGACGGCGTGCCGAGGAACCCAGGCAGGCGCAGAATGATGTAGCCGAAAATAATGACGACTCCCGCGATGATCGCGATCGTCGTCTTTTTCACCCGGCTTGTCTTGAAACGGTTGGGCGGCAGAATGTCGGTGGAGCCCGGCCGCTTGATATCGCTCCGGTCTTTCAGATATTCCGCCCAGAGCTTCTGGCCGTCCAAATTCAGCGCTTCGGCGATCTTCAAAAGATAGCCGCGGACATAAGGGGCCGGCGGGAGCTTGTCGTACTTCTCTTCAAGGAGAGTAGCGAGGACGCCCTCCGGAACGCCGGTCGCCTCGGAGAGGCGCACCAGGTTCACCCCCTTTGCTTTAAGGGCTTCAATAATGAGGTTGGCCAAGTTCGGCTGGGGCTCCTGAGGTTCCATTGTCCCAATTATACCCCACTATTCGTTTTCTTCGTAAACTTCCCGCGGCTTGGCTCCCTCGCCCGGCCCGATGACGCCGCGTTCTTCCATTATGTCCAGCAGCCGGGCGGCGCGGGCGTAGCCCACTTTGAGCCGGCGCTGCAGCAGCGAGGCCGAGGCCTTCTTCGCCGCGCGGACGGTCTCTACCGCTTCGCTTAAAAGTTCGTCGTCATCGCCGCTGCCGTCCAGGGCATCCAGATTGATGGAGACCGAACCGTCGTTGCTGTTATCAATGGCCACCTCATCGCCTTCCACGGGCTCGTTGTTGTCGCGGATAAAACTCGCCACCTTTTTGATCTCGTCCTCGGTCAGGAAGGCGCCTTGGACGCGGAGCGGTTTGGAAGTGTCAGCCGCGATGAAGAGCGCGTCGCCGTGGCCTAAAAGTTTTTCGGCCCCGGAGGTGTCTAAAATGGTCCGGGAATCTATCTGCGAAGCGACCTGGAGGGCGATGCGCGTCGTGATGTTCGCCTTGATGAGCCCGGTAATAACTTCAACGGACGGGCGCTGGGTGGAGACAACGAGGTGGATGCCCGTCGCACGGGCCATCTGGGCCAGGCGGATGATGGAGCTTTCCACTTCGTGGCCGAAGGAGGTCATTAAATCGGCGAGCTCGTCTATGACGATGACGATGTAAGGCAGCGACCGGCCGCTTGAGTTATAGCTCTTGATGTCTCGCGAACCCGCCTCTAAAAGGAGCTTGTACCGGCGGTCCATTTCCTGGATGGCCCAACGCAGGACGCCGATGGATTTTTTGTTCTCGGTGATGACGGGAGCGAGGAGGTGCGGAATGCCGCCGTAGATTGAAAGTTCCACGCGCTTCGGGTCTATAAGAAGGAGGCGGAGCATGTCCGGCGAGTTCTTATAAAGGAGCGAAATAATGAGCGAGTGGATCATGATGGACTTGCCGCTCCCCGTGGCTCCGGCGACGAGAAGATGGGGCATCTTCGCAATGTCCTTGAATATCGGCTCGCCTGAAACGTTCCGGCCGATGGGGAAGGCCAGATCGCCGGCCTTCTGGAAGTCGGGGTAAAGGAGCAGGCTGCCGAGCCGAACGACGGCCGCGGCCTTGTTCGGCACCTCAATGCCGACGAGGGATTTGCCGGGTATCGGCGCTTCTATCCTGATCGGGTGGGCGGCGAGGGCGAGGGCCAAGTCCTGATGGAGGGCCGTGATGCGCGAAAGCTTCACCCCTTCGGCGGGCTTCAAGGTGTAGCGGGTAACGGTGGGGCCAACGTTTATCTCCCCCATCTCCACGGGTATGCCGAAGCTGTCCAAGGTCCGCTTAATGACGTTCGCGTTCGCCCGCAGGTCGCCGATCGTAGGCTTGTCGGTCGTGGAGGAAAGGAGGGTAAGGGGCGGCGGAACGTAGTTTTTGATGTGCTTCGGCGTGGCGTTCAATTTCGGCACGGGCATGTCGGCGAGTATCTCCGCCTCTTTCTCTTTCTTCTTTTTCTCCTCTTTCGGCGTCTCTTCTTTCTCTTCCGCTTCCGCCGGCTCCGGTTCCTGGGGCAGGTTTATCTCCGGCAGCTCCTCTTCCTCCGTCTGCGTCCGGGTGAGTTTCAGCGGCTTGTTAACGATGACGAGAAAAGAGACGATCATCGCCGTGATGGTCACGATGAGCGCGACGGGGACGCCGAATGGAATTTTGAGCGTGCCGACGCCGCTGCCGATCCAACCGCCGCTCCCCGGCGCCACGATGTCAATAAATCCCAGGGCGGCCAATATGAAAACCCCGCCGCCGATGAGCGTGGACCGGAAAAGTTTTTTGCGGTCCGGCGCGAGG
>DAICZV010000019.1 GCA_027310975.1 bacterium
ATTTTCTACTTATACGGTCCCGATTCGTATCGCCGCAAGCGGAAGCTGCGGGAGCTTTTAGCCGACTACTTTAAGAAGTACCCGACGTCCGACCTCTTAGACCTGGATTTTGAGGAGGCGGATGACGCTTGGGAAAAAGCGCGGGACTTCTTGAACCAGCCCTCCATGTTCACGCCGAGCAAGGTCTTGATCGCGCGCGAGAGCGCCACGGACGCCGATGGCAAAAAATGGGCCGAGGTTCTCAAAAAATATGCCGAGGAACCGAAGACCTTCATTTTCATTTCGGATGGCGGCAAGTCCGTGAAGGCCTTTGATTTTCTTCTCAAGAAGCCGGTGCGCTCACTCGCCTTTGAAGAGCTCGGCGGCGCGGAATTGAAAGCTTTCGTTTTGGATGAAGCGGCGGCGCGCGAATTAAAATTCGCTCCGGAAGCGCTGCAGTTCTTTTTGGGTTTTGTTTCCAGCGCCAAAGACGCGAGCTGGAACGCCGTAAACGAACTGGAGAAGATATCTTTAATGGAGCTCGCCCAGCCGATGGACCTCAAGTCGCTTCAGCCGCTCATTGAATGGAACGCCAAGACGGCGGTCTTTGAGGGCGCGCGGGCGATAATGTGGAGCCGGACCAGGGCAGAAAAGCTCAAGGCCCTGGAGAAGCTTTTCATCCAAAAGGAGGCCGCGGCCTACATTTTCAATTCGCTCGGCTTCGGGGCGCGGGGGAATGACGCGGTGCGCCTCGCCGACTACGACGTGAGCGTCAAAAGCGGGGGCTTGGACTATGAAGAGGCGTTGTTAGATTTTGTTTTGGGGTAATGTGCCGCATGTCCTGCGAGGAGAGTGAGACTTGGCCAAGTGGCCCGGAGCGCTCGACGAGCGGGATATGCGGCGCATTACGCAAGACCCGCCGATGAGGCGGGTTTCTTCTTTACTTCAGTTTTTTGGAAAGACGCGATTTGAGCCGGTTCGCCCTGTTCTTGTGGATGACGCCGGTCTTCACGAGCTTGTCGGCGGTCTTATAAACCTGGGCCAGGTATTTCGCGGCCTCGTCCTTCTTGCCGGCGGCGACGAGTTTTTTATAGCCCTTCAAGGCCTCGGTGAGGTTCTTTTTCCCGTTGAGGTTATGCTCCCGGCGCCGGATGCTCTGGCGGAGGGCGTTTTTGGCCGATTTCGTTATTGGCATAGTGCACTCATATTAACGGCAATCCGGCTTTCGGGTCAAGCGCGGAGCGGCTATAATGAGACCGCATTATGATCTACACGCTGGAAGGCAGCTTAAAGAGTTTGGGAGATAATTTCCTGGTCCTCGGGGTTGGCGGCATCGGCTTCAAGGTTTTTACGAACAAGCAGACTCTCGCGGGACTGCCGCTCCCCGGCGAGCCGCTCTCGCTCTACTGCTTTCTCCACGTCCACGAGGACGCCCTGGACCTTTTCGGGTTCCGCGACGAGGGGGCTTTGAAGCTCTTTGAGCTTTTGAACGCCGTTTCTGGCATCGGCCCAAAGACCGCTCTCGCCATCTTGGACTTGGATACCGTGCCGAACATCATGGCCGCCATAATTGAAAAGCGGGTGGACCTCATCTCCCGGGCGCCGGGCATCGGCGAAAAAACGGCCGGCCGCGTCGTGCTGGAGCTCCAGAACCGCATCAAACTGCCGAAGGCGAGCGCGCTTTCCCAGGCGATGGGCGTGAATGCCGAAGTGGAAGAGGCCTTGGTCGGTTTGGGATATAATCGGTCTGACGTGCGGAAGATTTTAGGCGAGATCGGTCCGGAAAAAAAGACGCTGGAAGAAAAATTGCGCGAAGCCCTCAAGATGATGGGCAGAAGGAAATAATGGCTGACTCTTGGTCCAATACCAATAGAACTCTTGAGGGGTTTAAAAAGAACCCGATTCTTAAGCTGCTCTACAAGCTCTCTTGGGCCCCGCGCGCCTATCATTTTTCCCTAGCTCTTCTCGGGGCTGTCATCTATCGCTTCCCGAGCCGGAAGATAAAGGTGATCGGCGTCACCGGAACGAAGGGTAAAACGACGACCGTGGAGCTTATAAATGCCATATTGGAAGCCGCCGGCAAAAGGACGGCCATTCTTTCATCGCTGAGGACGAAGATCGGTGAGCGAAGCCAAAAGAATCTTTTCGGCAACACAATGCCCGGTCGCTTCTTCGTCCAAAACTTCTTCCAAGAGGCCGTTAAGGCGAAGTGCGAGTACGCGATATTGGAGGTTACTTCCCAGGGCGTGGCGCTATCGCGCCATCGGTTCATTAGGTGGCGGAGCGCCGCCATTACGAATCTGGCCCCGGAGCATATTGAATCCCACGGTTCGTTTGAAAATTACCGGGCGGCCAAGCTCGCCTTTCTCAAGAAAGCGGCCGGGATGAAAGCGCCGATATTTTTGAACGAGAAAAACGATCATTACGATTTTTTCCTCAAAGCTCTCGCCGGAAAAAAGATAATTCCTTTTTCTAAAGACGAAGCCGCAGATTTCGGCGCGGGGAACCCCGTCCTCCAGAGCGATTTCTACAAGGAAAACATGGCCCTGGCCTACAAAGTGACCAGAGAGTTGGGCGTATCGGAAGAGGTCATTAATAAGGCGCTTTCCGAATTCAAGGGCGTTCCGGGCCGTTTTGAGTTCGTCCAAAACAAGCCCTTTGCCGTTGTCGTGGACTATGCTCACACGCCGGATTCGCTCGCGGCAATATACAAAGCCGTGCGGCCGGAAGAGGTTTTCGGCCAGCCGGGGCGGCTTATTGCCGTCCTCGGGGCCGCCGGAGGCGGACGGGATAAATGGAAGCGGCCGGCTATGGGCGCAATTGCCGCGGAGCATTGTGACGCATTAATCCTGACGAGCGAGGACCCCTTTGACGAGGATGACCGGGAGATCGTCCGCGAGCTGCGTTCAGGTTTTGCGGACGCGAAAAATCCGCGGCTGAAGCCGGAGAACGTTTTTGAAGTATTAGACCGAAAAGAAGCGATAAAAAAAGCTGTCGCGCTCGCCCGGCCGGGCGACAGCGTAGTCATAACCGGCAAGGGGAGCGAGCCGTATCTGCGTGTCGCGGGCGGGGAAAAGATAGAGTGGGACGAAAAGCGGTTTGCGCTTGAGGCCCTGAAAGAAAAATAGAACGGGTCTATAATGTCATTATGAAGATTACTTTTTGCGGGGCGGCCCGGACCGTGACCGGCTCCAATTATCTTTTGGAGGAAGGGGACACGAAGATACTCGTGGACTGCGGCTTGAACCAAGGCCCGACCTACTGCGAAGACCTAAACTTTGAGCCCTTCAAGTATGACCCAAAAAGCATCCAGGCGGTTTTTGTCTCGCACGCTCACGTAGACCACATCGGCCGGTTACCTTCGCTCGTGAAGGCCGGTTTTTTAGGGACCATCTACTCCACGCCGCCGACGAAAGATTTTGCCGAACTTTTACTTTTAGATTCGGAACATCTCCTGGGCGAAGAGGCCGCGAAGCGCCACAAGCCGCCGCTTTATGAGACGCCGGACATCTTGAACGTCATGGCTCGCTGGCAAAAGAGGAGGTATCACGAGAGCGTGAAGATCGGCCCCTTTGAGGTGGAGTTCTACGACGCCGGACATATTTTGGGTTCGGCCTCCATTCTCGTGAAATGCGGCGGTACGAAGATGGTCTTTTCGGGCGATCTCGGCAACACCCCGGCGCCTTACATCCACCCGACGGAATACGTGCCGGGCGCCGATTATGCCTTGGTAGAATCGGCCTATGGTGACCGCCTCCACGAGGGCGTGGACGAAAGAAAGGCGGCGCTCCGCAGCGCTATCCGGGATACGGTCAAAAGCGGCGGGGTCTTGATGGTCCCCGCTTTCGCAATGGAGCGGACACAGGACCTGCTTTACGAACTAAACTCGCTGGTTGAAAGCGGAGAAATACCGAGGGTGCCGGTCTTCGTTGACAGTCCCCTGGCCATCAAGCTCACCGCCGTCTACCAGAAGTACGCCGCTAGTACCGCTTACTTCAACAGCGAAGCGGTGGGACTCATGCGGCAAGGGGACGCCATATTTGATTTCCCCGGACTGCATATGACCTTGACCAAAGAACAGTCCAAAGAGATAAACGACGCGCCGGGGCCGAAGGTAGTGATCGCCGGCGCCGGCATGATGAATGGCGGACGCATCCTTCACCACGCGATGCGCTATCTGCCGGACCCGAAGAGCACGCTCCTCGTCGTCGGCTACCAAGCCCAGGGTTCGCTGGGGCAAAGATTGGTTTCCGGCGAAAAGAGCGTGAAGATATTCGGGGAAGAAGTGACGGTACGCGCCAAGATATTAAATATCAGCGGATATTCGGCTCACGCCGACCAGGCCGGCCTGGTAAAATGGGTGCGCGAGATCGGTCCGTCGCTCAAAAAGCTTTTTGTTTGCCAAGGCGACGAAGAAAGTGAACTGGCTTTGGCGGAGAAGATAAAAAGCGAACTCAAGCTGGACGTCGCCGTGCCTTCTTTGGGCGATGAAACGGTGATATAATCAGCGTATGCCCACCAGAAAAAAGCAGAGTAATTTATTGAGCGGCCATAATCACGACCACGTTTATCATTTGCGCCACAAAATTTGCGTCTCCGGCGCGGCCGAGACCGGCCATTGCACCAAGGGGACTTTGGAAAAAGCGGAGGAGCTCGGTGCGGAAATCGCGCGGCGCGGTCACATTCTCGTGACGGGCGCGACCATCGGTGTTCCGTATTTTGCCGCGAAGGGCGCGAAGGAAGCAGGCGGTATCGTCATCGGCCTTTCTCCCGCCTCATCCAAGATGGCCCACGTGAAGACGTACCATCTGCCACTGGATTACCACGACGTCATCGTTTACACCGGCTTTGATTATTCCGGCCGGAATCTTCTGCTCACCCGCGCGGCCGACGCCGTTATTACGATTTGCGGCCGCACCGGAACGCTCAACGAATTTACAATCGCCTTTGAGGATCATAAGCCCATCGGCGTCCTGGAAGGGACCGGCGGGACGGCGGATATGATCCGCGGCATCCTGGAGAACGCCCATCGGGGCCTTGGAACCGTTGTTTTTGACGACGAGCCGTCGCGCTTGCTGGACAAGGTGGAGAAGCTCATCAAGGAAGAAGAGACCAAAAACGGCGTTAAAGGGAAGATAGTTTAAAGGTCGGGCGAAAAACATCGTCAAAGATCCATGTTCAATTTCTTCAAATCCAAGAGCAATAACGGGAAAAAGGCGGAAAAGCCCATCGGCTTTGTGACGCATTTCTACGGCGGTATTGAGGTGGCGATAGTCAAATTCAGCGTTCCGGTCGCGATCGGCACGAAACTCCATTTCAAGGGTGCTACCACGGATTTCACCGATACGGTGCGGTCCATCCAATACGACCACCAGGCGATAGAGGAGGCGAAAAAAGGCCAGGAGGTCGGGATAAAAGTGAAGGATAAGGTGCGCGAAGGCGACGAGGTGTACTTAGCGGCTTAGCCCCTTCATGATTAGCCAAAGTCCGGCAAGCCCACAAAAGTGTGCGCTCCGGGCCGCTTGGCCAAGTCTTACCCACTTTTATGGGCTCGCCGGACTTTATTCGAGTCGGGAACAAGCCGCTCATTGGTGGTGGTTATAAAAGGAATGAACAAGAACTATCTTTTAGCGATAATGATCCTAACGGGCACCATTTTAGGTGCCGGTATTTTTTCCCTGCCTTACGTTATCGGTAACGTCGGGCTTTTCCTCGGCGCCGCTTATCTTGTCTGCTTCGGCCTTGTCTATTTTTTCATCCACCGTTTTTACGGCGAGGCGCTCCTCACGGCTCCGCCCGGCCACAACTTCCTCTATTTTTTGAAAGAGAGCATAGGCGCGCGGGCGTGGCGGCTCTCCAGCGCCATTATCGTCGCGGAGTTCCTTCTCATCCTCACGGTCTATTTGATACTCGCGCCATCCTTTGGCGCGTTCGTTTTCGGCTCCGGCGCCGCGGGCACGGCGGTCCTCGCCGTTTTTTGGGCGCTCGGTTCGCTTTTCATATTCCTTCGTTTGGATGTTTTGGGCTGGACAGAGTTTTTGGGGGTCGCGGCCATTCTCGCCTTCACCCTTTTCATATTTGGTTTCGGAGCGGCGCCTCTAAGCGGCGCGCTTTGGCCGAAAGACATCGGCCTCGCCGCGCTCCTTTTGCCTTTCGGGCCCCTGCTTTTTTCCCTCGCCGGGAGGTCGGCCATGGCTCAGGTCGTGGAAAAGGAACGCGATTCCGCAAAAGCCGGCCGGCCGTTCTCGGTGGTTAAGGTTGCATTTTGGGGAACTTTTATCGCGGCCGCCGTCTATTTTCTTTTCGTTGTGGCCGTCTTGCGGCTTACGCCCCACCCGGCGCCCGATGCCTTGAGCGGTCTTGGCGGGTTGCCCGCCGGTGTTCTCGCTATCTTGGGCATTATCGGCCTTCTGGCCATCTGGAAGTCGTATATCGTCATCGGTCTGAATACCAAAGAGATGCTGGAACTGGACCTGGGCCTGCCGAAAGCGTGGGGCGCCCTCGCGGTCATTGCGGCGCCCATGGCTTTTTATGCCATCGGCTTGAACGATTTTCTTTCAGTGATCGGCCTTCTGGGCGGCCTTTTCCTGGCCTTTGACAGCGCCCTCGTCGTTTATATTTGGCGGCGGCTCGTTCCCCGGAGCCGCTTGCGCCCGCTCTCCTGGGTGCTTTATGCCATCTTCCTTGCCGCCGCGATATTTGAGATAATCAGCCTTGTATGACGAACTGGGTTCGCCGCCACATTCGGGAGATAGTGCTTTGGCTTTTAGTTTTCTCCATTCCGTTTGATACCAAAAAGTTCATTTGGAGCGCCACGACGACCGTGTCCGAATACCACGGTATTTTCATCTACGGTACCGACATGCTCTTGCTCTTTTTTCTCGTCTTTTGGGGAGCGCGGGAGATCAAGTGGGATAAATATTCCAAGCTTCTCGCCATTTTCGCGGGGCTCGCCATTTTGCCGGCTCTTTGGTCGGCGACGCCGCTCCTCGCGGTTTATGGCTGGGTGCGCCTGGTTCTCGTTATCGCCTTCGCGTTGGGCCTCTCGGGCCTGATTCGCAAGAAAGCCGTCGGTCTCGCCGCCGTCTTTGCCGCGCTTTTTGCCTCCGCTATTTTTCAAAGCATCGTCGCCCTGCTCCAGTTCCGGGAGCAGGCGAGCCTGGGGCTTAAAATTCTCGGCGAGTCGGTGATCGGTCTCACAACTCCCGGCATCGCCCGCGTGGCGGCTGGCGGGCTCACTTATCTGCGGAGCTACGGCACCATGCCGCACGCGAACATCCTGGCGGCCTTTCTCGGCTTCGGCCTTATCGCCGCCATCTACCTGATCTACCGGGCGGACAAACCGTGGCCGCGCCTCGGTTTCGCCGCCGGATTTTTCGTCATCCTTGCGGGCCTCACCTTCACCTTCTCCCGCTCCGGATGGATCGTCGCGGGCCTCGCGCTTGCGGCGCTCTTGGCATACGGCCTTTTCAAAGAGAGCGTGCGGACCAAGGCCGTCGCGCTCCTCCTTATCCTTATTGCCGGCTTGGCGTTTACGGTGCCGAGCTTGGGCTTGCTCATCTTCGCCCGGGCGGGATTTTCATCCGGCGAACCGTCGGTCGCCGACCGCGTGGCCTATGACGAGATCGGTCTTTTAAAATTTCCGGAGACGTACCCCTTAGGCGTCGGGTTGAAGAATCAGGTACTCACGGCCGAGCGGAACGGCTGGTACCGGGACTTCGGATTGAAATACGCGTTTCAAGAGCAGCCCATACACAACATTTATCTCTTGATGATGGCCGAGACCGGCGTCCTTGGGCTTTTGGTCTTCGCCGCTTTTATAGTGACCCTCCTTTATGAGAGGTTCCGGGGCTGGCTCAAAACGAAGGATGGCGAGATTTGGTTCGCGCTCGCTCTCGCCGGCGGCGCCCTCATCTTCGGTTTAGTGGACCATTTTTACTGGGACTTATGGAGCGGCCAATTGATGTTTTGGCTCGCCTTGGGCATACTCATGGGGATAGGCCCTCGTAGTCCAATGGATAGAATGTCTCCCTCCGAAGGAGAAGGTGCAGGTTCGATTCCTGCCGAGGGCACACCTTTTTAGCGCTCTTTTTGAAATCGGATTATAATGAATCCGATGGTTTTTCTTTACCTGGGCGAACGATTTCTCTTCCGGATCGCCGACTTTTTGCGGCATTGGTACTGGGGGAGCGCCCGCGTCTATTTCAATTTCATTCTGGACCGGTTCCACGGCTTGGACCGGGTTTTGGCCTTCCGGATAACGCTTCGCCACTTATTTGAGCCCCTCTACGGAGACTACACCCTGGTCGGCCGTTTGATCGGTTTGCCCCTGCGGCTCCTGCGCCTTGTGGTCGCCGGATTGGTCTATCTGGTTCTCGGCGGCGCGGCCATTCTGGTTTATCTGGCGTGGCTGGCTTTACCGGTCTACCTCGTTGCCAGGGTATTTGCATAAAGCACCATGGAACTATATTTCAAAGATAGGCGTTTCAGTTTAAGCCCAGCCGGGGATTTTTTGGCCCGTCTCATAACGATTTGCCTTTATATCGTCCTTGTCACAGCCGCCCTGGTTCTTCTCATGGCCCCGCAAACCCGGCTTTTCTACGTCGGCCTGATCCTCGCCCTTTTCCTTCTGGACCGGGCGTTCCACGCCAAGCGGGGAGAGCGGTCGCTTTTTGAGCTCCAAAGAAAAAACAGCGCGAACATCGCCCTGGCGCTGACGCCCGCCGCCGAAAGAACGCTCGCTTACGCCAAGCGCCGCGCCGCCGTGACCGGTCAGGACTTCAATCTTGTGCTCCTGCTCGCGCTCATGGACCGGCGCGACATCCGCGAGGTGCTGAAGCGCCTTTCCGTGAACCCGGCCGACTTTAAGGGAAAATTGGAAAGCGTCTTGAAACAGAGCGTGGACGGCATGGACGCCGAAAAGGCCTTGGGGGCGTTCATCGCCAAGGCCTACGAATCGGCCATTAAGTCAGGCGAGCGGTACATTGAGCCGCGGAATTTGTTCGGGGCGCTCTTCGCGATGGACGACAATCAACTCAAAATGCTCTTTGACGCCGCAGAAGTGGATTCGGAAAGCGCCGCCGCGGCCGTTATCTTCGGCCGTTTCCGGCGAAAGTTCGCGGGGCTTCGGCGATTGCCGGCCACGCTCGGCGGTTTCGTGTACCAATCGCGGTACCTGCGCCATCGGACGATGAATCGCGCCTGGACGGCGCGCCCGACGCCGACTTTGGACCAGTTCGGCGTTGACCTAACCGACCTCGCGCGAGGAGAAAAAATCGGCCTTATGGTCGGCCACGAAAAAGAGTTCAACGACCTCCTCCAGGTAATCTCCCGGCCCGGTAAACCGAACGCGCTCCTCGTCGGCGAGCCCGGGAGCGGCAAGTCCACAATGATCGCGCATTTGGCCTTTCGGATGATAAAGGACGACGTGCCGAGTGTGCTCTTTGACAAGCGGCTCGTCTCGCTGGACGTCGCGAGTCTTATGGCGAGCGCGGCGCCGGAGATCTTGGCCGGGCGCCTCAAGGCGATCGCGAACGAGATCGTGGGCGCGGGCAATATCGTCCTCTTCCTGCCGAACGTTCAAAATTGGTTCAAGAACAGCGACGGCAAAGGATTGAACGCGATAGACCTGATCTTGCCGGTCATTGCCGATGCCGCGATACCGGTCGTCGCCGAAACATATCCGCGCGAATTCAAGCAGTTCGTGGAGCCGCGCACGGATTTTCTTGACCAGTTTGAGGTCGTCCGGGTAAACGAGGTCGGCGAAGACGAAGCGGTCCGAGTCGTCATCTATGAAAGCCTGCTTTTGGAAAGATCCTACCGCACGTTCATTACCTTTGGCGCCGTCAAATCCGCCGTGGATCTGGCCCATCGGTATTTTGCGGAAAAGCTTCTGCCCGGGAGCGCTTCGGACCTTTTGAAACAGACGCTCTCCGCCCTGGCCGACATGCGGCGGAAGGAAGTGACGGCGGAAGACGTTTCCGCCCTCACCGAAAAATTAAGCCGCGTGCCCATCCAAAAGGCCGGCCGCGCCGAAGCGAAAGCGCTTTTGAATCTGGAGGATACCATCCATGAGAAGCTTATCAACCAGGAGGCGGCCGTTTCGGCCGTGGCCCGGTCTCTCCGCGAATACCGGAGCGGCTTGAAGCGCGCCGGCGGCCCCATCGCAAGCTTCCTTTTTGTCGGTCCCACGGGCGTGGGAAAGACCGAGCTCGCGAAGATCCTCTCGGAGGTCCAGTTCGGCAGCCGCGAGGCCATGACCCGTTTTGACATGACCGAGTTCCAGGAAAAGGCGAGTTTGGAGCGCTTTATCGGCGCGCCGGACGGAAGCCGCAGCGGAGTTCTTACGGACGCCGTCCGCGAAAAACCGTACCAGATGGTCCTTTTGGACGAGTTTGAAAAGGCGAGCCCGGATATTCTGAACCTATTCCTCCAGGTCTTTGACGACGGGCGGCTCACCGATAGTTTGGGTCGGACCGTTGATTTCACTAACTCCATAATAATCGCGACATCCAACGCCCACTCCGATTACATCAAGTCCGAGATAGAGGCGGGCAAGAAAGTGGCGGATATCGCCGATACCTTAAAGCAGAAGCTCACGAGCTTCTTCAAGCCGGAGCTTTTGAACCGCTTTTCGGACGTTATCGTTTTCCGTGAGCTCACCCCCGCGGAACTCACGAGCGTGGCGGGTCTCATGATGAAGGACCTCGCGCGGACAGTGAAAGGTTCCAACAACATTGACCTTGCGTTTGACGACGCCGCCCTCGGCGGACTGGTGAAGCTCGGCTGGAGCCCCGCCTTCGGCGCCCGTCCGTTGCGGGGAGTGATAGAGGAAAAGATAATGAGCGTGCTGGCCGACAAGATCCTTCGGCAAGAGCTAAAGCGGGGCGGGGCGGTTAAATTGGGATTCCAGGACGGTGAATTCATATTTAGTTGATGTTCAAGAAATTCAGCGGTTTCAACAAGGTCGTGCGGACCATGGTCGTCGTGGACTTCTTCACGAACTCCGCCTTCGGCTCATTCGCGCCCATCTTCGCGGTCTTCGTCACGAATCAAATCGGCGGCGGCTCGGTGGAGGTCGCCGGTTTCGCCACGGCGGTCTACTGGATAGTAAAGTCCCTCTTCCAGCTTCCCATCGCGCGGTTCCTGGACCGTCGGAACGGCGAACGGATGGCCTTTTGGGCCATGTTTTGGGGCTATTTTCTGGAGGCCTTCATTCCTTTGCTCTATTTTTTCGTCCGGACGCCTATGGAACTTTACGGCGTCCAGGCCCTTTACGGTTTCTTCATGGCCTGGGCGGTGCCGAGCTGGTACGGAATTTTCACGCGCCACGTGGACAAATGGCGCATCAGTTTTGAGTGGAGCTTGGAAAGCGTCTTTTCGGTCGGCCTCGCGACGGCCGCGGCCGCGGCTCTCGGGGGATATTTGGCCGATCAATACGGCTTCGGCGTTCTCTTTATCGCCGCGAGTATCATCTCTCTCGCCATCTCTCTTCTTTTCCTCTCCATCCGGAAGGATATGTTGAAGTGGAGCCCGCCCCAAACGGTGACGCCGGAAAGGCAGGGCGATAAACTTTAAAGATGAAGCTGGGTAACCAGGATATCGCGCAGGTATTCTTTGATATTGCCGATTACTTGGAGATGCAGAGCGTTCCATGGAAGCCGGCGGCTTACCGCCGCGCGGCCGAAGGCATTGAAGGCCTGAGCCAGGATATCGCGGGCATCTATCGGGCGGGCGGCCTCAAGGCCTTGATGAAAGTGCCGGGCGTGGGCGAGGCCATCGCCCTAAAACTGGAGGAACTTATTAAGACCGGCCGGCTCAAATATTACGAGAAGCTCAAAAAAGCCGTGCCGGTGAACCTGGCCGAGCTTTCCCGCGTGGAAGGCCTGGGGCCGAAGCGCATCTACTTTTTATACAAGAAGCTCGGTATCAAGAATTTGAAGGATTTGGAAAAAGCCGTAAAGTCCCGCAAGGTGAGCGGCCTTCAGGGTTTCGGCGAAAAGAGCGAGGAACATATCGCCAAGGGATTGAATTTCGCTAAGGGGAGCGGCAAGCGTTTCGTCCTGGCCCATGCATCTCCGGAGCTTGGGGAAATAGAAAAGACCCTCCTATCCGTGAAGGGCGTTTCCCGGGCGATTCTGGCCGGTTCGGCCCGGAGAATGAGGGAGACCATCGGCGATGCGGACTTCCTTGTCCTGGCCGCCGACCCGGCGCGGGTGATGGATGCCTTCACGAAGATGCCGGATGTCGCGAGAGTCCTCGCGCAGGGCGAGACCAAGTCCATGGTTCGCCTCCGGAGCGGCCTCCAGGTGGACGTGCGGGTGGTGTCCGCGCCATCCTACGGTGCGGCCCTGAACTATTTTACCGGCTCCAAAGAGCATAACGTGGCCCTCCGCACCATCGCCGAAAAACGGGGCTGGAAGCTCAACGAATACGGCCTCTGGAAAGGCAAAAAATTGCTGGCCGGCCGGACGGAAGAGGAGTTGTATCAGGCCTTCGGCATGGAATACGTTCCGCCGGAGCTTCGCGAGAATCGCGGAGAGATAGAGCTCGCGCTGAAGGGCCAATTGCCGCATCTTATCGGTTACGGCGACCTTAAGGGCGATTTGCAGACTCAGTCCCAGTGGACGGACGGCGATGCCCCCATTGAAGAGATGGCCCGGGCGGCCCGGGCGGCCGGCCTCGGTTATATGGCCGTCACCGATCATACCAAGCGCCTGGCCATGGCCCATGGTCTGGACGAAAAGCGCCTTGCGGCACAAGGGAAAGAAATAGACGAGTTGAATAAAAAATACAATCCGCCGGCTGGCAGAACCAAATTCAAAATACTAAAAGGTACCGAATGCGACGTATTAAAGGACGGCTCGTTGGATCTGCCCGACCGCGCCCTCGCGAAACTGGATGTCGTGGGCGTTTCGGTTCACTCGGCTTTCAATCTGCCCCGAAAGGAGCAGACGGAGAGGATAATCAAAGCGATGGAGAATAAGAACGTGGATATCCTCTTCCACCCGACGGGACGCCTCATAGACAGGCGGCCGGCCTATGACGTGGATATGAAGGCGGTGATCGCGGCCGCTAAGCGTACGGGCACGGTCTTGGAGATAGACGCTCTGCCGGAGCGGGCGGATCTAAGCGACGAGCATATCCGCGAGTGCGTCCGAGCCGGGGTAAAAATGTCCATTGACTCCGACGCTCACGCGCCGGGCCACTTTGCCTTTTTAAAATACGGTATCGCCCAAGCGAGAAGAGGGTGGGCGGGGAAGGCGGATATCATAAACGCCTGGCCGCTTGAGAAAATGCTTAGGTTTTTGAAGAAATAGGCCTTCTCCCAGTCCGTTTTTTGCCGCCTTGCTCAGGCGGGTGTAAAATAGGGAAGATGAAAGAAAAGGTATCCGTTTCGGCCGGGATAATCGTCTATCGCCGGACGCCCGAAGGCATCAAATTTCTCC
Organism: bacterium; assembly: GCA_027310975.1. Taxonomy (GTDB): domain Bacteria; phylum Patescibacteriota; class Minisyncoccia; order UBA6257; family GWB1-50-10; genus JAMCRC01. Next base: position 13,428 of record DAICZV010000019.1, read on the forward strand.
TCCTTTACCACGGCGGCTATTATTGGAACTTCCCCAAGGGCAAGCTCGCGGAAGGGGAGAAGAGCTTTAAGGCGGCCCTCCGGGAGGTTGAGGAAGAGACGGGGTTAAAGGACAAGGACCTGCGTTTCCGGGACTGGTTCCGGGTGACCGACCGCTTTGTCTTCTATACCAAGGAAAAAGAGCGCGTCCCGCGCCTCGTCATCTATTACCTCGCGGAGACCACGAAACAGCTCATCACCATCGTTCCCCGCGAGCACCAGGGCTACGCCTGGTTCCTTTACAAGGACGCGATAAAGATCCTCCGGGCGCCGACGTTGAAAAGGAACC
>DAICZV010000001.1 GCA_027310975.1 bacterium
CTCGCTCTCGGCCTCGCTCTCCTTCGACGCGGCTCAGGAACCATGCCCGCTCGGCCTGCGAGACGGTTTTCTTAGCGAAATGACTTCTCCATTTTGAAATAAAAAAGAGCATCTAATTATAGATGCTCCCGCTTGAAATATTTTCAAGCAATTACTTCCTGTTAACATGATCGACAAAAATCCCGGACACGCCCCACGGCGCATCATTGTCGTAGCATATCCTCCACCCTGTGACCTTCCACTCGGGATTAACCTTCTCAAACGTGTTGATTATTTGAAGTATTTTCCCGGCGTGTCTGTGAATTGGTCGGATATCCTTAAATTGGTCAAGTGGAATGTAGCTGTGGTCCCCGACCGTTTCAAATGACATCTCCTGTGTCATTGTCGTGTAGCTTCTGGCCTCAATGACTGTGAAGCCATTTTGTGGCCTTCCAGGCGGCGGTGGAGATGATACTACGGTGCCAGGCGTGCTCGGTCTTAGTAATGCCAATACGGCGATTATGGCGAGAAATCCCGCCGCAGTGAGTACCACTGTTTTTGTTTTCACGATTTACCTCCTTAATATTAAGCTCTGAATGTACGCCATCAAAAATTTGATGATATCAAAATAATAGAACTATCGGCGCTATTTGTCAAACAGAGCGGTTACTCGTAGAGTCCTGGTTTCGCAAGCCAGACGGGCGATTGGCGCACCAAGAGTTCCTTGGCCTTCAATGGTTCGGCCATCAGTTCTTTCACTATCTTCTCCATCCGGACGCCTTGCGAGCCCTTCACGAGAATGAGGTCGCCGTTTTTAACGCGCTCGGCGAGCCAGGCGCCGGCCTCGGCGACGGATTCAAAGCTCGCGATATCCTTCTTCGGCATCTTGGCGGAAGTGGCCGCCTCGGCGATGAATTTGGCGCGGACGCCCACCGTGACGAGGATATCGGCGGATTTCGCGGCCAACTTGCCTATCTCTTTATGGGCCTCCATCGTGTATTTGCCGAGTTCCAGCATATCTCCAAGCACGGCGATCTTCCTTTTGGCTTTTATATCCTTGAGCGTTTCCAAAGCCGCGGACATGGCTCGGGGCGAGGCGTTGTACGTGTCGTCTATGAGCATACCGCCCTTGAGGGCCGGTATCGCCCGCAGACGGCCCGCGGGGCCGCGATAATTTCCCAAAGCTTCGGATATCTTAACGAGGTTCATTCCGAAAACAAGGCCCACCGCCGCGGCGACGGCCGAGGAATAAGCGGCGGTTCGGCCGAAAACGCCCTCTATCCGCACCGGCACGAAACTGCCGCCGTAGTTAAGTTTGAAGGATATCCCCGCTTCGCCGGTTTCCGGGTCAAAGCGGTCCTTGAAGTTGGTGATGTGCAGTTCCGCCTTTGGGTCAAAGCCGAAGGTTACGACGTGCGCCCGCGTCTGCTCCCTCATTTTAACGACCGCCTTGTCGTCGGCGTTCAAGATGGCGAAACCGGTCGCCGGCAGAAAGCTCACGAGCTTGGATTTTTCCTTAGCGACGCCTTCCGGTCCGGAAAAAAACTCCACGTGCACCGGAATTTCGCCTACCGCCGTCACGGCGCCGATTTGGGGCTTGGCGACGCTCAAAAGATAGTTCATGTCCCCCGGCCGGTCCACGCCGTATTCCAGGACGAGCACCTCCGGATAATCAGCGGTAATGACGAGATTTTTAAGGCCCTTCCAAACGGCGCGGAACCAGACCCCGAGCCCTTCCGTGGATTCAAAGTCGCCGATGATGTTCAAGGGCAGCCCCAGCTCGTTGTTGAAATTTTTGGCTGAAGCGCGGGTGCTGCGGTCGGCGGAAAGCACCGCCGCAATCGCAAGCTTGGCCGAGGTCTTGCCGACATTGCCGGTCACGCCCACGACAGCCGGCTTGTATTTAACGAGCGTCAGCCGCGCGATGAAGCGCAGTTTCCAGGCAATAATTTTCAGGATTAGTTCCTTCATGGTGCGTTTTTATGGCGGGGTGGTCTTCCAATTGCCGACGTGCGGCGGCGAGGTGATGGCGTTTTGCGGATTGTCCGGCGTGATATTTTCATAGTTCAAAGCGAACTCGGCGAGCTGCCGCCAGGCGGGCACGACGGTGAGGACCGCCAAATCGCCGATGCGCGGATTATCCAGTTTTACGAGAAGCACGAGCTTGGGATCGGTGGCGGGGACGGTCCCGACGAAGGTGTGAATGTAGTTCGCCGTATAGCCGCCGTGCACCAAATCGGGAATCTGGGCCGTGCCTGTCTTTCCCGCCACGTGGAAGGAAGGGATGTTGGCGACGCCGCCGCCCTCCGCGGCCGCCTCCATCATGGTAACCACCTCAGATGCGGTGGACGAAGAGATAATGCGCCGCACGACCTTCGGGCCGAGGGCGGAGTTCAAATAAGGCCGCATTAAGAGGCCGCCGTTCGCGAGGACGCTGTAGGCGTTGGTGAGCTGCAAAGGAGTGACGCCAATCCCCTGGCCGAAAGCGGCGGTGGCGAAATCAACGTCCTGGGCGCCCGGGCGCGTGAGGTTTACGGTTCGGCCGGGCACTTCGCTCGGCAGGTCCACGCCGGTCAAAGCGCCGAAGCCGAAGTTGAAGACGCCCTGGGTGAAGAGCTTATCGCCGATTTGCTGCTGCGCCCAGACGGCGCCGGTGTTGATGGAGTGCATTAAGACCTCCGTCATGCTCGTGCCGGGGCCGTAGGCGTGATGGTCATAGTTTAATATCTTTTTCCCGTTCAAAACGATATAGCCGGGGTCGGTGTACACAGTGCTGGAAGTTAATATGCCGTCATTGATGCCGATGGCCATGGTAATCGGCTTGAAGGCGGAGCCCGGTTCGTAGAAATATTGCGTGCCGGGGTTCATGAAGCTCGCGACCGACGAGCTCGCGTAATTGTTCGGGTCAAACCCAGGTTCGTTCGCAAAGGCCAGGATGGCGCCGGTTTGCGGGTTTTCAATGAGGATGGTGCCGCCGTCGGCGTTATGGTCCGTCACCAGATTCTGGAGCAATTGTTCGGCCTGGGCTTGGAGCGTCCGGTCAATGGTCGTCTGGATATTATCGCCCGCGGCGAGTTCACTGTTGTATTCCGCCTCCAATCCGTAGAGTCCGGCCGGCTGGGACGCGGAACTCGTGAAACCGACGAAGCCGAGTATCTGAGCGGCGAGCGAGCCGAAGGGGTAATAACGGTAGTTCTTTTGGTCGGTGTAAATTCCGTTCAGCTTCAAGCCGTCCACGGCGGTCGCCTCGTCGGGCGAGGCCTTTTCCACGAGCATTCTAAAGAGGCTCTTGGGATTATTAAGCGCCTTCGCGAGCGCGTCCGGCTGCCAGCCGATTACGGGCGCGAGGGCGGCGGCCGTGGATGTCGGGTCGGTTATTTCTTGAGGGACGGCGTAGATGACCGGATAGGCCTGATCCATGGCGGCCGGGATCTGATTGTTGTTACGGTCGGTAAAAAAAATCTGCCCCCGGGCCAGGTCGGACTGGGCGAGAGCTTGATTGCGCGCCTCGGCGCGGGCGAAGTAATAATCCCCTTTTTCTATCTGCAGACGGAATAAATTGAAGCCTAAAAGGCCGAAAATGAGGCCAAAGACAGAGGTTAAAAAGATGAATCGGAAACCCATTGCGCTGATGACAAATATTGCGGTTTGTTATCCAGGGTCAATGAGTACGTCGCGGCGAGCGCCTCCAATTTCACCGGATCCGTCGCCTGGTAAAGGCTGTTTTGGAGCGCTGTCCCTTGAGTTTGCGCGGCGGCGATCTGCGACTTCAGAGAATTGACCTGATAACGGGCGTTTACCAATGAATTATACTCAATGACGTAGAAAACGCCACCGACAAGAAGCGCGAGGAACATCAACGCGAAGAATTTAACGTACGTTTTATGAAAATTAGGTTTGAATATGGTCATGTTGTTTTATTATTTGAACTTTATCGCCCTTAATTTTGCCGACCGGCTCCGCGGATTGGCGCTGGTTTCGGCGCGGCCGGGCGTAATTGGTTTTTTGACTATGAGATCGGCCTTTTTGTTCGTAGCGAGATCGCGGAAGGCGTTCTTGACCAGGCGGTCTTCCAACGAATGAAAGGAGATGATTGCCACCCGGCCGCCGTCTGTCATTATTTCCGGCAAGGCCGCGAGTATCGTCTCCAGGTTTTTAAGCTCGCCGTTCACGTATATCCGCAGGGCCTGGAAGGCCTTGGTCGCCGGGTGGATATGGTGTCCGGCGGAACCCTTGCCGTCCTTCGGCATGGCGCTTTCAATTATCCGCACCAGGTCTTCGGTCGTCATGATGCGCGTCTCGCGCCTGCGTTCCACTATCTTTTTTGCGATGCGGCGGGCGAACCTTTCTTCGCCGTAGTGGAAGATAATGTCGGCCAGGGCCTCTTCGCCGAAACTGTTCACGACTTGGGAAGCCGTCGGCCGTTCCTCATCGCTCCGGTCGTAGCGCATGTCCAGCGGTTCGTTCCGCATGAAGCTGAATCCGCGGCCGGAACTTTGGAGCTGGTCGGAAGAGAGGCCAAGGTCCAGGACCAGGCCGTCCGCCTTCGGCGTCTGGAGTTTTTTCATGAGCTCCGGAATGTTGGCGTAATTTTCATGGGCCAAGATGACGTTGCCGCGGTTCGTGACCTCCGGGCGAAAGGCCTCCAAGGCCTTTTCGTCCCAATCCAGTCCGAGGAAAAGCCCCCGGCCCTTGGTGTGCTCCAATATTTCCCGGGCGTGGCCGCCGGCGCCGATGGTCCCGTCAATGAAGAAGTCACCCGGCTTAGGCTCCAAGACCTTGATAGTTTCCTTTAAAAGAACGGGAGTGTGGGACATCGGGTATTTATCAAATTCCCAGCTCTCCCAATTTTTCCGCTATTTCGTCCGACGCGGATTCGGTCTTTTGCTTGTACGTTTGCCATTCCGCCTCGTCCCAAATCTCCATCCGGTTGTAGAGCCCGGTGATGACCGCTTGCTTGGAAAGGCCGGCGTAATGGCGCAGATAATCCGGTAGGAGTATTCTCCCCTGTCCGTCCAGCTTAACGTCGCTCGCTCCGGCGAGCATCAAGCGCACGAAGGCGCGGGAGTTCGCCTGGGCCAGGGGCAGGGCGGTCAGCTTCTGGACCAGCGTTTCCCATTCGTTCAGGCCGAAAACGAACAAACACTTATCAAGTCCCCGAGTGATTATGGCCCCCGCCTGGAACTTTTCTCGGAATTTGGCCGGCAGGGCCACCCGACCTTTGGTATCAACGCTATGTTTAAATTCGCCCAGTATCATTGATATTTTGTTGGGTTATCCCCAGATTGAGGGGTTATCCCCAGGTTTATCCACTTTCCCCCACTTACATACACAATTATATCATTATGCAGGGATACTAAAACACCGCCCCGGGAGGCGGTTCGTATAAGCACCCCCTTGTTTACTGGCGTTTTGACTCTCTCTGGACCGGAGTTATCAACAACTTGCATTTCCCCACTCTTTTGTTTTGTTTTTAAAAAAATACCCTTCGCACATATGTTCAATATGCGAAGGGCAATGGAGCTCAAGATTATTTTGGGAGGGTGGCAGCCCGGCTAACTGGCTCGTCTTTGAGCGCTATTGAACCAATTAACATGACTACGCCGGCAATTATGACGGCGAATCCGAATCCGAGGTGGAAACGGAAGCCGAGCCCAAGCGTGGGCAGGAAGCCCAAAATGAAAGAGACTAGATATATTCCCTGGAAACCACGGGACGTGCTGATTGCAAAAATCAGCAGAAAGAACACTCCGATGTCTATGGCGTACAAAGATGAACCGGTAACCAGCAAGAGGATGCCGCCGATAGCCCCCAGGACGCCTCCGTATGCAGAAGCGGTGGAGATGCTGTCTTCGTGTTTTGCATAATGTTCATTACGGTTCACCTTTATATAGGCGCGCATCATCCCCCAAAGCAGCGGGACGATGAACCCGGCGACCATGTCGGCAATCGCTGTTTTCTCCGTTACCGTTGCCCCAGTGGCCTTTTGGAAGAAACCCCAGAACGCCATAATGAGAACTAAGGACAGAGCGGCCCAGGTTAAGGTCTCCCTTGAGAGATATTCCCTCTTGTCCGTTTCCATCTACTACCTCCTTTGTTTTTTGTTTACGTGAAGAACCGATAGCGATAATGCCATATCTTTATGGTTTGGTCAACGAAAGACCGCTCCGATATTTTCGGAGCGGCTTTGAATGCGGGTGCCCCAGGCACGAAGGCCCGGGGCAGGAGAAAAGAGGGAGGTTGTGGCCTTTTTTCAACTCCCTTAGGCCGGCCACAGGATCTCCTAAGGGATGCGCAACTATTTTACCAAATCGGTTATGGGGATACAATCGTCTTTCCGAAAATCTCCTACCCGCACCCGTTCCAGCGCGGCAATATAACCGCCGGTGCCGAGCGCTTGGCCGATATCGCGGGCCAGAGACCGGATATAAACGCCGGGGCCGGTCACCGCTTTGATTTTCAAGTTAGGCCATTCATACGACATGAGTTTAAGCTCTTTTACTATGACGCGCCGCGGCTTCAGCTCCGGCGTCTGGCCGCTCCGCGCCGTTTTGTAGGCCCTTCGGCCGGCCACTTTAACGGCGCTGTAGGCCGGCGGCACCTGGTCTATTTCGCCGACGAAATTCGGCAAGATGTTGGCGATACCCTCTTGGGTGGGCCGCGGCGGATTAGCGACAGGCGTTTTATTCCCCTCCGCATCGTCGGTCGTGCTCCACTCGCCTAATCTGATCGTGGCAATGTACTCCTTTTCTTTATTTACGATGGAGCTTAGGAGTTTGGTGCTTTGCCCCGTCGCGATGACCAGAACCCCTTCCGCCAACGGGTCCAGCGTGCCGGCATGGCCGACGCGCCGCTCCCCCGTCGCCCGGCGGACCCGGTCAACCATGTCGTGCGATGTCGGGCCTTTCGGTTTCCAAACGGCGAAGATGCGTTCCATTGGTGGGCGTTGCTGGGACCCCGGTAGTATCAGCTTCGCTGAACTACGGGGCAAGTCGAACCGTATTAGGGCCTTTGCAATGCTTGCCCCGTTGCAAATTTTCCTGTGCGCCTTGGAAGGATCGAACTTCCGACCTTTCCGATGTGAACGGAACGCTCTACCACTGAGCTAAAGGCGCGTACGAATTTGCAATGGGGTGAATGCAACGCCCCACGCCGTTAGAATAGATAAAAATAGGTTTTCTGGCAACCAATACAATGTATGGGAGCTTCGCTCCCATACATTCTTGTAACGGAGCTGAGCTCCGTTACATTTACATTGCGGGTATAAAAATAGCGGGCCTTATGGGTCCGCTTGGATTGATTTATTTCGGAGCGGTGTTTTCGCCCCTTAAATTCTGCCCCTGCTTCAAGCTATCGCCACCAGTTCGTCGTTTCCGTTCATCTCCCAGAAACGCCTTTTCTGGTCCCGAAACCGACCTTTGCTCGTCTCCTCCAGGGCCAGTTTTTGCGGTACGCCATGCATGACCACCTGGACCAGTTTTACTTTTTTGCTGCTCGGCAGCGTCCGGATGATCTTCAGGCGTTCGGCTGGCTTGGGGGTGGCTGCGCCACCGATAGGTCTTTCCATGACTTCTCCTTTTCATTTGTGAAAGGGCTCGCGGGGTTTGGTCTTGTTTCATCCCCACGCATAAAGGTTGAGTCGGCCCTTATGCCTGAAGACGAAAAACCCTCCGCTTGGGGGCGGAGGGTTTGTTTTCGTTCGGTTAAAGTCGCTTAGATTTGAAAACCAACCATCCGCCCTTCAGTAAGGAGGATAAGGGACAAACCGATAACGACGACGGATGGTTTAAGCATGGATACAATGGATATTAACGGATATTTCCGGATACAGGCGGATATTTTTATCCTTATCCGTTAGTATCAATTAGTATCCGTATTATATCAGATCGCTTATTGCAGTTCCACGGTGCCGCCGACCTCTTCCAGCTTTTTCTTAAGCTCTTCGGCGTCTTCTTTCTTCAGGCCCTCCTTCACGACCTTCGGGGCGGCGTCGGCGATATCCTTCGCCTCCTTAAGGCCCAAACCGGTCGCTTCGCGGATGACCTTGATGACGCCGATCTTCTGATCGCCCGCGGCCTTCAAAAGGACGTTCCAGGCGGTCTTCTCTTCGGCGGCGGCGCCTCCCGCGGCCGGGCCGGCGACGGCCATGGCGGCGGCGGAAACGCCGAACTTCTCTTCCAGGGCCTTCACGAGTTCGGAGAGCTCCAAAACGGAGAGCTTCTCTACCTCGGCGATTATCTTCTCAAATTTTTCTGACATTGTTTTGAATCCACTAATACACACTAATTACCACTAATTTCACTAAACGTATTCGTGATATTCGTGATTGATTTGTGAAAGTTAGTGTGTTACACGACCTTTTTAGCTTTTTCGTTCACCCCGCACATAATGATTCAAAGTGGTGAATGCTAAAGTTCAAGATTATGATTTATTTGAATTTGTTTCATTATGTGCGGAGTTCAAAACGAACAAAACTTTCTTGATGGGAACGGTGAGCATGAAGGCGAGCTGGCCGAGGAGCACCTCGCGGGTCGGCAACTGGCCGTAGCGCTTAACGGTTTCAGCATCCATGTACTTCTTCTCCTTCACTTCAAACCCGCCCGAGATATTGAAAAGGTTCTTCGCGGCGAACGGCTTGCCGAATTTGTGAACCGCGCCGGCCGTTTCCACCATGTCCTTGGGTGAAAAGACGACGCCGGTCTGGCCCGCAAAATTCTTCGGTTCAAAATCCAGGCCCTGGTCCTTGAGGACGAGCTTCAAGAGGCGCTTTTTCACGACCACCATTTTGCCGCCGATCCCGCGGACCGCCCGCCGGAAAGCGTTCAAGTCGTTGGCCGAAAGTCCGGTGAAGTCCGTGATGACCACCGTCTCGCTCTTGCCGAGCTCCTGCTGGCCGAGCTCTATCTGCTCTTTTTTCTGCAATTTAGTCTTCATATTGGCTGATAATAAAAAATCCGCGGTTTTTCCGCAGACAAAAGGCCATTTCTGGCTTTTCCTCGGCGGGGCTTATTGTTCGCCCGCTGTCTGTGGAATTACAAGTACCTTATCATACCCTAGAAAAAGATGCAAGGACTTAAAATAAAATGGAGCCGAGTGGTTAGCCCGGCTCCGATTGGAAAATATGATGCTATTTTTGGGGAATTGGGATCTGTAGGAGCATCCCACCGCCCTGGCCCTCAACCATTGGTCGTTGGCCATTCCATCTCTGCACGGCTTCCTCCGTGATCTGAAGCCGCCGCCATTCCAGCAATTTATCGGTTATCGACTGCGTTAGAATTTGGTTCGCCTTAGCCTCGCCCTGAGCGATGGCCACTTTTTTCTGCGCCTCAGCTTGGGCCATCAAGACCTCGTTCTGCACCTGCATAGCCTTCTGTGTCGCCGTAATCTTCGCATTTAAGGCATCAACTACGCCTTGTGGCAACCTCAATGCTCCGGTGAACCCAAACTGGATAATTTGCACGCCGAATTGTTGGACCTGGGAGTTGATTCGATCAACGACTTGTTTTAGTAGTTGGTCCTTTCCCTCGCCATATATCTGGTCAACGGTGTAGTTCGCCCCGATTTCGTTGAAAGCATCGCGAGCGACATTGTGCAAATATCCGTGAGTGAATAAATTCAGGTCATCTGACCGGAATTTAACGTAAAAGGCCGGGACCTTGTCTTGTTGCAGCTGGTAGCTCAATGAAATGTCTCCGCTGATAACCAGCCCCTCCTTTGAGTTAAAAGTAATTGACTCATCGTTCGGCGATCCCTCATTTGGGTTTTTAGTCCAAATGGCGGTTTGAACGAACGTCGGATACTCAAAAACTTTCTGAGTGAACATGTTGTAGAACACCCAGCCAGTTTGGAGCGGTAATTGGTCAACACCGCGGCTGTCTCCAGTCATGTTGACCTTGATGCCGACATATCCTGGACTGACTATCGAGCACCCGGCACAACTTGAAAGGGACATAGCAAGGCCACCAAGCATAACAGCCGAAAGAGCCTTTGATACTACGGTCTTTGACAAAGAGGCCGATTTCTTAGCTTTTCTCTGTTTTCCGCGTTTGCGGAGCTTTGTCGTTACGAACAAGAACCACCCCAGCCCCAGGGCTAGCAGCAGAACTATGCCTGCGCTTACAGACAGATCGCTCGGCGCATTCATCATAGATAACGCTTGCGTTGCGACCCACGACGTCAACAGTGCGGCTATTATGTAGCCAACAACTTTGAAACCAATCGATGGCTTCATCTAATCTACCTCCTATTTTCTTAGTTCTGGGATTTGTCCCAGTGGCATTTCCACTTTTGTGGATATATCAATTCAACTGCTTATAGTTTAAACGATTAGTATAGTTTTGTCAATACCAGCAGAATGCAAAAAACATGAATAACTAAAAACGATACTTAACCACTAAATATCAATATTTTTGGCGTAGACCGCGTTCGCCTGGATGAAGTTCTTGCGCGGCTCCACGAGCTCGCCCATCAATACGTCAAAGAGCTTATCGGCCGCGACAGCATCGTCCACCGTGACCCGCAGGAAAAGACGCCTTTCAGGGTCCATGGTCGTTTCCCAAAGCTGGGACGGATTCATTTCTCCGAGACCCTTGTAGCGCTGGATGGTGACCCCCTCCCCCATCTTTTTCAGCATCTTGTCGCGCTCCGCGTCGGAATAGGCGTAGGCCATTTCTTTGCCTTTGCGGAGCTGGAAGAGCGGCGGCTGGGCGATGTACATATAGCCGTCCTCCACTATCTTCGGGAAGTAGCGGTAAAAGAGCGTAAGGAGCAAGGTTCGGATGTGGGCGCCGTCCACGTCGGCATCGGTCATGATGACGATCTTGTGGTAGCGGAGCTTCGTGATGTCAAAGTTCTCGGAGATGGCCGTGCCGAGCGCGATGACGAGAGCGCGGATCTCTTTATTGAGGAGCATTTTGTCTATGCGGGACTTCTCCACGTTCATTATCTTGCCGCGCAGGGGCAGGATGGCCTGGAAGCGGCGGTCGCGGCCCTGTTTGGCGCTGCCGCCGGCGCTGTCGCCCTCAACGATGTAAAGTTCGGACTCCTCGGCCTTGCGCGACGAGCAGTCGGCGAGTTTGCCGGGCAGGGTCAGGCCTTCCAAGGCGCCCTTCCGAAGGACGGTGTCCTTCGCGGCCTTGGCGGCCTGCCGGGCCTTGGCGGCCAGGAGGTTCTTTTCAATTATCCTTTTGCCTTCGCTACCGTGCTTTTCCAAGAACTCCTTGAGGGCTTCGGAAACGACCATCTCCACGGCCGGGCGCGCCTCGGGGTTGCCCAGGCGGGCCTTGGTCTGGCCTTCAAATTGCGGTTCGCGGATCTTCACCGAGACGATGGCCACGATCCCCTCGCGGATATCGTCGCCCGTCAGATTCTCGTCCTTTTCCTTCAGATAGCCCTCGCTCCGCGCATAGTCGTTCAAAGTGCGGGTAAGAGCGCTCCGGAGGCCCGTAAGATGCATGCCGCCGTCGGGAGTATAAATGTTATTCGCGAACGAAAGCTCCTTCGCCTCTTGGTCGTCCACATAAGTGATGACCGTTTCCACCTCTATGCCTTCATAGGCCTTATGGACGTAGAAGTTTTCGTTGAGGAGCGTCGTTTCGCCGTCCAAAAGATGGTGGATGAACGAATTGAGCCCGCCGTCAAAGTAGAAGCCGTAATAGAACGGCTGCTCTTCACGTTCATCAAGAAACTCTATCCGGATGCCTTTGGTTAAATAGGCCTGCTGGCGCAAATGGTCCAATATCTTTTTGCGGTCAAATTCAATGGTCTGGAATATCTCCGCGTCCGGCTGGAAGATTATCTTCGTTCCGGTCGTGTCGGATTTGGCGATTTTTTTGACGTTGTACTGGGGCTTGCCGCGCTTGTATTCCTGAACGTAGAGTCCGCCATCTTTGTTAACCTCCGCCTTCATCCAGGTGGAGAGAGCGTTCACGACGGAAACGCCCACGCCGTGCAAGCCGCCTGAGACCTTGTACGATTCGCCGCCGAACTTGCCGCCTGCGTGGAGCGTGCAGAGCGCCGTTTCCAGAGCCGACTTCTTCGTCTGCGGATGGATATCAACCGGAATGCCGCGGCCGTCGTCCGTGACCGCCACCTTGTTGTCCTTGAGGAGTTCTACTTTGATGTTCTTGGCGAAGCCGGCCATCGCCTCGTCAATGGAGTTGTCCACAATCTCCCAGACCAGGTGGTGCAGTCCGTCCACGCCTGTGGAGCCGATGTACATACCCGGCCGCTTCCGGACCGGTTCCAAGCCCTCCAAAACGTATATGTCCTTGGCGCTGTAAGATGAGCTGCCCTGGGTAATGCTATTCTTCTCTTCTTTTTTGTCTTTTGGCATATGAGGCACAAAAAATAGCCGCTTGGCCCTTTTTTCTTATTGTCATTATACCAGATTCGGGTGGCCGGAACAAGCCGCTAAACCCCGAAAAGGCGGCCTAAAATCTGGTCTTTTGGCACTTTATACGAGGCCGAGCGGGATATGGTTCCCCGCAGGTCGTAGAGGCCGTTTTGAACCCCTGCCACCTTCTTGACGATGAACTTGTCCCCGCCTGCGGGGTCTTTAAAGACGGCGTAATCCCCCGCCTGAGGCGCGCAAAGGCCGGTCGCCCAATAAGTGCGACCGGGGATTAGCTCTGGCCATAAACTTTCCCCGGATATTTTCACACGGAAAATAATCATGGACTAATTTTCAATTCTCAATTTTGCAATTTTCAATCAATGTTCAATTTTCAATTACCAAACACGTTGTTTGAAAAATTAATTCATTGAAAATTCAATGTAAATTGATAATTGTAAATTGAAAATTAATACAACTTATCCGTTATCTCCTTGTACGCGTTATAGCGCGCCGGGTCGCCTTTCACTTCGTAAAAGACCTTGGCAATCTCGTCCACGGCGCCGCAGAGCGCGGCGGCGTCCTCTTTGCTGATATTCTGCTTGTCTTTGGAGCAGAGCTTCGCCGCCTTCCAGAACATCTCGTGCAGGTTCGGGTATTTCTCCAAATGCTCCGGCTTGAAGAAGTCGGACCAGAGGATATAGAGCTCTTTCTTGCAGATTTGGGCGTGCTCCTCCTTGACCGCCACGCGGCGGGAAACGCTTTGGATATAAAGCGAGGCCGCGGCGGCATCGTTCCAGTCCTTCGGCGGATGGGTGTCCTCTATCTGGTCCACCATTCTTGCGACTGTTTTCGCCGCGATCTTCGCCGGCACGGGCTCGTATATTCCGCAGGGCACGTCGCAGTGCGCCTCCGCGGCGATCAAAGGGATTAAGTGTTTCATATCCCCATTATAAACCATCGGCCTAGGCGCGGTCACTTCAGGCGCTTCTCTATTTTAGTGAGGTCGCTTTCAATCGCTTTTTCCGAACGGTCCAGGTCGTCCTTCATTTGCTTCAAAAGAATGTCCTCTTCCCGCGTAAGCTCCCTCACGGACCGGATTTTTTCCAGATAGCGGACGTGGTCCCGAATGTCGGTCTTGAGGGCTTTGAAGGCCCGCTCCACGTCGCGTTCCACTACCTGCGCCTCTTTAGCGATATCTTTCTTCAGAGCGCGCACTTTGCGCGTGCCGTACCAAATGGCCGCAACGGCGAGGATGAGTATGACGACGAGTGAAACGATGGCCGTGATCAAACTGATGGTGTAAGTTCCGATGCCTAAGAATGTGCCCGGCGAAACCGCAACATCATACTTCTGAGTCGACGGGCTTTGGGCTCCCCGGCTGTCCTGGACCGCGGCGTACATCTTATAAGCGCCCGGACTGATCGCTCCATCTCCGGTGACCGTGAAATTACCGCTCCCGTCGCTCACGCCGGTCCAGGTCTTGGGCAGCGTCCCCTGGCCTTCCAGATTTATGCTCACGGTCGCGTTCGGATAGGTGGTGCCCTTAACAACCAAAAAGTCTCCCTGGCGCAACGAGGTCGTGTAGCCGGTGATGGTCGGCGGATCTATCGGCGTCACCGTGAATGATGCAAGCGCGGTTTGATAATTGCTGGCCTGATCAAAGGCCTGGACCAAAATGTTGTGCGGGCCGCTCGTCTGAACCGGCAGTGAGTAGGGCCCGCTGGCCGCTTGGCCGGCTGAAACAGCGATGAGATTCTGGTCGTCCACCTTTATCTTATAGTCTGCGATGCCGGAAGGAGTGTCGGTCGCGTTCAAAATCACGGCCGGTTGCGGATTCGTCGGATCGGGATTCGCCGCGAAGCGGATTTGGAAAGGGTCCGGCGGCGTCGTGTCTATCTGGAACCTGAAGTGGGCAGTGCTTCCCCAACCGCTCGCATCGTGGAACTGGGCGTGGAAGTACCAAATGCCGTCCCCAAGACCCGTCAGTTCCTTCTCGCCCATCGGCGGTTCGTAAAGCACGGTGGGTGTGGAATTTTGGTACTTGTTGTAAAGCAGGCGCACGGCGTCAATGTCTGAGGGCACTTCCCAATTAAGCTTAATGTCATTGGACGGATACCACTTGTTTTGGTCGGGTACGTTCGGCGACGAGATGACCGGCGCGGACGGCCCGCTCGTTCCGCTCGGCGTTGAAGCCGTCGCGTTGCTCGCGGCTCCGGCCGGGACGTTCACGGCATATTGGTTGGCAGGCAGGCCCTGGGCATCCAGGACGTTGGTGCCCTGGCCGTCGTTCGCCAGAATGGAACCGGAGGTGAAGGAAACCAGGGCAATGCCCGGAGAGATTGCCCGGAAATAAACGGTAATGACATTACCGTTGGAACCGGTGAACCCCGGATTCAGAATCACGCCCTGGAAATTTATCGTGCCTGCGCTATTGGAATAGCTCGGGTCTTGGACCCATAGGCTCACCACGGAGCTGCTTTTGGAGACCGAAGAGACCGCCAGTTTATCGTTGGGGAAAGAGATAACGCCGGAAACGGCATTCACGGCCTGGCCCGCGTTCACGTAGACCGTTACCGGAATGGCATCTCCCACGCTGTACGAACCGGTCTGGCTGGAAAACGAAAAGGTCGCCCCCGCCGCCCGGGCCGCGGGCAAGCACAGAAAAAGCGCCGCGGCGGCGAGTGCCGGCCAAAAACGGGTTACCTTCCTTTCTTTCTGATGAGCCATAAGGCCAAACCTCCTATCGCTATAATGATAGCAGATAAGCAGATGATATTCGGCCAAAGAGCCGCCGTGTTCTCCGGCGCGAGAACAGCCACCCGGGCATTGCCGGCAAAATCCATCGCTCTCACGTAAACGTAGCTCATGAGCGATTGATCGTTTAGAACGTAAGGGCTTGTCGCCGGGCGCCAATCCGTTTCCGGTATATTATCCATCTGCGTCTTTGATTCAAAAATATCGTAGGCGGCGACGCCGGTGCCCTTATCCTGTGTGCTCCAAACCGCGAACCATTTTCCGTTCTCAATGCTCGGATCGCGGCCGAGCGAGATGTTGAACGGTTCGGGAAGATTTTTATCCGCCGCGACGATGTTCGCCGATGATGCGGCGGCCCGGTCCGGCTGTCCAATCGTGATGTTCAGGGCGTGCGTAGACAAAACGGCCGGAGTTCCCTGGCCGTCGCCTAGAAGGACGGCCGCGTGCGCGAAGCCGATTCGGACTGTGCCGGTTTGGAGCGGCTTGAAGACGGCGGAAAATATCCGGCCCGGCGTCAGGTCCGTCTCGTTCGCTCCCAAAATGCCGCCGAATCCTCCGGGAGCGATGCCGCTCCAAGCAATCGTGCCGCTCGCGGTTTGCCGCGGTCCAATCATCCACAAACTGATCACGGAATCGGTTTCGTAGACGTTTTGAAGCTCCAATTCATCGGCTGGGAAGCTCAGGCTCCCGTCCGTGGCGTTGATGTTTTGACCCTGGGGGTCAAGCACGACGCTTACGGTAAACGGTATGCCTTGGGAAACGGTCAGGTTGGGCGTTACCAAGTTCAATGAGGCGGCGTGTGCGCTGAGAGCCAGAGAGAAAAGGACCGTTATTAAAAGATATTGTTTCATTGGTTTTAGCCGGACCAGTTATAGGCCATGATGCTGAAATCGGTGAGGCTCACCATACCGTCGCTGTTCAGGTCAACGTTCGCCGGCGGGTTCTTTCGGCTGAACCAGTAGGCGGCGACCGAGAAATCAACGATGTTCACGCGGCCATCGCCGTTCACATCGCCTTTTAATGCGGTCGCTTGGCGCTTCACGTTCGCCGTACCGACGGTGAAACCGATGACGTTGCTGGAATCGGTGACCAGGTTCCTTGCGGCGGTGCGGGCATAGGCCGAGTGCTGGCCGAGCTCCAAGGGATCGGAATCTATCTCCTGCAGGTATTTCCCGTCCGCTCCCGCGGTCGTCGTGGCATAGATTGCTCCGTTGGAATTGACGGCGATCGTGACCGTCCCGTTCGGCACGGTTTGGCCGAAGAACGTGACTGGGTCTCCCTGCTTCACCGTGCTCTTATCGGTCGTGATGGTCGGGGCCAGAAAGATGCCGCTTACGTTCGTGCTGGCCCCGCCCGTGACGCTTAGAGGAAATGTCCGCAAAGCCGAACGGCCGCCGTAAGCATCCGTGCCATAAAGTGAGAAAACATAGTTGCCGGCGGAAAGACCGGAGAGCGACATCTGGAAGCTCGCATCGTCGCTCGCGACCGTGTTGGCGACCACTTGAGCGTCCTTAAGAAGCGTCACCTGGGTCGCCGGGAAGGCGTAGCCGGAAAACGTCACGACCGAATTCGCGACCGGGATGACGTATCCCCCGCCTCCTCCGCCGCCGGAGGGCGGCGGGGCGGGCGGTAAGCCGGTCGTGGAACTGGCCTCGTTCGTGTAGGCGGTTTGGCCGGCGTCGTTAAAGGCCCGCACGCGGTAAAAGTAGGTCGTGTTTGAAAGAAGGCCGGTGCGGGAATATGCAGTGGCGTCGGCGCCGACCGAATCTATCGGCGTGAAGATGGCGTCGGTGCCCTGGGCCTCTTCTATGGAAAACCCATCCTCGTTGCTGGAGTTGTCCGTCCAGGAAAGGTCTATTTGGGAATAAGATATCGTCGCGGCCGCGAGGTCGGAAGGCGGCAGAGGCAGGACGACCACCTTGACGCTCAAATTAAGCGAAGCGGGCACCGTTTGAGCGTTCGCGACGGAAGCGATGAGGAAAAAGGTCAGAAGGACGACCGACTTTTTCACGTTTATTTTTGTACCCGAACTATCTTGAAGTTCTTCTTTATCTTATGCAGGACGAAGAGCAGGATGACGAGCAGGACTATCAATCCGGCGGCTTCTTGCCAGGGAAAAGCGAAGAAATGGAGGGTGGCGGTTTGAACGCCGCTTTGGGGAATGTTCAATGACAGCGTGGCCGTGAACGGCCCGAAGAGGTAGCGGCTCGGCAGCGCGGCTGTGAAGGTCCGGTCGTAGCCGGGGAAGACGATACCGGACTCAAAAGGCACGACCGCGGTCCCGAAAAGCGGCCCGGTCAGCGTTATTTGGCCTTCCGGATTGAAATGGGTGTTGCCGGTATTGTTAACAGTGAACGAGAAGGCGGCCGGCCCGTGGGAGAGGTAGGAACCGGGGCCGGTGAAATCGGCGATGTTGCCCGTCGCGTAAGAAGCGCCCGGAACGTTAACGAGGACCACCGAACCCACCCGGCCGGATATGCCGACGCCGGATGAGGCCGGATTGCCGGTCACCGTGAGGCCCCGGAAAAGGATGGCGCCGTAGTGGCCGCCCGGTTCGCCGTTCTGCGGCACGGTGATGGAGAACGGCACCTGCCGGCGCTCTTGAGGCGCGAGGGTGAACTCCGTCCGGCTGATATTTATCCAAGCCGTGAGTCCGTGGGGAATTTCGGTTTGGACCAGGTCAATGGAGCCCTGGTTCCCGCCCGCGATATTCTCCACCTCCGGCTGGACGCCGATCGGAAAATCATTCGGGTTGATGACGGTCAGGGTGTCGGAATAGGTCTCGCCCGGAGCGATGGTGACGTTAAACTTTATAGGATATAGCGAAATGCCCACCTGTGCGTTCGCCAAACTGGGTAATAAAAAACTTAGTGCGATGACACTAAGGGTTATGAGAAAAACGGGGCGGATTTTGTGCATGGATCGCTTCGCCGGCGAGCGCGACGCTTACGGGTTCGTTATCGCCGTTATCGTGATACCGCCGGTGTAGCTGGTTGCCTGCTGAGTGGCCGGAGCGTCGGCCACCACCTTAAGAACGACCGTCTGGCTCGTGCCGACATAAGTGCTGGTTGAAGCCACTGTTGCCGTGCTCGTCGGGAAACCGGCGTAGAGCGCTTGCGGATCGGTGTCGGCGCTGCCCCACCAAGTCGCATTATAGAGGCCGGCCGTCGTACCCGTTTGATAGACGCGGAAGTGAAGGTTGGCGCCGACATTTACGGAAGAGGTGGCGTTGTTGGTGCCGTTCCACGACGTTGCGTCCGGAAAAGCGATGGTCCCGGAAGCGAGGGTGGATGTACTGCTGTTGCGGTTTATCTTAAGATTCCAGCCGGTCGCGGCGTTGGTCGCGACAGTCGCGCTTGAAGTGGCCGAGACCGGAGCGCCAGGCGTGAGGGACGCGAGATTAACAGTTGACGTTGAAAGGGTGAGCGTTATCGTCTGGTTCACCGTGACGTTGATCGTCTGGCCGGTGGACGTGGAAACCTGGGCTGAGGCCAGGTTTACGACCGGACCGAAGGAGGCGCTCAAAAGTAAAAAGGCAAAAAGCCCTAAGCCCGCCCCCAGGACCTTCAGGAATCTAAGCGCTTTAAAGCGGCTTATCTCCTCCCTCATTGCTTGCATTATACCATAATGACATTGCGCCGTTTGCAGGCGGCCTGTTGATAATTATTTAAGGGTTGGCGATGACGGTAATAGTGACGCCGCCCGAATAATTTAAGGCCTTTTGGCTCAAAGGAGCGTCGGCCCGGTAAAGGATGGTGGAGGTGGAGGTGCCGTTATTGGTGGAGGTGGCGTTCACGATGGTGAGCGTTGATGTCGGCGTGCCGGCATAGAGCGCCGTACCGCTTGCGTCGCTTGCGCCCCACCAGAATGAACAGTAGTTGGCGGTCGTGCCGGATTGCTGGACCCGGAAGGACAAGGTTTGACCGGGCGCGGTCGTGCCGTTCCCCTGCCCCGAGGCGCAGCCGGTGCCAGGATTCCAGGCGGAATAATCCGGGAAGGTCGTCGTGGAAGAAGCGAGCGTTGACGTCGGTGAGTTGCGTTTTATCTGCAAACTGTAACCGTTCGTTCCGCCGGAGATAGTAACCGTGGCGGTCGTCGTCGCCGTGACCGGCGCGCCGGGCGAAAGTCCCGGCAGATTTACAGTGGCAGAGTTTAAAGTGAGCGAGATTGTTTGGGCGCTGGCGGAGAGTGTTGCTTGCGGATATTGGGAATAGACAAAATTCGCCGCGCTCCCGGCGTTCGTAACCCGGAAGCAATAGGTGGCGCCCGCAGTGGAGCTCGCGACCGCCTGGATGTCGTATTCCAGTTCCACGAAAGAGTCGCTCGGAAGCGTTAGCGCGCCGGTTTGGTTTGAAACGTCCCGCACTCCCCCGTTCGGCGTGAGAAAAGTATGGTTGGCATCGGTCACGCCGCCGGTCGTCGTCGCAATATTGGTCGTATCGGCTCCGTCCGTGAGGTTCGCCGAGTTAAACATCGTCCAGGCGCCCGTGCTCGTTACGGCGGAATAAGAAGCGGTGGCGCAGGAAGACACCAAAAGCCCGTACTCTATCCGGAACTGCTGGCTGGTAAACGACTTGATGGTTCCGCCGGCATTCGTTATTTCCACCCGCAATCGGATGCTGGAGTTTTGGTTCAAGCTCGCGAGAACGGCGTCTTCACTTGCCGCCGCCGTGGACGTCGTTTCGCCGCCGTTGTCATTGCGCCAGTGGTAATGAACGAGAGCGTAAGACGGCGCAACCGGCTGGAAGAGCATCCGCAGAATGCCGGGGATGAGCCAAAGATCGGCGGAGGTGGAAAGCCCCAGGGCATTCACTGCACCGTTGTTGAATATGGAAAAACTAGTGGAGGTTGACTTGCCGGCCACGCTCCCGACGTCGCCTCGGAGGAAAAGGTTGGCGGATGAGGCGTCAAAGGCCGAAGCCGGACTTAAGCACAGCAGTGAAAATATGACGACGGCTGCCGTGAGGATATTTTTCATCGCGGGTCGTACCATGTGCCTCGCGCGCCCTGGTCGGCTTTAATGACGTAGTAGGTGCCAGGTTTGAATGCGGTGGCATCGGCAGTGGAAATAACGTAACTGAAAGGCCTGGTTATTGTGCAAGGAAAGGCCTTGTTGAAAACAGCGCGGTTGGGATCTTGCCGATAGTCAAAGTCCGCTGGATAGACTAGGATGGCGAGATAAACGTCATCGCACGTCGCGCTCACGGCGAGCTCATTGCCGTTGTTGATGGTCCGACCATCGTAAATGAATTTCTGGAACTTGGACGGATCGGGATATTTGGCGAAGAGCGGGCTCGGCAAGGCCGCTGGTCCGGCCGGAGCGACGTTGAAAGTCGGCGCCGATGGCGAAGGCGCGCCGGAAGGCGGCGGGGACGCCGTATCTTTTATGAAGAAGAAAAGTCCTGCCGCGAAAAACATGACCGCGATAACCAAGACGCGGTACTCGCGGCCAGTGGCCTTTTTAGTCGTCATCTCAGTGTTGAAATTATAACATAGGCTCAAATGACGCAGTTATAAAAAAGCCGCCCATCCAGTACTTAAACCGGATAGGCGGCGGTATATTCCTATAGGATGAATTTTTGGAACCCATCCTTGATGAATATCTGCTCAATGTATTCGTTCTTTTTCGTCTCAACGCACCGGGGACATTCCTCCAGTTTAATCCGCTGCAGGACATCTTGGTGTTCTTGAGAGCGCCAGATCTCCTCAAAGGATTGCTGGCGATAATCGCCGAACTCCAAATCTGTCCGGTCCTGGCAAACGCAGAATCGTCCGTTCGCTTTAAGGACCGCCAAAAGAGGCGTCGCTCGGCATTTATCGTAGAGTCGGAGCGTCCAATAACCGTCAAACTTATCCACCTTGAAATAAATCGCCAGACCAGGAAAATCGTCTTGGGCCTTCGCCATTACTCGAGCGGCTTCGGGCATCAAGCTCCTGATCTCTGCGTTTCGGTCCTTGATGAAAGCCGGACGAACGTGCACCCATCGCACTTTGAGGTCAAACGCCAGCGCGCAGAAATTATAAAGATCAATCTGGTTCTCCGGCGTCAGGACGAATCCTAAACCTAACTTACCGTCGTTTTTCAGGCTTTTAAGCCGGGCGATCGTCTTATTCCAGAGGTCGGTACCGGTATTCTTGCAGAAAACCTCTTGAGTGGCCGCATTCAAACTGACTCGCGGGAAATCTACCAAGTCCAGAATCTCTTGGGTCAGATAAAACCCATTGGTGGACAAGGCGACCTTTAAGCCAAGCTGTTTGGCGAGAGTAATCGCTTCCAATAGATCGGGGTGGGCGGTCGGCTCTCCTCCGCCGGAAAAGTGGACGGTCTTAGCGTGCTTAGCGGCCTCGCGGACGGATTTGAGCAATAATTCTCTTGGCAGGGATACAACATTCCTTCTTTCTCTGGCCATAATACAGAACGAGCAGTTCAGCGGGCAAAGATTCGTCGGATAGATATGCCAGATCAGCGGATACGGTATTTTCCCGTCGGCAATCTGTTGCAGCTCGTCCGAAAAGAGCAGGATCTTCAACGGATTGAACCGATTATAGAATTTCTCTCCCATGTCCAACACCTCCTTTCATTGTCGTCGGAAATTGTTGAGAAGCTGGCCTTATTGTATATAGAAGCCGAGATTTGTAAATATTACGCCAGCATGAGCGGCGTCCATTTAAGCAGTCCCCTTCTGTTCAACAATTCCATGAATTCTTGGTCGGAGAAGAACCTTCGGATAAGCAATCCTAAGTTAATTTCCATTTTTTTGTTAAAATCACGATCTTGGCCCTTAGTTGCGCTTCCATAGTGGATCGCCTCGTTGGGCAGGCAAACTATTTTAAACCCTTCCTTCAAGGCCCGGAAAGAAAAATCCACATCCTCGTACTGATAACCCGGATAATCGGTCGCCATACCCTTCAGCTTCTGCCAGACGTTTTTCTTGATGTAAAGCAGCGAGGCGGTGCAGTGAGGAACCTCAATCGGTGCCGCGATATCTTCAAAGAGGTGGCCTATCTTAATGTTGCAGTCCACCATGATTGATGATGCCTCCAGCGCGCTGGGAGAGATGACGGTATGTTTGGCGATATCAACGATTTCAATACAGCTCCCGGCGTGGCTAATCGTCCCATGCGCATCCCGTAGTTTGAACCCGGTGATATCGCCCAGCGGCGAGAAACTATTAAAAGTTTCCGGCTTCAAAATGGTGTCGTCGTCCATTATGAGCACGTCATTGTCGCTTTCCCCGAAACCGATGTTTATCGCTTCGGCCCAGCTTTTTCCTCCGGTGATGAGATGGAGTTTATAAGGGAATGGGACGTATTTTAAGGAATCGATGCTGGCGTTAAAGACGGGCGATGTCTTTTGCGTCGGGATAATAATATCAACCATTAACTTTTAAGAGCCTTGAGTTCAACAACCATATCCGTTATGACGTTCCAGTAATGATTTTTGGCGAACTCCCTGGCCTCGTCAGATTTTTTATCCCAAGGCGGATTGAAAAATACCATGGTGTTCACGATGTCAAAATCGGCCCGCATATCGTAATGCTCCAATTTGGCCTCCGTTCTCTTCTGCTGGCTGAAGTAAAGCCAGGTGACCTCGGAAAAAGCGCGCACGTGGGTCGGGTCCTGCCACGCCCGGATAGAGGTGTAGTACGGCGTAGTGATGGTCACTTTGGCGTCCGGTTTTGCTATGCGCCAAACCTCGTCCATGAACCGGATAAGGTCCTTGGCGTGTTCGGCGTAGTGGCTGATAAGGATTTCTTCGCAGGAGTTGTCCGGAAACGGCTCCCAGGGATATTTTTCCAGGTCCCAGACGAAATCGACATTCGGCAGGGGCGCGATATCCACCCCCTTGAATCCTTTCTCTTTTCTTTGCCCGCAGGCGATATCCAGCTTCATCTTGATCTAATTGTTAATGACATAATCGTAGACCTTTTTGGACACGTCGGTCATGAAAGCATCGGCGGTTTTCTCGTCGGCGCCGCTTGAACCGAGGCACAACAGATAATTGCGATTGGGAGCGTAGACAATGCCGCAATCGGAAAAGGTGTTGTTCTCGTCCGAGATGCCGATTTTATGGGCGACCGCGATGTCCTCCGGCACGCCGTTCACTATCTTGTCGTTGAAGGGCGACTCGTCCAGATAATAAAGTATCTGATTGGAATCTGCGGCATTGTCATATTTCGCGTTATAAAGGGCAATGAGCATGTTGGACAGCGTTTTAACGTTTATATTCTGATACTGCACGTTGGAATCCTGGCCGAGGTAGTTATTGTCCCATCCCATGAAAGTGTAAACGTCGTCCAAGGGATTTGAGATTCCGATATTGCTCATCACGCTGTAAAGAGCGTTCATGGCGGTGTTATCCGAATACTCAAGCATGATTTTTACCAGCTCCTCAACGGTGTAGGTCTTCCCGGCTCCGACTTTGTAGAGATTGCCGAAGTTAGAATCCAGATCGGAGGTTTGGAGTGTGTAGGCGTCCGATGGCTTTAATTTGCCCTCCTCAATCGACCGATATACGGCCATAGCCAGCGGGACTTTAATGGTGCTCGCCGCCGTAAACATGTCCCGTTCGCCCAGCCCGACCCAGGAAGCATTGTTCAGATAATCGAAATAAATGTACGTGCTTTGAGAATATTTTTTCTGAACGGCGGCCAAGGAGTTCTTGAGAGGAGCGAAGTTGATTATGAAATGCTTGGTAGCATCCACGGTGACCGTCCGGTTCAAATAAGAGTACATCGCAGGGTTAGAAACGGCAGGAGGGTTAATTGGCGATTGCAAGGAAACGACGTTCCAGTAAACGAGGAGGATGCCCAAAAGGACTCCTATTATAAAGAAGGTCGCACTGATAATGGTCGTTTTGGGGATGTGGAACGTCATTGGTTTAATAGACCGTTTCCGTCATGATATCCAGATGTCCGCAGCGGATGCTCGTGTCAACGCAGATCCGATAGGCCAGTTTTTTAATCTTCTCGTAGAAATAGAGGTCTTGAGTGTAACCGACGAAACGTCCGTCTTTGACCTCGTTCACCGTTTTAAAAAATGGCCGTTCAAGGCGCGGGTCTTCAAAAATCGCGCGTTTCATCAGGGCAAAACCCATGCCGCAGCCGTTTACTTCTACGGTGTCGCCGGAGCGCCAGCTCGTATTGACCTCAAAAGGGTTAATGGCATTGATATCCCCATTGCCGTAGACGAGCGGCAGAGACGGCTCGCCCTTGGTCCAGTAAAGTCCGGAGGCCACGTCAAATTTCTCCATATGCTTGAAAAGCTCAATGAGCGGCCCGAAGGAATTGTCCAGAAAAGGCACGATGATGTCGTCTTCCAGAAAAAGAATATAGCGGAAGTTTTTGAGTTCCGGGTTGGATAATATCTGGTCCACTGCCTGATTATAAGCGTCCCCTACCTCATAACCGGAAACGACCATCTCGGTGACTGGAATATTCATCGGTTTGATGAAGCGCTTCCAGGCCTCCACAATCCAGGGATGAAAGCCGACCCAGTGCTCCACTTCAAAAGGGTGGCCGCATTTCGGGCATTTCGCGGACGTGACCCCCTTGCCTCTGGTCGCGATGACGATGATGGTGGAGTAGTTTTTGTAGGTATCGCCGGCGAGAATTTTTGTTTCCCACTTCTTGCTTTTCGCTTCATTGAACAGCTCATCGCTTTTGAATATTTTGGGTTTGAAGTTATCCATAAATTTAGAAGCTGGTGAACATTATCCAAGGCATCACCGCCTTTTGGCCAGTCGCTGCAATAGCTGAAAAAGCGATACTAGCCGGCAAGGTTCCGTTCGTGGCGATTGTCACGCTGTAGATTCCAAGTCCCGGCATGGGCAGGATGGAACTGGCGGTGTTCAATCCAACGTTGCCGGAATAGGCCGATGCGCCTCCACCCATGATAGAAAACGTCGCGGTAGAATTCCGGACGAGAACCCCGTACCAGTAATCGCCGGGGGTGAAATTGAAGTTCCCGGTCATGGATATTCTCCGCAGTCCGGCATAAGAACGGGTAATGCTCGCCCCTGAAGGCATTGCGGTGCTGAACGAGGCGGAAGAAGCCAGGCTGACAAGCGTAGAACTTGCTCCGGCCCCCCGGGTGTAAATTCCCAAACTGGCGGCGATGGAAACCGCGCTCGCTGTCGCCGCAGAGGCGCCCGATACCATGATGGCCGCATTCGTAGCGCTGATTGCGACCGGCATATGCATCGGGGCTACTGCTAAAGTGCTCACGCCTATAACGCCGCCATTGCTCCAGATCCCTGACGGGTAGTTCCATTGGTTTAAGGTGGCTCCCCCGCCGCCGCCCGCCGGGGCGCTCAAGGAGATTGTGTTCCCGTTCTGAGTGATGCCGACATTCGCCACGTTTGAAATGCTCACGACGCCGGAGGATATCGGCGAGGCGCCGCCGGCCTGGATGCCAGCGATGGTGGTTGAGGCGTTAGAAATCGCTTGGATGTGGCCGGCTTCGCAGACGAGAGCGCGCGTCATGGCCGAATCGTACCAGAGTGCTCCGTTAAAAGAGCATGTTCCGTTGATGCTCTCGTCGCCCGTGGTATTGTTCACGTCTAATGAAAGGAAGGTCAGAGTTGAGCTTGTTTGGCCTGCGCCAGCCGCTCCGATTTGAACTTTCTGTGTGACGTTCGTCCGGATAGAGCTACCGTAGACATTAGAGGCGGTTTGGGACCAGGCGTCGGAAACTATCTGCTGGCGCGGCGCCAGGGTCTCCAGCCCGGTGGCGCACGTGAGGGACGATGTAGAAACCTGGACCTGGAGGTAGTAAGTAGAAGTGGACATGAAGTCCAGCGTCGCAAGAGAATCTATCCGGCCGATCTGGTCCGAGAATATTCCGTCCGTGACGGTCGTCGTGGAATTGCCGGGCGTACCGGCCGGCCAAAGCTGGTTGCCGCTCGTTTGGGCGTCCCAGATGGAATAGCGGAAGCAGTAGACGCTCCCCGCTCCGCCCAAGGGATTGCCGGATGTGTCCGTGAGACGCCCCTGGTAGGAAATGTAGTCAGGTACGCCGGGCTGGGCTCCCGCGGGGAGGGGGGCGAATATTTTTCCGGCGATCGCGAGATACAAAAAGAAAGAAAAGACCGCTTCCGCGATGACGATCATAACCACGGCCAATTTGCCGTTCCTTTTGGCGACCTTAAGCTTAACGCCCTTCTTTTTATCCACGGACAGGCTCATAGATTTAAAATTTTAAATTATCCGCGGCGGCGTGCGTCGCTTCGTAAGCTTTTTTGAACAGGTCCTTCAACTCTTTGAGCGGCGGGAGCGCCCGGGCGTTATAGTGAGCATTGTGATGGATAACGAACTCCAGGGGCGCCGTGACCTTGGTGAAATAGGCGTCGGTTCGCCGGCCGCTCTTTTCGGCGGATGTCCATTGGTAGCCGAGGTCCAAAAGACTCTCGCCGATTGCGAGCGGCATTTTGGATATCTCGTTCCAGATGTCCCCGATGCGGATGATATCGGCTGTCTGATAGAAAACGTCAAAGTTGAAACCGAAGGCCTCTATCTCCATCGTCCGCTTCTCGCGTAGCTTATCGTAGGCCTTCGTCATTTCCTCCATGAGGAGCGAATCTTCCGGTTCCAGAGCCCGCAGGTCCTCCGCCCGCAGGCGGTTCCCTTCCCAGGCGATCTGGAGCTTCAAGACCGGCACGTCCAGGACCTTCGTCCGGACGAGCGGATCGTCCACGAGTTGAACGCCCCGACCGAGATCGCCGGAATAAAGCGCCGCCATCTCGTCGTTTTCGGGCGGCGGTAAATTCCGGTCGCGGAAGACCAGGACGACATTGCTTTTGTGGAGCGATTTGGAATTTATCATTGGCTTGCGGTGAAGGAGATTTGGAACATTCCCGGGCGCGGTTGCCAGGAACCCCTGGTTCCTTGGTCGCCCACAATCAGATAATATGCCGCGCTCTTCAGTTCGGAAGGCAGGTCGTTATCGGAAATTGTGCGGCTGAACTCGCCGTTCTCGCACCGGAAGGCCTTGTTGAAAATAGCCGAAGAGGGGTCGGTGATGTAATCGTTCGGGTGCGTGAAGACAAGAATGGTGTAATAAGCGTTCATGCAGGTTCCTTCTATTTGGATGACGTTCTGGCCGACAAGCGTTACGGCTGGCAAGGCGTCGTTCGTAATACGGTCGGTTTGAATATTCCGTTCCGATGCCCAAGGCATTGGCCCGCTCAATATGTTCTGAATGGAATCAAGGGTGAAAGAATAACGGTGCGCAGGTGGGACGCTAAGAGTAGGCTGAATGGCTTGGTCTTGGGTGCCGGTGGCGATTTCCGGTTGGCCGTTTAAAGCGTTCGTGACGGCATCGGCAACATTGCTTATGACGCCGCTCACCGCATCCGTTAGGTTCGCGGCTGCGTCCAGGGCGGCGTTCGCCCCGGATTTGAGCGTGTCCACGATGGACTGGTCATAGTCCACCTGGAGCCACATGCCATCCAATTGGACGGTCGGCATATCCACTGTCGGTAGCGGGTTCAGCTGAATTTGGATGTTATCAATGTCAGTCCACGAGCTGACGGGGATATTGAACGTTAGGTCCTGCCAATTATCCCGGCTCACTTCGCCCAAGGTCTGCCAATTTTGACCGTCCAGGGAGTAGCTCGCTTCTAAGAACCCCGGCGCGGGCGGGGTTTGGGCCGCGGCGCGATTCAAAAAGATTCCAGCGATGAAGTTGCCTACGCCGTCCAGGAAAGATGTCGTTGTCGCGGTCGTTGTGGCATCTGGCGTGCCGGCGTCGGGTGTGCTAGATGTCGCCGTTGATGTCGTAAGGTCGGATGCGGTGGACGAAGCTTCAATTAATAAAACAGCGGACACATCCGAAGTGGTGGATGTGTCCGAAGTGGAAGAAACGGCTGCGGCTACGCCGGAGGCGTCCGCAGGAGCGGATGAGGTTGAATCGGATGACGATGAGGTTTGGTCTCCGAAGACTGGCGGCGAGGCATCGGTCGTTGATGAAGCGGTTGAACTGTTGATGACGGCATTCCAAGCTTGGCTGTCCGCATCCACGGAGATGGCCGCCGGCGGAGCGTTCGCTACGATATTCCAGGCAAAACTTAGAATGACCTTGGTCGGCGATTCGGACTGATCATTGGATTTGAAATAGCCGCAGAATATCTGAGCCGCGGTTTGGTTCAAGACCGCCGGATTGCCGTCCGGCTCCCCCGCCGCATTCCCCGGATTTTGCCAACCGCCCAGGCAGACGGTCGGGTAGGCATTCAATGAAGCTGCTTGAGCCCGATTGAGCGAAACCTCTTTTTTGGCCGGCAAAAAAAGAAGCAGAAATAACGTCCCTATGGCGAACGCCCGCAAGAGCCCTCTTTTCATTGGGTTTATTTAATTTTAGCACAACGCGGCGCGAAAAAACCGGCCTTAAGCCGGTTTAATCGCTGTTAGCATATCACTTCATCGTGAAGGTCGCGTGGACGAGATAAGTAATGAGCTTTTCAATGGAGGTTGTGTCGTAATAGCCGTAATCCGAGACCTGGGTGGAGTTCACGGGCGTGATCTGCGTGACGCCGATACTGGACGAGCGCAGGTTCCCGACTGAGGCGCCCACTCCCTCCGTGATGGATAGGGCCCGCGCTTTGGCATCGCTTAAGGCCTCCGCGAGCATGCCGCTCCGGATTCCGTCCAAAGTCGTGTTGGATATGTAGTATTCCGGATTCTGGCTCGTGAAGACCATCCCCTGGCTCACGAAATACTGGGAAGCGTCCTGAGCGAGTTTGGTCACGCCGTCCACATTACTGGATTCAACGAGGATGTCTTGCGAGAGGTCATAACCGGAAAGCGTGCCGGACATGCCGCCGTAGAACTTGCCGGTCACGACGCCGTTCTGGGTCTGGTAGACCGGGTTCACGACGAGCGGGCTCACGGTTATGTCAGAGGTTGCGACGCCGTTCTTCTCAAAATAGGCCAGAACCGCGTTCAGGTCGGATTGCATGGCCGCCGAACCGGATTTTAAGTCGGCCGTCGCCGGTCCGGCCTGTTCCGATATATTGCTCCGCCATTTAACGTCATCGGACTTCAGTTCTTTCGTGGCCACGCCCGAAACGGTGATGATGGCGTTGTCGTATGTCTTAACGTAATTGATGACGTAGCCGACGATTACGGCGACGATGATAAGGCTCGCTCCGAGGATTATGCCGAATGGTATTAACTTGGATTTATTCTCGTTCATAAAGTTATTGTATCACGCGCCTATTGTTTTATCTCGACCAGCGCTCCACCTTGGACGGCAAAATATTTGGAAACTCCCAAGGAAGGCCGGGTCGTCATCGGCTCGCCCGGATATCGGTCGGCGTAGTTAACCAAAATCACTCCGTTATTAATTGAAATGTTCTGCGGGGCGATGCGGTCTCCCAAGTAGAAAGCGTTTGTGCCCATGGTGCCCTGGCTGCTGTTTAAAGCCGCCGCGACATAGAAGAAGGTTCCGCTTCCGCCGCTATCCTGCGTAATGAGCATGGCGGCATCCGGCCGGCCGTCGCCATTCAAATCGCCCGAGGCGGGCGTGCCGAAGATGCGCGTCGTGACCATTAAGGCCGAGCCGGGCGCGGCGGGCGTTTGCGAAAAGCCGTTCAAAAGCGCGACGTTCTGGCCGTTGATGACATAGGTTGCGTTTTGCGGGTCAAAACTCACGGCCACCGGTGCGGCCGGCGCCGGAGTGTACACATATATAAGACCGATACCGGCCGCGATGACCAGGCCGGCGATGATTAATTGCCATTCCCTCTTCATTACTTGTATTGTAGCAAATTGTGCCCAGGAGAGGACTCGAACCTCCATGCCTTGCGGCGCTATCACCTCAAGATAGTGCGTGTACCAAGTTTCGCCACCTGGGCATTTTTATAGCGCCTTCCCGATGCTTTTAAGAACTTTTTCTATTTTTGTCCGCTTTCTGGAAAGGCAAACTACGCCATCATCATAATATAACTTAGGCAATAACTTCAAGGAATCCGCTTTCGCGTATTTTAGCTGGTATACAGAATCGTTGATGCTTTTAGTGATATGGCCGCTTATGCCCAGGTGCTTCTTTATTTTGGATCGTAGCCATTCAATGTGCATCTTGCTGGCCGAATCAAAACATGTATAGAACATAAAGCTGGAGCGCCAGCGCGGGTCCCAATAGGAATAAAAGGTGCCGTCACCGTCAAAATGCCCGCGCAAAAAATCAAAGAAATACTTATTTGGTACTGTTATGCCACGAAGCGTTTTTGACTTATGGGGCGTTAGACCGATGGAGATGAGAAATCTAAAAAACAAGACATCCCCGAATTGCACCCTTAATGCCGGATTAATGCTCCCGACGTTGTGATTACCAATGCTATTGGTCAGACCCAAGCATCCGATGAAATTATCTATTTGTTCTTTATCTTTTGAAACTAGTGAGATGTGACGCTTGTCGGACGAAAGGCAACCGTCAGTCGTGATTAGGCCGATCGCGTAAGCGAACTTGGGCGACCACTGGATGGCCACCTTCCCTTGGGGTTTAGTTCCCCTCCTTCCCATACGCTTTAATTATACCTCAAGGTAATAGCGTATACCGTTAATAATTTAACAAAAAACCGCCTGGCTAGGCGGTCGTTTTGAGCTTCTCGCGGACCTGCTTATGGGAAAGCTCGCGGACGAAGTAGAGCTTGGAACGGTGGACCTTCCGTGCCACGGAAAGGACGCTAAGCTTCGCGATCATAGGCGAATGGATGGGATAGACCTTCTCCACGCCCACGTCGTGAAGCGTCGCCCGAACGGTGAACGAGGCGCCGGCCTCGCTGCCGTGCTTCCGCGCGATTACCAGGCCTTCAAAGACGCTCTGGCGCTCCTTATCGCCTTCTTTAACGCGTTCGGTCACCCGGACCTTGGCGCCGGGCCTTATTTTTTCCAATATCTTCTCGTCAATCATAGTCTTTGGAGTTTAACAGCTTATCGGAACCGCGTCAATCGTACGAGACCGTCTCCTCCTCTGCCTCCTTGGCTTCGTGGAGGCCCCGCAAAAAGTCCTGCAGATCTTCCGGCAATTCCGCCTCTATCTTCAGCCGGCTGCCGTCCGCGAGCGTGAACTCCACCGCTCCGGCGTGGAGGAACTGGCGCGCGAGGCCGAGCTTTTTGTCTTCCTTGGGCCGGCCGTAGAGCGCGTCCCCGACGATGGGGTGGCCGATCGCCGCAAGGTGCACCCGGATCTGGTGCGTCCGCCCGGTTTGGGGCGTGACTTCCAGCAGGGTGTAAATGTCCGGGCCGCTTTTGAGGACCTTAAGAACCCGGTAGGCCGTCACGGCGTCCTTCACCATCTTCATGCCGGGCGCGTTCACGCTCCTTTTGACCGACCCGGACTTGAGGCCGATGGGCTTTTCTATCTTTCCCCGGCCGGCCATCCGGCCCCGCACCAGGGCGATATACGTTTTTTGAACTTCGTGCTTCTGAAAGAGGCCTTTCAGGTACTCAAACGTCGGCTGGTTTTTGGCAATGAGGACAATGCCGGAGGTATCCTCGTCCAGGCGATGGACGATACCCGGACGCAGGTTCGGCTCGTCCCCGACCTCCCGGGCTTCCGGATAGCGTGATTTTATCCAATCCGTGAGTACATTCTCCGTCTGGGAGGCCTTAGGCCCCTTTTCCGGCCTATGGACGAGCACCCCGGCCGGCTTATTTACAGCCAGGAGGTCGTCGTTCTCGTATATGACGTGAAGACCGTCTAAATGGTCCATAAAGCCATTATAGGCCTCATTTTAAGCGGTTTCCAGAGGTTTCTATTGACTTTTAGGCCAGTTATGATAGAATACGCCTACAATCCCCAAGGTCGGGGGTTTTTGTTTAGAAGAGAAATAACAAATCAATGAAACGATTTTTAACGCCGCTTATCTTGGGCGTTTTGCTTATCCGGCCGATACCGGTGGATTATGCCCAGACTATGAGCCCGACGGCCTCCACGACGGCCAAGACCGCCGCTTCCACGGTCGCAATGGCCGCGAAGCCGCGCCTGGTCGCCATCCAAGAGACCGAAGTTTGGGTGACGGCTTACGCGAGCGTCCCCCAGGAGACTGACGATACACCGTTCATCACGGCGTCCAATAAGCACGTGGCGGACGGATTCATCGCCGCTAACTTCCTGCCCTTCGGCACCAAAGTCCAAATCCCTTCCCTTTTCGGTGACAAGATCTTCACGGTTGAAGACCGGATGGCCCGCCGGATGGTCGGCTACGTGGATATCTGGATGCCGACCGTTTCGGCCGCCAAGGACTTCGGCATCCACAAGGCGCAGATAGTCGTCCTGGGCGATCCGGGAACGAACCTCGCCGAGAACTAACACGCCGAATTAAAAGACCGCCCAAGAGGCGGTCTTTTTGTTTCCAGTCAATCTGCGAAGCTCATGTCGTTCCCGATTTCGTAAACATTGGGATATAACCCGCCGTCCTTGGTTACCACTTCGGTCGCCGGGTTTACGTAAAACTTGACGCTTTCCATCCGCGTTTCAAATTTGTACTGGTGCGCATCCTGGATGAGGTAATATCCGCAAGTATAACGGGCGCCGTTATAACCGCCGTCCGGGCTGTACTGCCCTCCCGGACAGACGCCATTGTTATTCGGGTCCATCGGCAGACGGGAGATCGGCGAGCCTGCGGTGATGATGCCGAAATTGATGTCCACCCACCCCGTTCCGTCAACGGCCGTTGAAGTGCTCAGGATGTCCGGAGTATTACAGTTGCCGGGCGTGCAGTCGGCCGTGCCGATAATTGCCGTCGTCCAAAGCGGGCTGTTCAATGTGCCGGCCAGATACAGAGCGACGGCCTTATTCAACGTGGCCAAGTCCGATAACCTCGTTGAGTCCCGGCCCTCCTTCAAGAGCTCGGCCGGGTTCAAGATAAGCACGACCGCAACGGTCAAAACGGCCAGTATTGCTATGACCACCAGAAGCTCTATCAAGGTTAACCCCCGGCTTGGATGAGACGGCGGCTTGTCCCTAAAGAGAACGCCGCGTATTTTCATGTTCACTGGTTTATTATAGCTCAACGCTCCGCCAGTCGGCGGAGCGTTACCTTGAATGAGGAGCGAATGGTGGACCGTACCGGAATCGAACCCCGCAGTATACGCCTGCGGCGTAACTACGGGGCAGGCCGCTGACCTTTGTGGACCCGAGGAGAATTGGACTCCTGACCTCCGCTTTGCAAAAGCGGCGTTCTACCACTGAACTACGGGCCCAACTATTGTGGGCGTGGAAGGAACCCCGGTAGTATCCGCCTACGGCGGAACTACGGGGCAAGTCGGACCAGCGATCTCTGTTTTACCGTGCCCCGCACTAAAATTGCGCCTCTGTCATTGATTTGTGCGCATGGTAGGAATCGAACCTACGGCCTCGTTCTTATCAGGAACGCGTTCTACCACTGAACTACATGCGCAATTTTCAGTGCGGGGTCAGGCAGCGTTCTACCGCCTTAAACAGTTACTGGTTCAAGTTTAGATTTTGGAAACCCTGGATGTCAAATTGCACCTGGGGCGGCGGCGTCGGCGGCACGGCCAGGGCCGCATTGAAACTTTCTCCCAAATAGACGACGCCCCAGATAACGAAGATGCCGGTCAAGACGACCATAAGGATGGCGAGAAGGAGGAACAGTGATTGCTGGGAGAACCTTTTTAACTTTTTGAAAGCTTGGGCCATTTTAGCGGTAATAGACGCGGCCGTTCACGGCCAAGTTGAGCTGGCCGCCCGACGAGCGGATGGAGACGTTGTCTACGGAGCTAAGATCGTGGAAGTTCGTGAGCGCCTTAAGGAACGAAAGCAGGTCGGGGAGATTACCCGATGTGATTGTGAGATTGTATCCCAAACTGCCCAGGCTGTTCCCGCTCGGCGACGTTTGGCCGGCGAAAGAAAAACCATAACCGAGCTTGTAAGGCATCGCGAGCGACTGCAGTTCGGCATTCAGGTTTATCAGGCTGTCGTAGGTCGGCACGACGTTCTGGAGCGCGTTCAAGTCGGTCTGGACGCTCACGTTGTACTGCCGCTGAAGCAAGGCCAGGTTGTTCAAGGCCTGGGTCCGGCTCGCGAGCAGCGCCCGCGTCTGCGTAATCCTTGCGATGTAATCGTCCACGTTGCCTTTGAAGAACAGTATCCCGGCTAGGAGAGCTACAATTACGATGGCCGTGATGGAGAGCTCAATTATGAGCCGCTTTTTAAAATCGTTCATCTCTTCCCCTTATTATAGCGGACGGCTTCTATATAATGAAGGGATATGGCAGGGCCGAGCATTTTGGAGATGAAAAAAGGAGACGCTCAGTACCCGGAGCTTTTGGGCCAGACCGCGGGCGCGCCGGAAAACCTTTTTTGCCTGGGTGCCCCGCCTCGTAGCGACGAGGTTACGGTCGCGATTGTCGGCACCCGCAAGGCCACGCCCGATGGGCGGCTTTTGGCCAAACGTACCGCCGCCGCCCTCGCCCGGGCGGGCGTCACGGTTGTGAGCGGCCTGGCGCTCGGCATTGACGGGGCGGCCCATGAAGGCGCGCTTGAAGGCGGCGGCCGGACGCTGGCCGTTCTTGCCCGGGGATTGGACGATGTTTATCCCCAGGCGCACGTTGGCCTGGCCAGAAAAATAGTTGAACAGGGCGGCGCCATCCTCTCCGAATATCCGGTCGGCACCCCTCCCCTGCAGCATCAGTTTCTGGAACGCAATCGCATCATCGCGGGCCTTTCGGTCGGGACCGTGATTGTGGAAGCCCCCATCCATTCCGGGGCCCTCGTCACCGCGCGTTGCGCGGCCGAAGCGGGCCGGGAGGTTTACGTTTTCCCCGGATCGGCCGGGAGTCCGAACTACGCCGGCTCCCATCTTTTGATCCGCAGCGGCGCGCGCCTCGTCGCATCGGCCGAAGATATTTTGGAAGACCTGGCATCCGTTTTGCCGAACTACGGCTTGGCATTGCCGAAAGAAGATGCCAGCCGCAC
Organism: bacterium; assembly: GCA_027310975.1. Classification (GTDB taxonomy): domain Bacteria; phylum Patescibacteriota; class Minisyncoccia; order UBA6257; family GWB1-50-10; genus JAMCRC01. The sequence goes on from DAICZV010000001.1 coordinate 35,006, forward strand.
CGAGCCGGAGGACGCGACCGACCGCGCAATTTTCCTGGCCCTGGCGGAAGCGTCCGGCGCCCTCACGATTGACAACCTCGCTCAATTAGTTAATCTTGAGACCCATATAGTGTCCGAGCGCCTGACCTATCTCATCCTGCGCGATATGGTAACGGAAAACGGCGGTCGGTACGCTTTGAAGAAAAAAATAAAATGAAAAGTCTCGTCATCGTAGAATCGCCGACCAAAGCCAAAACTATATCCAAATACCTGGATAAGTCCTTTGAGATCCGGGCGAGCGTCGGTCATATTCGCGACCTCCCCAAGAACAACAAAAAAGCCATAGATATTCCGGGCGGCTTTAAGCCGACGTATGAAGTGGTGAAAGGCAAAGAACCGGTCGTCGCCGAACTCAAAAAACTCGCAAAGAAGGCCGACCGGGTCTATCTCGCGACCGACCCGGACCGCGAAGGTGAGGCCATTGCCTGGCACATCGCGGAGACCATCGGCTTGGACGAAACCAAGGCCGACCGCATCGCCTTCCACGAGATAACCGAACCGGCCATTAAAGAGGCCATGGCCCATCCCCGGCGGATAGATCTGAACTTGCTGAAAGCCCAAGAGGCCCGGCGCGTCCTGGACCGGCTTTTCGGCTACGACCTTTCCGGCCTCATCTGGAAAAAGGTCCGCTACGGCCTTTCGGCCGGGCGCGTCCAGTCGCCGGCCCTCCGGATACTCGTGGAGCGCGAGCGCGAGGTCCAGGCCTTCAAACCGGAGGCCTTTTACGTGATAGAAGGCAGTTTCGCGGCCAAACAGGGCTCCCTGACGCTTACCTGCGCCGAACAGCCGAAAAGCTCATCCGAGGCCGAACGCATCGTCGCCGAGGCCAAGCGGGGCGCCTGGAACATTTTAGACGTGAAACAGACCAAGGTTCGGCGCGCGCCCCGGCCGCCCTTCACCACCTCTACGCTCCAGCAGTCGGCCAGTTCGCGCCTTGGGTTCTCCCCTTCCCGCACAATGGGCGTTGCCCAAAAACTTTACGAACAGGGTCTCATTACTTATATGCGCACCGACAGCTTTGCCATCAGCAAAGAGGTCTTGCCGGCCATTCTCGCGCAGGTGGAAAAGGAGTTCGGCAAGGAATACGTCCAGCCGCGGGTCTACGCCACGAAGAGCAAGACGGCCCAGGAAGCTCACGAGGCCGTTCGGCCGACGCAGTTCGCCAAAAAGTCCGCCGGCGGAAACGAGGAGCAGAAAAAACTGTATGTCCTTATTCGCGAACGGGCCCTGGCGAGCCAGATGGCGGACGCGGAACTTTTGCGGACGACCATTGCGGCGAATATTGCGGACAAGGCCATCCCGAATTTTACGGCGACCGGCAGTATCATCGCCTTCCCCGGATGGCTCGCGGGCGACCCGCGGTCCAAGGGAGAGGAGAAGGAACTGCCGCCCGTCGGCGCGGGCGAAAAACTAGAGTTGAAGGAAATTACGAGCGAAGAAAAATTCACCGAACCGCCGCCGCGCTACACCGAGGCGGGGCTCGTGCGGGAGCTAGAAAAACGCGAAATCGGCCGGCCTTCCACTTACGCCGCCATCATCGCGACGCTCCTTAAAAGGAATTACGTGGAAAAGCTCGGCAAGGCCTTGAAGCCGACGGACACGGGCGACGTCGTCTCGTCTTTTTTGGAAAAGAACTTTCCCGATTACGTGAGCGACACATTCACGGCCGAGATGGAGAATGACCTGGACGAAATTGCCGACGGCAAGCGGGATTACGAAAAGACCCTCAAGGATTTTTACATTCCCTTCTCCAAAGAGGTGAAGTCCAAGGACAAACTGGAAAAGGCGACGACCCTGGGCGAGGACGACCGGTTCGTCTGTCCCCTGGACCCGAGCCACGGCCCGATGCTCGTGAAGCTCTCGCGGTCCGGCAAGTTTTTGAGCTGCCGGCTTTTCCCCAAGTGCTTGGGGGCGCGGAAGATAGATGGCTCGGTTATGGAACCGCCCAAAGAGACCGGCGAGGACTGCCCGGAGTGCAAGGTGGGCAAACTGGTGGAAAAGGAGGGCCGTTTCGGCAAGTTCATCGCCTGCTCGCGCTATCCAAAGTGCAAGTACATAAAACAGAGCGAGAACGGCAATAACCTGGGCGGGACAGGCGTAAAGTGCCCAGAGGACGGCGGCGAGATCGTGGAGCGCCACGGCCGCTTCGGACCGTTCTTCAGCTGTTCCAACTACCCGAAGTGCAAATTCATAATCAAATCAAAACCGACTGGCGCAAAATGCCCGCTTTGCGGAGCGCTGATGATGCAAGGAACAAAAACAATTCCTGAAAGGTGTTCAAACAAGAGTTGCATCAATCATAATCCTCACAAAATTAAATCCTAGTTCCGCAGTCCGCCGAAGCTTTAGCGTAGGCGGAGAGGGCGCTCGAAACTAGAAGGACGTTAGTATCTCCGCCCCGCTTTTAGTGATGGCGATGGTCTTTTCAAAATGGGCGCTTAAACTGCCGTCCGCCGTGTAATAGCTGTCGTCCTTCGCCTGTTTGATTTGGGGCGAACCGATGCTCACCATCGGCTCAATGGCCAGCACGAGCCCGGGCTGAAGCCTCATCCCCTCGCCCCGCCGGCCGTAGTTGTAGACCGTCGGGTCCTCGTGGAGCTTGAAGCCGGTGCCGTGGCCCGTGAGGCCCTGGACGACGCTCAGGCCGTTTTTTTCTACGCAGGATTCAATGGCATAGCCGATGTCGCCCAAGCTGCCGCCGTTTCTCGCAGCGGAGAGGCCTTCCTTCAGGGATTCTTCCGTCACGGTCATAAGCTTTTTCGCCGCGGCGGATACCTTACCGATCCCGACCGTAAGGGCCGCGTCCGTGACATAACCTTTATAGACGACTCCGAAGTCTATTTTTAAAATATCGCCGTCCTTGAGCTCGCGGTTGCGCGGCATGCCGTGGACGATTTGGTCGTTCAAGGAGAGGCAGAGAGCGGCCGGATAAGGCGCGGCTGCGCCTTCCGGTTTATAGTTCAAAAAGGCGGCCGTTGCCCCTTCTTCTTTGAGCATTTCCCGGGCGAGGTTCTCCAGTTCCAGCAGGTTCGCGCCGGCGATGGCGCTCTCTTTCACGGCGATGAGTATCCGCGTAAGTATCTGCCCGGAAGTCCGCAGACCTTCCAGGTCCTTTTCTTTCTTGAGTCGTATCATTTTTTCAATTTAAGGATTTGAGCGATCTTTTCGGAAACGGCATAGGGGGCCGGCACGCCATTAATGGCTGCCACCGGATATTTTTTCTTTTTCATCGTATCTATCATCGGCTTGGTCCGAACGGCATATTCTTTCAGGCGCTCCTTGATGACCCGGGGATCGTCCAAGGTCCGGGTTTTAGTTTTACCGTCGCAAAGCGGACATCGGGGATGCGCAACGTTCGCCAGCACTTGGAGTCCGCAAACGGAACAAACGCGCCGCTTGCTGTTTCTCGCTATGGAGGCCGAGGCCGGGATTTGGAGCACTAGTACGCGCACGTTCCGCTTGCCGTATTCCGCCTCAAGCAGACGCATCAGCCCTTCGGTCTTCTCGTCGCCGAAGGCCTCATACATGGTGCGGGGCGAACCGCTGTAAACGATGTTCGCGCCGAGCGAGGCGAGCTTTTTGGTCTCATTTTTGACTATCTTCAATACGAAGGAGGGCGTGCACAGCTTGCCGGTGTCAAAGTTGATGCGCTCCCTTTTCAAAACCTGGTCCTTGGCCGCTTCTTTGGAATGGACGGTATTTTCCAGGTAACGACCGGTATCAAAGTTCAAAAAACCGTAACGGCGGGCTAAAAGCTCCGCCTGCGTCCCCTTCCCCGCCCCCGGAGGGCCAAATATGATGACCGCCTGCTTAGGCATCGTTTGATGTCATTGATTATACCCAAATATCTTTAAAATTAAAAATGTTAGGGAGTTGAGTTCCCTAACATTTGAGAAAGTTAAGCCCTAAATGATGTTCTCGTACTCCCGGACAGTGAGCTGGCTTTCCAGCTGCTTCATCACCTCCAATGCGACGGCAACGACGATAAGGAGGGCGGTGCCGCCCACGGTGAGGGCCTGAATGCCCGTGATGAGCTGGGTCACGTTAGGCAGAACGGCCACGATGCCGAGGAAGATGGCGCCGAAGAGAGTGATGCGGTGCATGATGTGCGTAATGAGGGCCGCCGTGGACTCACCCGGGCGCACGCCTGGCACGAACCCGCCGCTCTTTTGGAGGTTCTTGGAGATCTCGTGCGGATCAAACGTAATGGCGGTGTAGAAATAGGTGAAGAGGACGACGAGGATGAAATAGACCAAGCTGTAGATGGGAATATCGTTGAAGAAACCGGTCACCCAGGCGCTCATGCTTTGAGCAATGGCGGGCGAAATAATGGTGATGGCCTGCGAAATGAATTGCGGGAAGAGCAGCAAGGAGATGGCGAAGATGATGGGGATGACACCCGCCTGGTTCACCCGAAGCGGCAGATACGTGGAGACGCCGCCGTAGAGCTTGTTGCCACGGACCTGCTTGGCGTAAGAAACGGGCACTTTGCGCTCCCCTTCGCTTACGAAGACCACGCCCGCGATGACAACGACGCTCAAAATTAGGAAGGCCAGATAAGTCGGCAAGGTGGACGGATTGTAGTTCGCGAAGGCGTTCGCAACCGTCTCCGGCAGACGGCTCACGATGCCGGCAAAGATGATGAGCGAAACGCCGTTTCCTATCTTGTATTCGCTGATAAGCTCGCCGATCCAGGTAAGGAGCACGCTCCCCGCGGTGATGACGATGACGTTCGTGAGCATTTGGAGCGGGGCGAGCGGCGCGAGCACCTTCTCGGACATAAGGAGGTTAAGGAAGCCGTAACCCTGAAGCATGGCGAGAGGCACGGTGAGATACCGCGAGATGCGGTTGAATTTGGCCTGGCCGGCCGCCCCCTCTTCGTAATAGATCTTCTTGAGGTTCGGGAAGACGATGGTGAGAAGCTGCATGATGATGGTGGCCGTGATGTAAGGGCCCACGCCGAGCATCATAATGGAAAGATTGGAAAGACCGCCGCCCGAGAAGAGGTTCAGAAAGCCGAAGAGCTGGTTGGAGCCGAGGAATTGCTGGAGCGCCGCGGCGTCTATGCCCGGCGTCGGGATGGCGGCGAGAAGCCGGAAGATCAACAGCAAAAAGAGGACCATGAGGACCTTCTTCCTCAAGTCCGGCACTTTGAAAATTTGGAGAAAGCGGTTCATTTATTCCACCTTGCCGCCGGCCGCCTCTATCGCCTTCTTGGCCGAAGCTGAGACCGGCAAACCTTGGATCGTGATGGCGGCGACGATTTTGCCGCCTCCTAATATCTTAACCTTGGCGCGCGGGTTAGCAATCAGGCCCTTTTGGGCGAGGATGGTCTTGGTGACCGCGCCGGAAACGGCCAGCGCTCCCAGTTCGGAAACCTGGATGATGGTCGGCCGCGGAGATTTCGGCTTATTCGTGGTACCGCGGGCCTTCGGGAACTTCATTATCATCTCGCGCTCGGCGCGGGGCAGGCTGTGGCCGGAACGGGCCTTCTGGCCCTTTTGGCCGCGGCCCGAAGTGGTGCCGCGCTTCCCTCCCCGGCCGACCCGAAGGGTCTTGCGGCGGGCGTGAGTCGGTTTTAGTTCATTGAGCTGCATGTTTTTATTTTACGGTCATTAATTTCTTCAAAGCTTCCAGGGTCGCGAGGGCGTTCGTGAGTTTGTTGGTCGTCCGGCCCAAGATTTTGGCCGAAATGTCCTTGACGCCCGCGAGTTCCAAGACGACGCGCACCGAGCCGCCGGCGATGAGGCCGTGGCCCTGACGGGCGGGTTTCAAGCGAACCTTGGCGGCGCTGTATTTGGCGTCCACGTCGTGCGGAATGGTCCGGCCGTTCTTCAATGGCACGAGGAACATGTCTTTCTGGGCGGCCCGTTTGGCTTTCTCCACCGAGGCGGCCACGTCCATGCCTTTAGCGACGCCCACGCCCACTTTGCCCTTGCCGTCCCCGAGGACGACCGTGGCCCGGAAGCTGAAGCGCTTGCCGCCGGCCATGACGCGGGTCACGCGCCGAATCTCCAGGACCTTTTCCTGGAATTCGCTGATCTTTTTAGGTTTCATAAAAGGTTTCGGTGCCATAAGTTTAGAATTTCATTCCTCCGGCGCGGGCCGCTTCGGCCAAGGCCTTCACCCGGCCGTGATAGGCGTATTCTCCGCGGTCAAAGACGACTCCCGCGATGCCGGCCTGCTTCGCCTTCGCCGCCAGTTCCGTGCCGACCAATATCGCGATGTCGGTCTTTTTGCCTTTCGCTTTGGGTTTGACCGAAAGAGAGGAAACCGAGACCAGGGTCTTGCCGGATGCGTCATCTATGACCTGGGCGTAAATATGGCGGCCGCTCCGGAAAACGGAAAGCCGCGGCTTTATCTCGCCGGTTTTGAGATGCGCTCGGACCCGTTTTGCCCGGCGCGATTTAACTTTTTTGTTGGCTTTAGCTTGTTTTGGCATAGTTTTAAGCGGCGCTGCCTGTCGCGGTGGCGGCCTTCTTACCGGCCTTGCGGCGCACGACCTCGCCCGCATAGTGGAATCCCTTGCCTTTGTACGGTTCCGGTTTCTTCATCGCCCGGAGCTCGGCGGCCACTTGGCCGACCTTCTGCCGGTCTGTGCCTTTGATCTTCAGTATTGAGTTCTTCTCCACCTCAAAGGTCACGCCCGCGGGAGCGGGATATTTTACAGGATGGGAAAATCCGAGAGCGAGCGAAAGCCCTTCGCCTTCCTTGGTCACGCGGTAGCCGACGCCTTCCAGAATAAGGGTTTTTTCAAATCCGTGAGCGAGTCCGGTCGCGGCGTTTTGGGCGAGCGCCCGCGTGGTGCCCCAGTTGCTCCGCGCCTGCTTGGAGGTGCCGACGAGCTCAAAGGTGACCACGCCCTCCGCGAGGGTGGCTTTAACGCCCGGCAGGACCTTGATCTCCATCTCCGACTTGGCGCCTTTAAGGCGCAAGATGTCGCCTTCCAAAGAGGCCGTGACGCCGGTGGGCAATTTTATCGGTTGTTTTCCTATCT
>DAICZV010000020.1:0-319 GCA_027310975.1 bacterium
ATCTTATTGTGGATATCGGCGCCGGCACGACGGACATGGCCATCATTTCAATGGACGGCATCGTTAAATCGCGGCGCCTTAAGATCGCCGGCGACTTTTTGAACCAAGAAATAATGAAAGGCGTCCGGGACGAGTTCCGGCTTTTTATCGGCGAACCGACGGCCGAAGAGATAAAGGTGACGGTCGGAGCCGCCACGCCCCAGACGGAGCGCCTGGAAATAGTCATTCGCGGCCGGGACGCGGCGAGCGGCCTGCCGCGCGAGATGGTCATTAAAGATACGCAGGTCCGGCCTTGGATAGCGCGTTCCTTGAAGACCAT
>DAICZV010000020.1:329-13016 GCA_027310975.1 bacterium
ATCGAAGGCGCCCCGCCGGAGCTCGTGGGCGACATTTACAAGAACGGCGTCTACCTTTGCGGCGGCGGCAGCTTGCTGCGGGGGATAGACCAGCTTTTCCAAAAAGAAATCGGCGTGGACGTCCGGATTGTGGACGAACCGCTTCTTTGCGTCGCCCGGGGCACGGGTCTTATCTCCGAAGATTTGCGGACCTACGGCAACCTTTTGGATAACTTCGCGAGCACTAAGATCATCGGCTTATGAGCTCGTTCCGGGTCCTGGTTCTGGGTCTGGTTTTGATCTTGGTACTCGGCTCGGCCTTTCTTGGAAGGACCGCCATCGCCGGTTTTTTTAGCAACCTGCATTTGATATTCGCGGGAGCCGGCGACCCCGGTTTCAGCTACGCGAACTTCAAGAACCTGGAGACCGAGAACGCCGGTTTGAAGATGGAACTGGCGAATTACGAGCGGCTCAAAAACGCGACGGGCACCATCGTTTTGGGCGGCCGTTACGCAATCGTTTCGGCGGAGGTCTATTCCGACTATCCTTGGAACGATTATTCCGCGATCGCGATCGGCGCCGGTTCCCGGGACGGACTGAAGCCCGGCATGCCGGTCGTCGCCGCGGGCGGAGCGCTCATCGGAAAGATAAAAACGGTTGCGGGGACCCAGAGCGAAGTAGAGACGATATTTGATCCGGCCTGGCGGAGCGCGGTTGCGATCGGCGCCGGGCGCGTCAAAGCCCTCCTTTCCGGCGGCACCGCGCCCAGCTTGAGCTTGGTTCCGAAGAACTCCGGAGTGCTCGCGGGAGATGCGGTGACGAGCATCGCCTCGGACTTGCCGATGGACTTGCCGGTCGGCCAAGTGGCGTCAATCTCCGAAACTCCTTCCGGACTTTGGGCCAGCGCGCAAGCCGCGCTTCCGTGGGACCCGGGCAACCTGAATATGGTCTACGTCATTACGAATTTCCCTTAATCATGGCCGATCTCTGGAAAATATCCGCTTTCATAGTCATTCTCGCCGGCGCCGTTTTCATGAGCGCCGCCCGTCTTTTCAGTTTCGCCGGAATCGCGCCGAATCTCGTTCTGCTCGTCTTTTGCCTCTTCTTCTTCCGGACGGACTCCGGCCGGCATCTTAAATGGCCGGCGGCCTTGTTTCTCGCGGCGGTCTTTCTGGCTTTGAGCGCCGCGATCATTCGGTTTTGGCTGCCGTCCGCGGTAATTTTAAGCGCGACTCTCATCGGAATATATTTTTTCGCCCGCAATCTAACGGGTGAAGCGTTTTTGGACTTTCTGCTCGCGCTCCTTGCGGGCACGATTGTTTTTTACGGACTCTCCGCGCTTATCCTGGGCCGGCCGTTCCTGCCGCTTACGGCTCTCCTGGACCTGGTCTATACCGCGCTTTTGGGAACGATACTTTGGTGGCCGATGGGATGGTCTACCCGCCGAACATGAGAAAGAACGAGATAAATTTGGAGGACATCCTGACGGACCACGCCGCCGAGGAGGATTTTTTGGAGGTGCCGATCGGCGAGCGGGCCTTCCGGATAATGATGCTCCTCACGCTCATTCTTTCGGCCGTGGTCGTCTGGCAGATATTCAGCCTGGTTGTTTTGCAAGGAGCGTTCTACGACCACCGGGCGCTCGTCAACATGAGCGACCCGAATGTCCAGATCGCGCCGCGGGGGATAATTTTTGACCGCTTCGGCACGCCGCTTGTCCAAAACGTGGCGGCCTTCAACGTCTTCCTCACTCCGCGTTCGTTGCCGGCCGACCCGGCCGCGCGTCTCGCTGTTATTCAAAACGCCGCTGGCATTTTAGGCCTGGACGAGAATGCGGTACTCCAAAACTTGAGCGCCAAGGACTGGAGCTTGAGCGACCGGCTGCTCCTTAAGGCGGACGTGAGCCACGACGAGCTCGTGGCGCTCTCGGCCGCGAATTTGCCGGGCGTGGACGCGGAATCCGGCTTCAAGCGGGAGCCCGTCGTGCCCTTGGACTTCGCCCATGTACTGGGATATACCGGGCTCGTGAACGAGGCCGATTTGCAAAAAAATCCCGACCTCACGGTAGCCGACCAGGTTGGCCGGGCGGGATTGGAAAGCTATTACGACTCGTACTTGCGCGGCACGGACGGCGAAAAACTAATCCTCTCAAACGCGGCGGGCCAGGCTCAGACGGAGCGGACGCTCAATTTGCCGGAGGCGGGAGACAACCTCACGACCTACATTGACTCCGGTTTGCAGGAATATTTCTACAACGACCTCCAAGCCGACATAAATTATCTGGGCCGCAACGTGGGTTTGGGCATCGCCATGAATCCGCAAAACGGTCAGGTGCTCGCGCTTTTCAATATCCCGTCCTACGACCCGAACAATATTTCTGCGGCCCTGAAGTCGCCCTGGAATCCGCTCTTTGACCGGGCGGTCGCCGGGCTTTACAGCCCCGGTTCCACCATCAAGCCATTGGACGCCGTGGCGGCTCTCACGGAAGGAATATTGAACCCGGCGCATCAGATATTTTCGCCCGGATATCTGGACGTGCCGAACCCTTACGACCCGGCGCACCCCACGCGCTACATGGATTGGCAGTACCAGGGATGGGTGGACCTCTACTCGGCCCTCGCCAAATCAAGCGACGTTTACTTTTACGAGGTGGTCGGCGGCTTCGGCGACCAGCAGGGCCTGGGCATTACGCGCCTCAAGGCGTGGTGGCAGAAGTTCCTTTTGGATAAGCCCACCGGCATAGACCTGCCCGGCGAGGCGAGCGGATTTTTGCCTGACCCGGCCTGGATGAAAGAGGTCCAGCACCAAAACTGGCTTTTGGGCAATACCTTCAACGTCGCAATCGGCCAAGGCGACTTGACCGTCACTCCTTTGGAGCTCTTGAACTACATTTGCGCCATCGCGAACGGCGGGACGCTCTATGAACCGCGGGTAATGGAAAGCGTCACGGACGCCCAGGGGAATCCCGTCGTTTCCAGCCAGCCGAAAGTTTTGAGCGACCTTTCGTCCGAAATCGGCTCGCATTTGAAGGATGTCCAGCAAGGGATGCGCGACGGGGTGGCCAAGCCGTACGGCACGGCCTACATGCTCCACGACCTGCCAGTCCAAGCCGCCGCGAAGACCGGTTCGGCCCAGGTGAAGAACAACACCGAAACGAATGCCCTCTTCGTGGGGTACGCCCCGTACCAAAACCCGCAGATCGCCATCCTCATCCTTGTGGAAAACGCCAAGGAGGGGAGCTTGAACGTCGTGCCGGTGGCCAAGGACGTTTTTGCGTGGTACTATCAGAACAGAATGGCGCAGGGCGGCGCGGGGAGGACGAACGCGGCGACTTCCACCATATCAAACACAAATGGATAAACATTATTTGACGCAGGAAAGGTATGACGCCCTTGCGGCGGAGCTCCAGAAGCTCAACACGGAAGGCCGGCAAGCGGTGGCCAAAAGGCTGAAGTTCGCCAAAGAGCTGGGCGACCTTTCGGAGAACGCCGAATACGAGTCCGCCCGGGAAGAGAAGGCGGACCTGGAAAAGAAGATATCCAAGCTCCAGGCCCTGCTTCAGGACGTCGCCATCATCAAGGGAGCGGCCGGAAGCGATACGGTGAAGGTCGGTTCCAAAGTGAAACTGAAGAAAGGGGAGACGACCTTGGAATACACAATCGTCGGCTCAAACGAAGCAGACCCTTTGAAGGGGCTTATCTCCAATTCCTCGCCGCTCGGCCGGGGGATAATCGGCAAGAAAAGCGGCGAGACGGTGACCGTCCAGACGCCGAAAGGCGAGATGGCGTATCAGATAGTCGCAGTGGCGTAAGATGCTGGAAGACCTCATTAAAGACAGACGGCGCAAGCTGGACCGCTACGGCGAGGAAGCGGCCTACCCCGCGCGCGTTAAAAGAACCCTTACGATTGGCGAGGCCCTGAAAAACTTCGCGGCCTTGGCGCGCGCCAAGAAAAAAATATCCCTCGCCGGACGGATAGTGAGCCTGCGCGACCAGGGCAAGATAATCTTCGCCGACCTGCGGGACGGCAGTGGCCAGATCCAGGTTTTAATTAAGAAAGAAGAGACCAAGGACTTTGCCCGGTTGAGGCAGTCATTGGACGCCGGCGATTTTCTGAGCGCCACCGGCACTCTTATGAAGACCAAGCGGGGAGAAAAAAGCCTCGCCGCCAAAGAAGCGGCGCTTGCCGCGAAGGGGCTGCGGCCGGTGCCCAAGGAATGGTTCGGCCTGGAGAACGAGGAGGTCCGCCTGCGCAAACGCTATTTGGACGCTATTTTGAATCCAGAACTGCGGGAACTTTTCGCGAAAAAAAGCGCCTTTTGGCAGACCGTCCGCGGCAATCTTGCCGCCACCGGTTTTTTGGAAGTGGAGACGCCGGTGCTTGAAAACGTGCCGGGCGGCGCCGAGGCGGAACCCTTCGTCACGCACCACAAGGCGCTGGACCGCGATTTTTATCTGCGCATCTCGTTGGAGCTTCCCCTCAAAAAAATGCTCGTCGGCGGTTTTGAAAAGGTTTTTGAAATCGGCCGGATATTCCGGAACGAGGGGATAGACCGCGAACACCTGCAGGACTACACCCAAATGGAGGTCTACTGGGCTTACGCCGACTACAACGACATGATGGCCCTCACGGAAAAACTTTATAAAAACATCGTGAAGAGCGTTTCGGGTTCAATGAAGACCAAAAGCGGCGCCACGACGATTGATTGGAGCAAAAAGTGGCCGAAGTACGGATACTTCGAGCTTTTCAAAAAATATGCCGGGTTGGATCTCAAAAAAGTTTCGGTGGACGAGCTGAAAAAGAAGGCCAAAGAACTGAAGGTGGACTTTGAACCCCGGGCGGGCCGCGGGCGCCTAATCGACCTTATCTACAAAAAGACCGTGCGGCCGAAGCTCGTTCAACCCTGTTTTCTCGTGAACCCGCCGGTGGAGATAGAACCGCTCGCGAAGCGCGTGCCGGGAGAACCGGAAAAAGTGGAACGTTTCCAAATAATGGCGGCCGGCACCGAGCTTGGGAAAGGATTTTCGGAACTAAACGACCCGATAGACCAGCGGAAGCGGTTTGAGGACCAGGCGGCTTTGCGCGCCCAGGGCGACCAGGAAGCCCAGATGACGAGCGAGGATTTTTTGGAGGCCTTGGAATACGGCATGCCGCCGGCCGCCGGTTTCGGCATGTCGGAAAGGGTCTTCGCGGTCATTATGGACAAACCCATCCGGGAGACGGTATTCTTTCCGTTAATGCGGGAAGAGAAATAAGACCATGCTGGACATCAACCTTATAAGAGAAAAACCGGAGGCCGTTAAAGAAGGTATCGCGAAGAAGAACGCGGACCCGAAGCTCGTGGACAAGTTCCTGCGCTTGGATACCGATTGGCGGGCGAAGACGAAAATAATAGACGAGCTCAAGGGCGAGCAGAACCTGGTGAGCGACGAGCTCGCCAAGGAACAGAAAGCCGACCTCATCAGCAAGGCCCAGCTTTTAAAACAGCGCATCGGCGACATTGAATCCGAGCGCGAGACCATTGCCACGAAGCGCGACGAGCTCCTAATGCGTTTTCCGAATGTACCTTTCGCGGACGTTCCCGCCGGCAAGGATGAGAGCGAAAATAAGGTCCTGCGCGAGGTTGGCAAGAAACCGGAATTTTCCTTCAAACCTCTTGATTACCTCGCCTTGGGCGAAAAGCTCGGGATTATAGATACGAAAAAGGCGGCGGAGGTCGCCGGCTCGCGCTTCGGCTATCTTTTAGGCGACGCGGTTCTTTTGGAGTTCGCCCTGGTGGAACTCGCGATGAAGACGCTTATTAAAGAGGGCTTCACGCCCGTCGTGCCGCCGGATATGATCCGCGGCGAGGTTTATATGGGCATGGGCGCGCTTTCCGCGAAGGACAAAGAGGAGAGGTACTATTTGCCGAAGGACGAACTTTATCTCATTGGCAGCGCCGAGCACACCCTGGGCCCGCTCCACCTGAACGACGTTATTGCGGAAGAAGAGCTGCCGAAGCGCTACGTGGGATTTTCCGCCTGCTTCCGGCGCGAGGCCGGCTCGTACGGCAAGGATACGAAGGGGATACTCCGCGTCCACCAGTTTGATAAGGTGGAGATGTTCTCGTTCTCCAAACCGGAAAATTCGGAAAGCGAGCACCAAAAACTCCTCGGTTTTGAAGAGGCATTAATGCGCGAATTGGAACTGCCTTACCGGGTCATGGAAATATGCACCGGCGACATGGGCTGGGTCGGAGCGCGGCAATACGACATTGAGACCTGGATGCCGGGCCAGGACGCTTATCGGGAAACCCACTCCTGCTCCAATACGACCGACTTCCAGGCGCGGGGGATAAACGCCAAATACAAAACCAAGAACGGCAAAAAAGAATTTGTTCACACGCTGAACGCGACCGCCTTCGCCATCGGCCGGACGCTCATCGCCATTTTGGAAAATTACCAGACGCAGCAGGGGACGATCCGGGTGCCGAAAGCGCTCCAGGCATACGTCGGCAAAGAGGAGATCGGCTCTTAGTCCATGAGGATACTGCGCTGGATATTCTATCTCGCGCTTACGGCCGCCGTGGCATACGGCGGCTATCTTGTTTACATGAAGTGGGTCCAGGGCCAGCCGATATCCTCGCTGTGGCAAAAAGCGCAGGAGTACGCCTCCACGACCGCCGGTACGGTAAACTCGGTGACCAAAACGGTCGGCGCCGTCCAAAGCGGCGTTGCGAGCACTACGAACGCCATCACCTCCGTCAAGACTTCAATTGGCGACGTCTTGACCGGATTAGGCAATGCAATCCAGAACGCCGGGACGTTTCTCGCCGGAACGACCACGCCCGCCGCGGCGCCATCCGCCGTTTCCGCTTCTCCTGTTGCGGCGCCATCCGCTGCCCCCGCTGCTACCGTCGCTCCTGCCACAACGGCGGCCCAGCCCGCTACGGTCACGACGGCTGTGGGCGTGCCGCTCTATTTTTCCCTCACAAGCGGCGCTCTCTATTCCGTTTCTTGGGGCGATGGGACAACGAGTTCGGGCCATTTGAACCAGGGTACGGCGACGGTCGTTCGGCACTCCTGGTCGGCGGTTGGCAACTACACCGTGCAAGTGACGATAGACGGAAGCTCTTACGCTTTTCCCATTCGCGTTTATAATCAGTAGGTAATGCGTAACGGCTATCAGTCCGATTTTGACCCGCACCCGCGCCGCAGGCGACGCCTTTTTTGGCTCACTTTCGGGGCCGGCGTTCTCGTTATCGCAGCTGTCGGAGGCATCTTTTATGCCCTGCGCACCCTTACCTGGTTTAAGGTAGCGAATTTTGAAGTTACGGGGACCAGCGTACCAACATCCGATGTCGTGAGCGCTTTAAAAATTTCCCGGTCCGGCGGCAGGCTCGGCGCGCTCTTGGGTCCGGACAATACGCTCTTTTGGCAGCTAGCCGGCCAGCCGAACGTGGCTCTGCTTTTGCCGCTCATTGGCCACTTGAACGTCCAGCCGAACCTATTTTCACGGACGGTCAAAGTGAGCGCGACCGACCGGACGCTTTGGGCCATCGTTTGCGAATCGGGCGGAGCGAGCTGCTACGCCGTAGATCCCAGTGGCGTTGTCTTTTCGCGCGTTCCAGACACCGAGGGCGTGCTGATACTCAAAATAACCGATACGAATAACCGCAATCTTATTTTAGGCGAACCCTTCCTGCCTTCGGCGGACTGGCTCCAAAATTTCACGGCCGTTTTGAATGTCTTGAACACGAGCGGTTACCCGGTTGCGAGCGTAACACTGGACGATTTCGGAACGCGGCAGTGGCACGCGCTCCTCGCCTCCGGGATAACTATGGACTTCAGCTTTGACTTCGCGCCGGCGGACTTCCGCTCGGTCCTTTCTGAACTCAAGACCCAGGTCAACATTTTGAAGATAAAGGAAGTAGACTTCAGCGTCCCGCAGAGGATTTACTATAAGTAGCCCGACGGCATTCTGGTATAATAATTGAAATGAAAGGCAAACAAGGAGCGGAAAGCGGGTTCTCCCTGGTGGAGCTCCTCATTTATGTCGCCATCTTTTCCGTGACGGCGGTCTTTTTGGTGGCCATCCTCACGACCATCACCCGCATTCAAACCCGGCAGTCCGCCTTGAACGCGGCGAACAGCCAGCTCGCATTCGTAGGGAACGAAGTGACCCAGCTCGTTCACACTTCCAGTTTGGTGGACATGACGACGGGGGTGGCCACCTCCACCTTATACCTCCGCATGCCGCAACTGGCCTACGACCCGACCTTGGTCTATGCGTCCGGTACGACCATTTATCTGCAGCAGGGGACCAGCTCACCCGTCGCTTTGACGAATTCCAGCATCACGGTCAACAGTTTCCAGGTCACGAAGTACGAGAATTCGGGCGGCCCGGCAATCGTAGACCTCAATATGAGCATGACCTACAACGCTTCCAGTTCCTCGCCGATTACCCAGACCACCGACACGGCCATCGCCCGGGTCTTGGCCGCTTCGTTTGATTCTTCGGTCTATCCCACGGCGACGGGGACGCTCACCCTCGGCACTCAGGCGAGTCCCTGGTATGCGGGATATTTCAACAACAACGTGAATATCGGCGGCCAGTACGGCCAGGTCGCCCTCGGGACGAGCTTCTCCGGTTCCACCAACGTGCTTCTTAAAGTGAACGGGAACATCGGCTTCGGCGCGTCGGGCCAGGGAGTCATTCTTACCTCGCCGGGCGGTGCCTGTTTCCTGATAGGCATCTCCAATGCCGGAGCCATCACGACCTCGACCATTACCTGTCCGTAGAGCGGTTTTAAGGAATGGCCGGGCTTGTGCGCCCGGCTTTTTCGTTACATAATGCCGAAAAGCATCTTCCAAACTGAATAAGGAATTCAAAATCCGGAGGTTATTATGGATATAATTCTAGTCCTAACATTGGCGGTTCTTGCCGTGTTTTCCCGGCTCATCCCGATCGCGCCGAACTTCACGCCTATTATATCGGTGGCGCTCTTTGCCGGAGCTTACGTAAACGAAAAGCACCGCGGTTATGCCATTCTAATCCTTTTAGGCATGTTGCTTACGAGCGACGCCATCCTGGGATTTTACGACCGAGCCATGATGGCATTCGTCTACGGAGCAGTGCTCCTGGCTTATCCGCTCGGTTTCATGCTGAACGGCAAGGTGCGTCCCGGGAATATTCTCGGCTATTCGTTAGCCGGGGCGGTCATGTTCTTTATTATTACCAACCTCGGGGTCTGGTTGGTCGGAGGACTGTATCCTATGACATTCGCCGGTTTCACGGAATGCTTCGTTCTGGCGGTTCCTTTTTTCAGGAACACGCTGGCGGGGACGCTCTTCTACAGTACTGTCCTATTCGGGTTGTATGAGCTTTTGGCAATGATAGTTCAACCGAAAGCCAAGGCCGTTTAACCCCGCATGCACCATTCATCTACCAGCGCGAGCCATTCCCTCCGGCTCGCGTTTTTTTTACCCCCATTTTGACACCGCGCCCGATGAGAGGTAGTTTGGATAGAGAAAATTGAAAAAGGAGAAAAAGTGGGAAATAACATGGAAATACCAAAACCGGAAAGCATTGAAGAATATTTAAGCCCAGCCAACTTTACAGGGAAGCTGGTGCGCCTGCCAAAAGCGCTCAATCCTTTTGATGACCTCGGCGTCGTCATTTCCGCCAAGATACTTTGGGAGAATCCCGTCCTGAACGGGAAGTTCTTCCCGGCTTATTGGATGTTGAAACAAGCCAGGGAAGAAGGACGGCTCAAGAACGTCCATACGCTCGTTGAAGCAACGAGCGGAAACATGGCGATTGCCCTGTGCATTCTTGCCAGATATGCCGGTCTGCGCGTCATTGCCATCGTTCCGCCCAACATTGCGCCGGGCAAACTTCAGCTTCTGGAGTTTATCGGCGTACTGGTCCAGACTGCGGAGAACGGCATTGAAATGGCGAAGAAGATTGGGGAGCAGCCGGGATATTTGAACCTGTTCCAGTACGGAAACCAGGCCAATCCCGACGGCTATTACCATTTTTTGGCGCCGAATCTCTGGCACCAAACCGGCGGAAAAATGACGGTTCTCTCCATTGGCATGGGCACGACCGGAACCATCCAGGGCCTTTCCCGCTATCTGCGCGAGCAGCACGCCCGCACTCTCGTTTTGGGAGCCATCGTGAATCCTGGCGAAAGCATCGCCGGAGTTCGGACCGATGCCAAACTGAAAGAGATAGCCTTTAATTGGGGTCCTCTTGTGGACGACACGGAGCACGTCGGCATGGACGATGCCATGATGTCCAGCTTGAATCTTTCCCGATTTGGCATTCTCGGCGGTCCGAGCAGTGGATTTACGTTCCGGGCCCTCATTCAGTTTCTGGAGCGCCGGAAGCAAGAGGGGACGCTGGACGCTCTGCGTAACGCGGACGGCCAGGTTGAAGCGGTCTTTCTGTGCTTTGACCCGCCGCAACCGTATATGTCTGACTATCCGAAAATCAAGCGAGCCGCCTAGGCTCGCTTTTTTATTCCGTGCTATAATGCCCAAGCATGCGGAATGAAACCTTAAAGAATGTCATCACGGCCGCCGTGATACTCGTCGTGGCCGGGCTCGCCGTCTATTATTGGAGCGCCGCCCCGGCGGGCCAAGCGCCGGTCGCGGGCGGCACCGTTCCCGCCGTCGCGACGGGCACTATAAGCGAAAGCGGAACCGTGGCCGGCCAAAATTACACCGTGACCGCCTATTATCCAAAGCTTTCCGGTGTCTCCGCCGCCGATGCTTGGAATGCCTACGCCGCGACGCTCGTCCAGAGCCAGGTAAGCGATTTCAAGACGGCGGTTTCCCAGAACGACGTTTCGCTCCTGCCGCCCTCCATGAAAAGCCTCGCGAACACTTTCAATATAATCTATTCAATGGACGGCGTTTCCGCGGGTTACGCGAGTGCCATCTTCAACTCCGAAACCTACTTGATAGGCATGGCCCACCCGGCGCACCTCATGACGCCCCTTAATGTTGATCTCCGAACCGGCGCCATCATTCAACTGGCCGACCTCTTCGCCCCCGGCGCGGATTATGCCCAGAAGCTTTCCGACCTGACGACCGCCAGCCTTTTAAGTCAGATCCAAAGCGGCGCGTACGGTTCCACGCCGGATTTTCTTTCCCAAACCGGCGGTGCTTCGGCCGACCCGTCTAACTTCCAGGTCTTCGGTCTTTCGCCCCAGGGCCTCGTTATCCACTTCCAGGACTATCAGGTTGGGCCCGGCGCCGCTGGTCCCGCCCAAGTCGTCATCCCTTATAGCGGACTGAAGGACATCGCCGCTCCGGGCGGGTTCTTGGAGCAATAATGATGATAGAGTTCAATAAGGTCACGAAATTATCCCGAATCCTGGCCATTATCGTCATGGTCGGCTTGCCGTTCTGGGGATTCTATATCGGCTATGAGTACGGTCTGGTCCAGGTGCCGACCGCGCCAGTCGCCAGCTACGCGCTCACGAACGCCGCGCCTGTCATGTCGTATCAAACCGCTTCCGGCAGCATCGTTTACGCGCCCTTTGAGCCGAAAACATATTCCACGAGCTTCTACAGCAAAGGCGTCGGCCCGCTCTATTCATATTCTTTTTCCTATCCGCGCGATTTTGATCTGAGAACCCAGGATCCGGCCGGCGGATTCCTGGCGGCGGGCACTTCCCAGGTTTCGGTCGCGACGCCTCGGGATGCGTTCCAAGATCCGAAGTCCAACTTCGGGGAGGCGTATATGACGGTATCGGTCGCTTCAGGCGCGGCCGCCTTGGCCGATTGTTACAATATGCCGTCGGGAGCGCGCGGTAACGCGGCGGCCACATCCACCGTCACGGTGAACGGCCGGCAATTCGTCTCGTCGGCGACGACGGGGGTCGGCGCGGGACAAATCTACGACTCGCGGATCTATCGGACTATCTTTAATAATTTCTGCTTTGAAGCGGCGCTCACGGTCCATACGGGGAATATCGGAATGTATACACCGGGAACGGTCATCCAGTTTGACGAGAGTAAGGCCTTCGGTGTTTTGAACACCATTCTTGATTCGTTCAATATCTCAACGAGCACCGTTCAGTAAGTTCAGGAAAGCGCGGAGATAATCTCCGCGGTTTTTCTAACCAAACCGATGCGGGGGAAGACCGTTTTAAAGGCGGCATTATGCTCCTCCGCGCTTCTCGCCGCGCAAGCGTCTTCGGCGAATACCTGGTCATAACCGTATTCATAGGCGAAACGGGCGGTGGATTCTACGCCGATGTTCGTGGAAATGCCGCAAAGGACGATGGTCTGAATGCCGCGCCGGCGGAGTTCCAGATCCAGTTCCGTGCCGTAAAAAGCGCCCCACTGGCGTTTGGTAATGACGATATCTCCCGGCTTCGGCCCCATTTCGGGAACTAGCTCCGCCCAGTCCGGCTGACGAGCCCCCATTTGCATCGCGATATCCGCCTTCGGATGCAAAGCATCCTTGCCGTCTGGCGAAGGCGTGACGCGCACGAGAAAGACGGGCACGCCGGAGGTTCGGCACGCTTCGGCCAAGGCAGCGGCGTTCCTCACGACCTCCGCGGCCGCGTAAGGTTGCGGCGGCATGCCGACGATGCCCTTTTGTAGGTCGATGACCACGAGGGCGGTCCGGGACTTATCAACGGTTAAATTATCCATACCGGTATTATAATTTTAAATTATATTATAGAAAATGGGTCGGGAAATCCGGTTTTTG
>DAICZV010000021.1:0-5300 GCA_027310975.1 bacterium
CTTTTAGAAAAAGGGAATTACTCCTCAACGAGCAAACTCCGAGAGGAAGGGTTAATAGTAAAAACGTACAAAAAAGATGGCTGCAAAATAAACGCACATGACTAAGGACTATTATTCTATCGAGGAGGTGGCAAATATATTGCGGGTGAGTAAAAAAACGATATGGCAATGGATCAAAGACGGCCGTGTTAAAACCCGACGTGTTGGGCGGAGTAATACCTTTCCCCATGCAATTGTTATGGAGTTGCTCGGCCAAACCATTAAACCTCAAGAAAGAATCAACATCGAGAAAATAATCAATAAGGCGCTTAAGGAATACGGAGAAACATTCAAAAAACTTGGCAACGAATGAAAACGCGCGGACTTTCCATCGCCGAGGTGGAGTATACGGCCTATAGCTTGGCGAAAAAGTTTATGACCTGGAACGAGCCCATTCCCCCGTTCGGTACGCGCTTCCCCAACGTTCTGGAAAGCTGTCTCAAAGCGCCATTCCAAACATTCAAACATAGAGCGTTATATTACGGTCTCGTAGAGAAAAGCGCCTTCCTTTTTTACCAAATGGTCAAAAACCATCCTTTTGAGAATGGCAACAAAAGAATCGCTGTTATGGCCCTTTTACTCTTCCTTTATAAGAACAAGAAATGGTTACGAATGGAAAACGATGAATTGTACCGTTTCGCCGTCAGGGTAGCGAAAAGCAAACCGGCGGAGCGTGAAGAAACAATGAGTTATATCCGTAACACCATCAAGATTTTCTTAGTGGCTTTTTAATAAAAATCCCGCGCGGACCGAGCCGGGCGGGATATTAAAAGTTCGCGACGAAATCCGTATTCGTCGCATGAGGAAAATTTAATTACCTAAATAAACAACTCCCCACAACAAATACCTTCCAAGTTCATCCTCATCTACCCTGATGACTTCTACACTCATAGCCTCATCGTTGCTATACCGATCACATTTTTCTTCTATGAAATCGGCCTCCTGTTGTGTGAGTAGACCCGCCTCCACGAGATTACTTAAACGGTAATAACATTTTCCTCCGGACGACCATCCCCTTAACTCCATCTCCCTCGCGACACTCGCTTCTGTTGTGGGCGCAACATGACGATAAAACGTTGTGTGAAGCGAGCTGCTACCTGGATAGCAAATAAGTTTGTAATACATAAATCTCCTTGCCCGTTATGTCCCACGGTGCCGGGTTGAGAAAATTTTTTATTGTTTTTCACTTTCAGCTTCCGCGAACCAACAAGGTCCGTGGAAATGCCCTTCCGGGCTAACTCTGAGCGCGATTTGGTCGCTCATTGAAGTTACCAAGCATTGGGCCTAATAAATTCAATGAGCGATCATATCTCTAAGGAGATATCCGGTATTGAACTCTTAATTTCCTGATTAAATAATAGCATTGTTATTGTAAAAAGTCAATGGTACGGATTTTGCTTTATTTTAGCCCAAAAATCGGCCATAATTTAACTTAATGAAGGCGGATTTTTCTAAACCTTACGACCCGAAAACCGTTGAACCGGAAATCTATAAATCCTGGCTTGAATCAGGTTACTTTGATCCGGACAAGCTCCCCGGAAAACGAAAGAAGAATTACATCGTCTATATGCCTCTCCCGAACGTCACGGGCACGCTCCACATGGGGCACGCCCTGGACAACACTTTCCAGGATATCATTATCCGCTACCGCCGGATGAAGGGCTTCCGCACGCTTTGGTTTCCGGGCACCGACCACGCCGGCATCGCGACGCAATATAAAGTGGAAAAGGAATTAAAAAAGGAAGGGACCTCGCGTTTTGAGCTCGGCCGCGAGAAATTCATTGAACGCGTCTGGAAATGGAAGGAGGAATACGGCGGCATAATCCTGGGCCAGCTTAAAAAACTCGGCGTCTCGGCCGACTGGTCGCGCCTGCGTTTCACGATGGACGATGCTTATGCAAAGGACGTGAAGGCCGCTTTCGTCCATTACTACGACAAGGGCTGGATCTACCGCGGACTGCGCACCGTTAATTGGTGCCCGCGGTGCGGCACGAGCCTCTCGGACCTGGAGCTGGAGCATAAAGAGGAACCAGGGCACCTTTGGTACGTTCGCTATGCGCTCGTTGATACTAAATACGATATACAAAATACTAAATACATAGTTGTCGCGACGACGCGGCCGGAAACCATGTTCGGAGACACGGCCGTGGCGGTAAACCCGAAGGACGAAAGGTACGCGCGCCTGGTCGGGCAAACGGTCAAGCTGCCCCTTACGAACCGCGAAATACCCGTCATCGCCGATGCGAAAATAGACAAGGACTTCGGCACCGGAGCGCTTAAGGTGACGCCCGCTCACGACATTTTTGACTTTGAGCTCGGCCAGAAATACAAACTGCCGGCCATCCAGGTTATAGATGAGCGCGGCAAGATGATGGGGAATACCGGCGAATACGCCGGCATGAAGACCGAGGAAGCGCGCGCCGCGGTCGTCCAAAAGCTCAAAGACCTGGGATTCCTGGAAAAAGAGGAGGCGTATGTCCACAACGTGTCCGTCTGCTCGCGCTGCGGCCATGTGATAGAGCCGATCCCCTCCGTTCAATGGTTCTTGAAGATGGAAACGCTCGCGAAAAACGCGCTGAAATCCGTGAGAAGCGGCAAGGTGGATATTCAGCCGAAGAATTTCCAAACCATCTATTTTGACTGGCTCACGAATATCCGCGACTGGACGCTTTCCCGGCAGCTCTGGTGGGGGCATCAGCTTCCGGTCTATTTCTGCCAGAACGACAAAAATAAATTCTCCGTCGCAGTTGAAAAACCGAACCGGTGCCCGATTTGCGGAAAGTGCGAAATGGAACAGGCGCCGGACGTACTGGATACCTGGTTTTCATCGGCACTTTGGCCTTTCGCCGGGCTTTCCGAAAGCGACAAGAAAAATTATTATCCGGGTAACACGCTCATCACCGCCCGCGATATTTTGAACCTTTGGGTCGCGCGCATGATATTTTCCGGACTGGAATTCATGGGCAAGGTGCCCTTCAACGACGTCCTGATCCACGGCACCATCCTCACGAAGGATGGCAAGCGGATGTCCAAAAGCTTGGGCACGGGCATTGACCCGTTGAAATATATTGACCAGTTCGGTGCGGATGCGACGCGCTTCGCCGTCGTCTGGCAGGCAACGGGCCAGGATATCCGCTGGGACGAGGCAGCAGTCGCGGCTGGCCGGAAGTTCGGGAACAAGATATGGAACGCCTCCCGGTTCGTTTTGGAGCAGAGCGGAAATGATACATTTGGAACGCATGACGTAAAATTAAAGCCGAAAACGGAAGCGGACAAAGAAATCATTTCAAAATTAGACAAGACCAAAAAAGAGACCGAAAAACTGATTGGGACGTTTGAATTCTCCAAAGCACTCCAGGGACTTTATGATTTCTTCTGGCACGACTTTTGCGATGTTTATCTGGAGACCTCCAAGCCACAGCTTGCCGATGCAAAAACCAAAGAAGGCACGCAGGCAATACTCATGAGCGTCCTCAGTTCCTCGCTTAAAATGCTCCACCCCTTCATGCCGTTCATCACGGAAATGATTTGGAACGAGATGCCGGAAAGGACGGGGTTATTAATGGTGGAAAACTGGGATTGAACTTTATGGAAGTCGTTTTGAGCTATATCGTTACCTTCGCTCTGGCCGCCGTGCCGGCCTTAATCTGGCTCGTCTTTTTCCTCCGCGAGGACATCCATCCCGAGCCCAAAAAGCTCATCGCCATCGCTTTTATGGCCGGCGCCGTCGCGAGCATCCCGGTTCTCGGCCTTCAGCTCCTTTTCCAAAATCTTGTCGCCTCGCCGCTCCACAATTTTCTCATACTCATCATCGGGCTAGCGCTCATTGAGGAGATATTCAAATTTATCGCCGCGCGCTGGAGCATCGGCGGGAATCCCGCTTTTGACGAGCCGGTGGACGCGATGATCTACATGATCGCGGCGGCCCTCGGCTTCGCGACCATTGAGAATCTGTTCATCGTCGGCAGCGAGCTTGGTTATTTAAGCTTCGCGACCGTGCTTTCGGCCGTTTCCACGCTTGGCTTCCGCTTCATCGGCGCGACCCTCCTCCATTCCCTGGCTTCGGGTGTCGTCGGTTTCACCTGGGCCCAGGGGAAGATAAAAAAGCGGATTGGATGGTACGTTACGATCGGCATCATCGTCGCGACTATGCTCCACGCCGGATTCAACCTCCTCATCTACCAGTACCAGGACGTGAACATGCTCTACCCCACGCTCTTCCTCGCCTGCGCCGCCCTCTTCATCCTGAAGGATTTTGACGTGCTGAAGCGGGAAGAGGCGGAACATCCGCATTTCTGATATAATGAACGCAATGGATGAAGAGAACGAAAAAAAGGA
Source organism: bacterium (assembly GCA_027310975.1). Lineage (GTDB taxonomy): Bacteria > Patescibacteriota > Minisyncoccia > UBA6257 > GWB1-50-10 > JAMCRC01. The sequence goes on from DAICZV010000021.1 coordinate 4,378, forward strand.
TATGTTCGTTGAGCTCGCCAAGGTGAAGGGCGCGCCGACGCCGCTTAAAATAAACGACGAAGCGGCTATTAGCCCCGATGAAGGCGAAGGAACGCTCACGGTGGACGTTTACGAGGACGGCGACGACATCGTTGTCCAGTCCACGGTCGCGGGCGTGGAGGACGATAAACTGGAAGTGAACATCACGACCGAGTCGGTGACGATTCGGGGGGAGCGCGAACGCAAGGACGAGGTGAGCGACAAGGACTATTACTACCAAGAGCTCTTCTGGGGCACCTTTTCCCGTTCCGTCATCCTTCCCCACGAGGTGGACCCGGAACATTCCTCCGCCTCGCTCAAGAACGGAATCCTCACTATCCGCATGCCGAAGCTGGACCGCGCGAAAGGCAAAAAACTTAAGGTTAAGGCGGATAATTGATGCAATCCATCCGATAATATAATAAGACCAGCTAACATCATGAGCTGGTCTTATTTTTAAATGTCGCCGCGGTTTTTACGGGGCCAGATATGTCACGCTCACGAACCCGGCCGAACCATTAGCGCCTAAATTAGAATTGCCGAAAGCGCCGCCGCCTCCGCCGGCGCCATAGCCTCCGCCGGCACTGGCCGTGCCGGCGCAAGCACCGGCACCATTGCCGCCGGCGCCGAAATAAGAAGCGCCGCCGCCTCCGCCGCCGTCACCGCATCCGCTCGCCGGCGTGCTGGTGCCGCCGCTATATTGGGAAGTCAGGCCACCTGCTCCGCCCGCATAACCGCTATTGCCGTATGAGCCGCCTCCACCGCCGGCGCCAGTGGAAGACGCCGAAGAATCCGTGGAATTACCGCCGGCCCTACCTTGATACACACTGCTGTTGCCGCCGGCCCCGCCTGCGGTTCCTCCGCCGCTTGCGCCACCGGCACCGGCGGCAACAGCAGTGTGTATC
>DAICZV010000021.1:5330-12880 GCA_027310975.1 bacterium
ACCGCCGGCATATCCGCCAACCCCGCCATTAGCAACCAAACTCCCAAAAGACGAGTTGCCGCCATTTTTCCCGGCCACGCCTACGGCAGTTGAGCCGGCGCCGGCAGCGCCGACAACGTAAGCAACGTTGCCGCTCACCGCAACCGTACTGCTCATATAAGACTGTCCGGCCCCGCCGCCTCCGCCGCTTGAGTAACCCTGACGAGCATACCCACCGCCGCCTCCGCCGCCCACCAACGTAACGATGACGAATCCGGTATTGTAAGCATTCGACCAGGTACCGCTCGCAGATAATATTTGAGTCACCATATGCGGCGTGACCGTCACAACATTGCTCGCCGCACCGGTTCCGTTATTGCTGACTGCCTTCACGTCGTAGGCATACGCATTGCCCAGCGTTAAGTTTGAATCGGTATACGATAGCAGGTCGCCGATCGTGGCTAAAAGCGAGCCGGAACGGTATATCTCGTAATTGGTCGCCGGATTGCTAGATGACGACGCGCTCCAGTTGAGCGTGATGCTGGCCGTTGAAGTTCCGGAAAGCGAAGCGAGATACAAATTTTGAGGAGTATCCGGCACGGGCCCTGATGCCGAGACGAGCAGCTGCGACGGCGTGATATCAAAGTTAGAACCATAAGCGATAACATTGGTGGCGCTCGCTATCATCGGGTTCGACTGCAATTCGTTTTCATATTTAACGGATTCGGGCCAAGCCGTTAATTCCCATCCCGCCCCATCCGTGGCGTACGTATAATGCAGTCCGCTGGTAACGGTGTTTATCGGATCGGTGGGCAAACGCGATAGAACAGTGCCGTATGAAGCCGAAGTAAAATCTATCGGAATCCAGCCGGTGCCGTTCATGTTCGTCAAAGATGACGCGGACGCGCAATTATACGACCAGCCGGACGGCGCAGTAGGCAAAGCCAGGTCGGCGCAGGCCGATGAAGAAGAATCTGGGATGGAGATATAAGCCACGGAAGAAGAACCGAGTGGCGCTCCGATATTGTGCGTTTGCCAAAGATTCACCGCGCTGTTCAAAGACGCCAGGTCGGAAACCCGCGTTGCATCCCTGGCCTGCGCCAACAGATGGGCCGGGTTCAGAATCAAGATAACGGCCGTCGCCAAAACGCCCAAAATGGCTATTACGACCAATATCTCAATAAGAGTGAATCCTTTCTGAGGAGAGCTCAACATACTTTTCCTATTGTATCAAACGCGCATTACCGCCTTGAGGTGCATAATTTATATTTTTAAAAAAGGCCCCGCTTATGGCGGGGGTTAAAAAATCACTGCTTAAAACATTTCATCTTCGCTTGTATCGCGATCAACGTTGCCTCCTACTAATTCCGGCAGAAGGCGCGCTGCCTTGGCGGAAATTTCCGGCGGAACACCGTGGCTTACAGCCATCTCACACAGCGCCCAGCGGACGTCCGCCATGCCTACAGAACCGATTAACGTGCCTACATGATCCACGACAACCCGGGCTTTCTCTTCCGGCGAAACCTGGGCACTATTCAGCTCAGGATGGAGGGCGATGAAACACCTGTCCAATTTTTCCATTAGATATCTTCCTTTCTTTTTTTATGTCCGATTTTCAAACGCCTGTCGGGAGTATAGATTGAATTTCTCCCCACGGTCAAATTCGTTTTTGAATTTCTCAAAGCTGGCCGCCCCCGGCGAAAACAAAACCACCCAATTTACTCCTCCTTTGCGGCGCATTACCTTGGTGGTGCAATCTATTGCACCACCCAAATCTTCACTGAGATTTATTCCAAGGTTTTTGAAGTAATGCAACTTTTTCAACTCCTGAATGAGTTTTTTTGTTGCGCTGCCGTTTAAAAACATGACTCTTTCCGGCTGGAGGGTCTTTTTTATTTCCCGGGCGAGCGGCTTAAAATCCAGGTTCTTGTCCGTGCCGCCGGTTATAAGCACCACCTGCCCCTGTTTTAAAAAGCGCCGAATGGCGGCGAGTGTCGCGTCTGGCGAGGTGGCCGCCGAGTCGTTCACGACCGTCAGGTTTTTATTCCGCAAAACTATCTCTTCGCGGTATTTTACATCCGGCAATTTCGGTATGGCTCTGGCGATCTTAAACCACGGCACGCCGGCGAGATGCGCGGCAAGCGCGGTCGCGGCGAAGTTTGCGAGGTTGTGTTCGCCCCGTTCTTTCAAAACATCCATCGCTTCGCGCGAGATAACCTCCTCCGTCCCCTCCTTAGATTTGAAGAAAAGGGCACCGTTCTTTATGAAAACTCCCCGCCTCCCTTTCGGGAGCGAACGCGTTGAGAAGAAATATGTCCGCGATCTTGGTTTTTGGCCTAAAAAGAACCTGGTCCATTTATTTTCCGCGTTCAATATGAGCGCCTGACCTTTTTTCTGACCGCTGAATATCCCCGCCTTGGCCCGGGCATAGTCGCTCATCCCGCCGTACCGGTTCAAATGGTCGGGGTAAAGATTGGTGATAATGGCGATATCCGGGGCGTGTTTCGCCTCCGGCAGAAATTCCAATTGCCAGGACGAAAGCTCAACGACGGCCGTTGTTTTCGACTTCAGATTTTCGGCCAAGCTCAAAAGAGCCACGTCCGACGAGTTGCCTCCCAGAAGCGCCCTTTTGCCAGCCGAGTTCAGGATAAATTGCAGCCAATTTACCGTCGTCGTTTTGCCGCGCGTGCCCGTCACGGCCACGACCGGGCTTTTAACTTCGTCAAAAAAGAGACGCGCGTCGTTCACTATCATCCGGCCATGCTTGCGGGCAATGGCCAGATATTTACTTTCCCGCGGGACGGCCGGGTTCACAACAATGATGTCGTTTGTCCCGAAATCCTCTTCCCGATGCTCGCCTAAAACGAACCGGATGCGTTTCGCCGCCGAGCCGAGCGCCCTGATGGACGAGGCGAGCGCCTTTTTGTCTCGCATGTCCGTTACGGTCACCTTGGCGCCGCGTTTCAAGAACCACTTAGTACTCGCCACTCCGCCGCCCAAAACACCCAATCCCATTATGAGAACTTTTTTATTGCGGAAGTTCATCCCATTCATTATGCGTTAATTGACCCGCCGTCAGAAGTTGACATAACTATCAATCAATGGCAATGTGTAGGCTGAGTAATTTTAAAAACTAGACCAAGAAAGGAGGCAGGGAATTGCTAATAATCATTGGGATTGGCAATGGTCTGCATGCCGACGGAACGCCATCAGCGATGAGCGCGGCAATCGTGAACGCGTGTCGTCAGTTCGCGCGAAACCCAGCTATTCATCCTGGGTGCATCGTCCCCGCGCAAGAAGGAATAAAGATTATTTTCTCAGGCGGGTACTCGGTGAACAACATCACCGAGGCGGAATCAATGTACAATCTCTACAAAACTGATGACGCACCGGCGCCGGCTCTGATAGAGGCCAGGTCCTACCGCACCCACAATAATGCGGTGGAGGGACTGCGAGCCGTACAACAAACTCTAACCGGCAGGATTGGCCCGACTGTTGTGGTGGTCGTGGACCACCCGCTTCACATTGAACGAACTCGACTGGCCTTTGTGACGGCCAACCGTCTGTATTTTCATGGACGGTACAAAATAATCGGGGTTGAATCAAAGGGCGACTACGACAGTCGCGTGCCCGGCCAAGCGTACTGGGCGACCGAAGAGTTGTTCGCCGCCCACGAAAGAAAGTCCATGCTGCTCTACCGGTTCCTATTATGGGAACTATGGGCGCGCATTGGCTTCTGGCTGTTAAGGACGGTCTGGCCGAGTTCTAAACAGTAATCGGAATTTATAATGGCAAAGCCACTCTATGAAGAGTGGCTTTTTATTTTCATTGAACAGGAATCGGGGCTGAATCACAGAAACGGCACGATAAGCAAGGCCACGATGTTTATCACTTTGATGAGCGGGTTGATGGCGGGACCCGCGGTATCCTTGTACGGGTCGCCCACGGTGTCCCCCGTCACGGCCGCCTTGTGAGCTTCGGAATGCTTGCCGCCGTGATTGCCGCTCTCAATGTACTTTTTGGCATTGTCCCAGGCCGCGCCGCCGTTCGTCATTGAGATGGCGACGAAAAGTCCAGAGACGATGGCGCCCATCAGGAACCCGCCCAAGGCCTGCCGGCCGAAGATAAAGCCGACGGCGAGGACCGAGACGATCGGCAGGAGCGCCGGGATAATCATCTGGCGCAGAGCGGCTTTGGTGACGATGTCCACCGCCCGCTTATAGTCGGGCTTACCGGAGCCGTCCATAATGCCTTTGATCTCGCGGAACTGGCGGCGAATCTCTTCCACAATGGTCCCTGCCGCTTCACCCACGGCGCGCATCGCGATGGAGCCGAAGAGGTACGGTCCCGCAGCTCCGAGGAGGAGTCCTATCAGAACGTAGGGATTCTCAATACTGAAAGATATTTGGCCGAAGAGGGCGGTCACTTCGCGGGAATAGGCGCTGAAGAGGACTAAAGCTGCGAGGCCTGCCGAAGCGATGGCGTAGCCCTTGGTCACGGCCTTCGTGGTGTTGCCGACCGCGTCCAGCGCGTCCGTTATCTGGCGGACGCTTTCCGGCGCCTCGCTCATTTCGGCGATGCCGCCGGCGTTATCCGTTATCGGTCCGAAAGAGTCAATGGAGACGATGATGCCCGCGACCGAAAGCATGGCGGTCGCCGCAATCGCGATGCCGTACGTGCCCAAAAGAATATACGAGCCCAATATCCCGCCCACGATTATGAGTATCGGCAGGAAGGTTGACTCCATGCTTATCGCGAGACCGACAATAATGTTCGTGCCGTGGCCGGACTTGGAGGCCTCGGCGATGGACTGGACCGGACGATAGTTTTTGGAGGTGTAGTAGTCGGTGACAACGACCATTAACACGGTGACGGCCAGGCCGATCAAGCTTGAAAGGAAGACCGGCAGATAGGCCGAACCGAAATAGGCCTCGGCGGCGAAGTAGAAGAAGACGCCGGCAATGACAATGGCGGCGATAAGGCCTTTATAGAGCGCGCCCATGATGTTGCCGCTCTTGCCGAGCCGCACGAAGAAGGTGCCGATGATGGAGGCGACGATGGCGATGCCGCCCAAAACCAAGGGGAACATTATCTGCCCCGCTCCCAAAGTGAGGGCGCCCAAAAGGATCGCGGCCGTGAGCGTCACTGCATAGGTTTCAAAAAGGTCGGCGGCCATGCCGGCGCAGTCACCGACATTGTCGCCCACGTTGTCGGCGATAACCCCGGGGTTCCGCGGATCGTCCTCCGGTATCCCCGCTTCCACCTTGCCGACGAGGTCGGTACCGACGTCGGCCGCCTTGGTGAAGATTCCTCCGCCGAGGCGGGCGAAGATGGAAATGAGCGAGGCGCCGAAGCTGAGGCCGATCAAGCTCTTAACGTCGTGCGTCAGAAGATAAAACCCGGCGACGGCGAGGAGACCGAGCGTGACGACCAGGAAACCCGTGACCGAGCCGGCGTCAAAGGCAAGCTTTAAAGCCGCGCCCAATCCGGCTTCGGCGGCCTTGGCCGTCTTGTGGTTGTTCCGCACGGCCACGTTCATGCCGATGAATCCGGCCGCGGCCGAAGCGACCGCGCCGACCAAAAATCCGAGAGCCATAAGCCATCCGAGGGCCACCCAGATGACGGCGAAGAGAATGGCCGCCACGATGGCGATGGTGCGATACTGGCGGCTCAAATAAGCGGCGGAACCAGCCTCTATGGCGCGCGATATTTCAAGCATCTTCTCATTGCCGGCGGGCGCCCGCTTCAGCTTTAAACCCAAATAGACCGTGTAAGCGACAGCTAAAACGACTGGACCAAATATAAGGTAGTTCATTGTTTTTGACTTTAATTTATTTTATTCCGCGACTGATTTTTTCTCCTCCTCGGCGGGCGCTTCCGCTTCTTCCTCCTCCGCTGCGGCAACGCCGCCTTCTAGCACCGCGTCCGGATTGGACTGCGAACGCACGTCTATCTTCCAGCCCGTGAGCTTCGCCGCCAAGCGGACGTTCTGGCCGCCCTTGCCGATAGCGAGCGAAAGCTGGTCTTCGGAGACCAGCACCCTGGCCTCGCGCCGCGGCAATATCTCAACGAGCTTCGCCTTGGCGGGCGAAACGGAGTTGCCGATGAACTTTTCCGGATCATCGGACCACTCAATAATATCTATCTTCTCATTTCCAAGCTCGTTCGTGACCGCCATCACGCGCGTGCCGCGCTGGCCGACGGCGGACCCGACCGGATCCACGCCCTCCTCTTTGGAAGCGACGGCGATCTTGGTGCGGCTCCCCGCTTCGCGGGCGATCTCTTTGACCTCCACGGTCCCTTCCGCTATTTCGGGTACCTCAAGTTCAAAAAGCTTCTTCACGAAGTTCGGATGCGAGCGGGAAAGAACGATGCCCGGCCGGCGCACGTCGTCCTGGACGGCCAGCACGTAAAAGCGCATGCGGTCGCCCAAGCGGTAGTGCTCGCCCGGGATGCTTTCGTTCGGATACATAATGCCGATTGCCCGGCCGAGGTTCACGTAAACGTTGCCGCGTTCAAAGCGCTGGACGACGCCCGAGACGATCTCCCCTTCCTTGTCGGCGAACTCTTCCTTCACCGAGGCGCGCTCCGCGTCCCGCAAGTTCTGCAAAACGACCTGCTTCGCCGTCTGAGCGGCGATGCGGCCGAAATCGGCGTGGGACTCCAGCGGAAATTCCAGCTCGTCGCCGGACTTCGCGTCCTTTTTTATTTTCTTCGCCTCCGCCAAGAATATATGGCGGTCTTCGTTATACCGCGGCAAAAGTTCCTCGCTGTCCGCGGCTTGCGGCGGCTCCTCTTCGCCCTCGGCGACGATGCGAACCTCCGACGGGTCCACTACGGTCTTCACCTGCGCGAACTCCATGCCCCCCGTCTTCGGGTCAAACTTCGCCCGGACGACCTCCGATCGCTTGCGATACTCGCGCTTGTAGGCGGCGGCAATGGCGGCCTCAATGGCGCCCATCACCTTCTCCGCCGGTATCCCCTTTTCCGCGGCGATCTGGTCCACCGCAACGGCCAATGATTTGAGATCCATAATTCTTTAAATGTTAGACCTTTTAATAAACTGCCGCTCTCAAAGGAGCGGTCAAGTACGCAAGCACTATAGCATATTCAATAAAAAAAACAAGCCCGATGGAGAATATTGGCATTCTCCAACGGGCTCAATGTCAGCGCCTAAATTTCGGGTCGTAATAATACAAGGATAGCCCTAAATTGGCGACAATGCTTAACATCATCCCAGCCACAATAACGAGCGTCTCCAACGATGAGGTTGACCCGAGGTCGTTATTAGCCACAACGGCGGCAGATGAAACCCAACCCAGGCCGACGAATGAAACAATCATGACCAGGGCCACGAACCACACCCAGTCAATAAACACCTTCCTTAAAAGGTATCGTTTGACATAGATGTAATTCATAAAAATTATGGCAGAGATGGTCACGATCGCCGGCTCGTATGGCTGAGCCATAGTCCAATAGACAGCCAAATGATCTTTGGCTATCTGTAAAAATGTCTGAAAACTCATATATAATCTCCCCTAGCACTCACCCGGCCAGGACGGGTTTAGTTG
>DAICZV010000022.1:0-3194 GCA_027310975.1 bacterium
GTATAGCATTACTTTATAGTAAATCACTTGGATAATATAACTGAAAACAATGGTGCCAATTATAGCTAGTATGAAGTTAACTTGCGTGTGTGGCTGAAACACAGCACATGCTGTGTTGTTGTCTTGCCATGACGCATTGGGATTCAATTGGATTTGTGCCATGTAGCAGTTTGACCAATTTTTAGCTTCAGGTGATTGAAATGCATGGTAAATGCCATACAGAGCAAGAATGATTAATACCCAATAAATAACAATGGCAAACCGATGCCACGTGTGTTGGGTTAAACCGGGATATTTCCGAGAAAATGGGAAAAAGAATTTTCTCACTTTTTAAGTATACCAAACAGAGATACATGAGAAGATGTGAGTTCTCTATCTCGACACTACGGCACTTACGATAATATTTTCTTTTTCAGTAATCCACGAAATCCTCGGTTTGGAGGCCGTCTTCCTCGTTCTCTTTGCGGATGCGTTCGGCAAGACCCAGGCCCGAAAGGTCCTGCTGGTTCAAGAAAGCGCCGATCTCGGGCGGCGTGAGGAACCGCGAAAGCCGGTTGAAAGGCAGGGCGCCGCTTTCGCGGCCTTCCAGATGGAAGAGCAGTGAAAGCTCGTCCTTGGCGCGCGTCACGGCCACGTAGAGCAGGCGCTCCTCTTCTTCCACCTCCTCGTCCTTCCGCGCCATCTTGGATGGCATGACGCCGTCTTCCAGTCCGAGCAAAAATACCGTCCGCCATTCCAAGCCCTTCGCGGAGTGGATGGTGGAAAGCGTGAGCGCGTCCTGATTCTCGCTTCCCCGTTCGGTCCGCTCCGGCGCCTCTAAAGCCAGGTCGGTTAAAAGTTCGCGGGCGCTTTTGTACTCCTCCGCGATGTCGGCTAAAACTTCCAGATCGGCGAGGCGCATCGGCCAGTCGTCAAATTTTTCCCGCAGGTACGGCAGATAGCCCTTGATTATCAAACGGAAAGATTTGCCGGGCGCGTCTTCCGCCGCCTCGTCCAATATTGAAACAAGATGGACCATGTCGCCGGAAACCTTGTCCGCCCCCTGGAGTTTTTCGCGGAAAGTGCCCTCCCCTTTTTGGAAGACCGCGGCATAGATGCCGGCGGCGGTGCGCTCCCCGACGCCCGGCAAGAGCGTGAGGACGCGGTGCCAGGAGATCTCGTCCTTGGGATTTACGGCGACCCGGAGAAAAGCCAGGACGTCTTTAACGTGGGCCATTTCGTAAAACTTGAGCCCGCCGTAAACGCGGAAAGGTATTCCGGCGCGGGCAAGCGCCGCCTGGAGCGGGATGGAAATATAGGACGAGCGGAAAAGGACCGCCTGTTCCTTCAAGCCGACCCCGCTTTGCTTCCGGGCCAGAACCTCGCCGACGATATGATGCGCTTCCGTTTCGGCATTCTCAAAATAGATGAGGCGCGGCTTGGTACCGCCGCCCCGCGTCGCCCTCAAGATCTTAGCGAACTTCTTCGGCATGTCGGCGAGGATGGCGTTCCCCAGGTCCAATATCGGCTGGACGCTCCGGTAGTTCTCCTCAAGCTTCACGACCCGGCAGCCGGAGAATTTTTCCGGGAAGCGCATGATGTTCTCGTGCGAAGCGCCGCGGAAGCGGTAGATGCTCTGGGCGTCGTCCCCCACGACCATCACGTTCCGATGCGCGCGGCCCAAAAGCTCCGTGATCTCGCCCTGGGCCGGGTTCGTGTCCTGATACTCGTCCACCATGATGTACCGGTACTTGCCGGCAATTAGTGCCCGGGCCTCTTCGTCGCGCAAAAGCTCGGCCGTCATGACCAGAAGATCGTCGTAGTCCAGATACCCGAACTCCTTTTTGTACCGCGCGTATTCTTCGCCCACGGCCTGGAGCTTGCCGGCGTACTGCGAAAAATGCGGATACTCCTCTTCCAAAACGTCCGCAACGGATGTTGCCCGGTTCCGGGCGGCGCTCAAGATGCGCGCGACCGTCGCCTTTTTGGGAAAATGGTCGTCGCCCTTGCCGCCGAAACCGAGGCGCGTGAGCGAACGGCCGATGGCCTCCTGGGCGTCCCCTTCATCCAGAACGGTCGCCTGGCTTGAGAGGCCGATGCGTTTGCCGTGCCGGCGCAATATGCCGTAAGCGAAGGAGTGGAAGGTGCCGCCCTGGACATAGGCCGCCCGGCCGTCGTGGGAGGCGGCGCGTTCTAGCATCTCCCGGGCCGCCTTTTTGGTGAACGTGAGGAGAAGGATTTCATCCGGGTTCACTCCTTTTTCTATCAAATGAAGAACGCGGTATTCAATGACGCGCGTCTTGCCGGAACCCGCCCCCGCGATCACGAGAACCGGCCCCTCGGTCGTTTCCACAGCCGCCCATTGGTCGGCGTTCAATTTTTCCCGAATATTCACGCTCTTTAATATACCCTAAATCTGAAAACAGCGCCGCTTACCTTGCGAGGAGGGTAGGGCTTGGCGAACGTATCCCCAAGCGCCCGATGAGCAAGATAAGCGGCGCGGTATTATAATCAAGACAAATGAACCAAAATGGCCTTTCGGGAGAAGAGGCGCGGAGGCAATTTGAAATATACGGCCCGAACGAGATACCGGAAAAAAGGCCGGGCTTTTTTCTGAAGACCGTCAAATGGTTCGCCTCACCCATCGCCCTCATGCTCCTCGGAGCCGCCCTCCTTTCGCTTTGGGCCGGCAAGACATTTGATTTCTATTTCATTATTCTGCTTTTGGCCATCAACTTCGCCGTGAGCTTTTGGCAGGAACGCAAAGCGGACAACGCGATAGAAAAGCTTAAGGAAAGCCTTACCGTCCAGGTGAAGGTCCGCCGCGACGGCGTTTGGCGCTTCATCCCTTCGCGCGAGGTCGTGCCGGGCGACCTTTTGGAAGTGGCGGTGGGCGACCTCATCCCCGCCGATGCCGCAATCTCCGAGGCCACCAACCTCACCGTGAACGAGGCGGTTCTCACGGGCGAGTCCTTGCCCAAGGAGAAACGCATCGGCGACTCATTGTATTCCGGCGCCTTCGTGACGACCGGCCTCGCCCGCGCCGCCGTTATCGCCACGGGAGTTAAGACCGGCTTCGGCAAAACGCTCACGCTCATTGATAACGTCAAGCGGCGCAGCCTTTTGGAGCGTGACATATTGATGATTTCCAAGTTTCTGATGGCCGTGAGCTTGCTCGGGGTCATCGTCGTCTCAGTTTTCTTTTTACTGAACCA
>DAICZV010000022.1:3204-9177 GCA_027310975.1 bacterium
CCCTGGAGCGATTTTCTAATTTTGGATTTGAGCCTGCTCATCGCCGGCATTCCCGTGAGCTTGCCGACCGTGATGACGCTCATCATCAGCCTGGGCGTGCTGGGGCTTGCGAAACGCAACGCCATTGTGCGCCGCCTTTCCGCCTTGGAGGACCTCGCGAACGTCAACCTTCTTCTCACGGACAAGACCGGCACTTTAACCTTGAACCAGATAAGCGTCGTGAAGATCGTGCCCCTTCCAGGATTTTCATCCGAGGATGTTGTTTTTTACGCCTCGCTCGCGGCGCCCCAGGACAGTAAAAGCGCCATTGACCAGGCCGTGGCGAGAAAAGCGGCGACTATGGCGGCGGGGCGGCTTTTTGACATTAAAACCTACACGCCGGCCGATTCGGAACGCAAGCGCTCTACGGTTCTCGCGACAACGGGCGGACGCGAAGTTTTGGTCTCGGTCGGCGCCACTCAGGTCATAGAAAACCTGACAAGCGCCTCCGCCGATGCCCGCGCCTTTTATGAGTCGCACGTAAGCGACGCGGCGAACTCCGGCTATCGGACGCTTGGCGTCGCCGTGAAAGACGGGAGCGCCGTTGAAAGCGGCATGCGCCTCGCGGGGCTCCTTCTTCTCGCCGACCCCCTGGACGCGGATGCCAAGCAAACCGTTGATTTCTTGGAAGCGAACGGCGTGGGCGTCAAAATGCTTACCGGAGATAATCTCGCCATCGCCAAACGGTCCATGGACGAGCTCGGCCTTCAAGGCCGGACTCTGGCCCGCACCGGCGTTGATTGGAACGCCAAGGACCCGGCATATTTCAACGGCATCGGGGCCTTTGCCGAAATCCTGCCCGAAGATAAGTTCAACCTGGCCAAGCTGGCGGAGTCCCAGGGCTACATCGTCGCGATGACCGGCGACGGCGTGAACGACCTGGGCGCCCTGAAGGCCGCGAACGTCGGTATCGCGGTCAAGAATGCCGTGGATGCGCTGAAGGGCGCCGCCGACATCGTGCTTATTTCCCAGGGCATTTCGGTCATCCGGGACGCGCTTATTGAGGCCAGAAAAATCTTCGCCCGCCTTTACAGCTACTCCCTTTACCGCCTGTCCGAAAGTTTCCGGCTCATTATCACCGTCGTCGTCCTTGGCTTCATCTCGCGCGCCTATCCCCTGACGCCGCTCCAGCTCATATTGATCGCCCTCTTGAACGACATCCCCACCGTCTCGCTGGCCTTTGACCGGGTGGAGCAGTTCTCCCGCCCGGCGAAGGTGAGACCCGCCGCCCGTTTCGCCTTGAGCAGTTTTTACGGCCTGGCGGGCATTGGGAACAGCCTCATCCTTTTCTTCCTCATGACCGGCGTCTTCCATTTGAGCTGGGGCGTCATCCAGACGATATTTTTTCTGAAGCTCACCGTCTCGGGCCAGATGCTTATCTACGTCGCCCACACCAAAGAACGCTGGTGGAAGTTCCTGCCTTCCCGGCAGGTCATCTTGGCAATCACCGCCGTCCAGCTCATCGCCACCGTCTTCGCCCTCTTTGGCATATTGATGCCCGCCATCCCCGTCCTTTACATTGTCGCGGTCTGGGCGTGGTGCTTCCTCTGGCTCCAGGTGACCGAGCTCACGAAGATCTTTGACCAAAAGTTCGTGGAACCCCGCCTCGCGAGGTAAAAATATTAGAAAAGCTTTTCCTGCTCCTTCTTTTCAAAATCGGCGGAAGGATTGGCCTTCTGCTTGGCCTGGCGGTCGGCGAGGAACCCCTCGTACTTGCCGGGCAGGAGCTTCAACTTTTTAAAGTCCTTCTCGAGCTCGTGCAGGACGTTCGTGGAACGGAGCGCGGCGGCGGGATGATACAGCGGGATGACGAGCCGGTCGCCCCACCAAAAAACCCGGCCGTGGTCATTGGATATCTTCGCAAGCGGCAATATATAGTTCATTGAATATCGGCCGAGGGGCGCGATGACCTTGGGGCTCAATATCTCTATCTCGCGCGTCAGATACGGCCGGTAGGCCTCCAGTTCCTCCGGTTCCGGGTCGCGATTCTCAGGCGGCCGGCGCTTCACGATGTTCGTGATGTAAACGTCACTCCTCTTCCAGCCATTATCCTCTATGAGCCGGTCTAAAAGCTTTCCGGCCCGGCCGACGAACGGCCTCTGGAGTTTGTCTTCATAAAATCCCGGCGCCTCGCCGATGAACATTACGTCCGTATCCGGGTCCCCTTCGCCGACAACGAGGTTCGCCTCGCGGAGCGGCAGGGACACGTTCTCGGCAAGCTCGCTTTTGAGCGCTTGAAGTGCGGCGGTTTTTTCTTCCCGGTTCATTGAGATATTGAGATATTAACGCCGTTTTGATTTATCCCCAGAATGTAACGGAGCTCAGCTCCGTTACATTGTCTCCTATTGCTGGAGAAGGACTTGGATGTAGGCCGGCACTTCGGCGATGGGCACCGCCTTCTGGTCCCGCCGGCGCAAGTCCTTCACCTGAGCCATTTTCTTTTTCATCTCCTCTCCGCCTATGATGACGGCAATGGGGCAATTCCGCTTCAATGCGTAAGCCAACTGGCCCTTAAGGGTCTTTTCCGCCCCGAGATATATCTCCGCCGGCACGCCGGTATCGCGAATGTCGGATAAAAGCGTAAGACAGGTCTCTGTGGCGGTCTCGTCAAAGTTCAGCACCATAACGCCGGCGCTCGCGCCGTCCCCCGCCATGTTGAGCGACTTCATCGCGGCAAAAAGCCGGTCCAAGCCGACCGATACCCCGGTCGCGGGGATGGAAACACTGCCAAAGCGGCCAATCAAGCCGTCATAGCGCCCGCCGGACATCACGCTGCCCAGGGAAAGCGCCTCCGGCAGAACGGTCTCAAAGACCGCGCCGGTGTAATAGTCCAAACCGCGGGCGACCGAAAGGTCCAGCGTCCAGAACTTGTCCGGCACGCCCAGGGCCTTCAGCGCCTTCATTATCTCCAAAAGCTCGTCCGCTCCTTTTTGGGCCTCGTCCGAACCGGCGAAGAGCTTTTTGAGCTCCGCGAGCGTCGCGGCCTTGTTGTCCTTTTCTATTTCCAAAAACCGCTTGATTGCCTCAAGGGAGGCCTGGCCGAGGGCCGCGCCGCTCTTGTCCGCCAGTTCCTTTTTAACCTCGCCCCAGCCGAGCTTGTCCAGCTTGTCTATCGCCCGCAAGACCTGGGGCATTTTTTTTACAGGGAAACCGGCGTAGACCGCGAGCCCGTTCAAGAGCTTTCGGTCGTTCAGGCGGATCAAAAAGTTGCGGAAACCCAAGGCCTGCATCACTCGGTAGATGAGGTTGACGATCTCGGCATCGGCCAAAACTCCCGGCGCGCCCACGATATCCGCGTCGCACTGCATGAACTCACGGAAGCGGCCGGCCTGGGGCCGTTCTCCC
This sequence comes from bacterium, assembly GCA_027310975.1. Lineage (GTDB taxonomy): Bacteria > Patescibacteriota > Minisyncoccia > UBA6257 > GWB1-50-10 > JAMCRC01. The sequence continues at coordinate 6,589 of DAICZV010000022.1, forward strand.
CGCCACACCTGGCCGATTTGATAGCGCTTGAAGGGCTTTTGCATCTCGCTCGCGTAAGCGGCGACGACGCGCGCGAGAGGCACCGTGAGGTCAAACCGCAAGGCCAATTTTTCCGCCATCCCCGGCAGACCCGCCCGGAAGAGCTGTTTTTTAAAGTTGGGATCGCCGCCCGTGAGCACCTCTTCCTTTTCCAAGCCCGGGGTTTCAAGCGGCGCAAAACCGGCCAGTGCAAACTGTTCCTTTATCTTTCCGAGCATATTTTCCCGCGTCCGCGCTTCATCCGGCAGGTAATCCCGGAAACCGGTCGCGAGCTTAGGTTCTATTTTCATGATGCTTAAATTGTAAGGCACCCTTCCCCGCCGGACAAGCGTATTGAAAGATAAGATGACGCGCAAGATCAAAGGGCCATTAGTGATTATTCTAGGAATATCCGCCACCGCCGGCGCTGCAGTCGCTTTTGCCAGCACCCCGCCTAGCGGGCGCAGCCCCATCGTTGCGGAGTCGCCGATGGAGCAGACGCTGGACTACTCCGAAACCGTCCCCAATCTGGCCGCTTCCAAATTCATTATCGCGTCCGATAACGACCAGGCGCCTACGACCGCGGTCATCACGGTCCGGGCCATCCAAAATGGCGGTAGCGGCCGCACCGCTTTGGACCGCGGCAGCGCGGAGACGCAGCTGAACGATACGGAGAGCCGGAATGCCGTGGCGATGATATCCACGACCATCCGGATCAGGGCGCCCACAAACATGAACCCCGCTAAAACAGCATAAAGCTAAGCTAAAGAGAGACAACCTCCCTTCCTAAAAAGACCCGCCCGATCAAACGGCGGGTCTTTCGCGCTCCGGCGTCACAAAAAAGTCACAATGAGATACGCGGCCGCGACGAAAACCGAGAAGAAAAGCGTGCAATAGGCCCAAAAATTGGCAAAGGGGGTGTTCCTTCGCTCTCCCAGAACCTCTTTTTTGTTCGCCAGCTTGATAATCAGCCAAACGATGGGCGGCGTGATGATGGTATAGAGCACGGCGGTCACGATAAGAAGACGCACCGGATCAAACCCCAGCAGGTTCATGGCAAGGCCCACGGCGGTCGCGGCGATGATGACGAGGTAAAAACTCTTTGCCTTGCGCCAGGTTTTGTTCATCCCTTCTTTGAAGTTGAATATCTCGGCCAAAATGTAGCCGATGCTCCCCGAAAGGACAGGGATGGCCAGAAGCCCCGTCCCGATAATGCCGAGGGCGAAGGCCAGAAAGGCATATGGCCCGAGGAGCGGCTTTAAGACCGCGGAGGCCTGCGAGAAGCCGGTGATAATTTGGGGACCGACCATAAAGAAAAGTCCGGCGGCCGCGACGACGATGAACCAGGTCGTCACTTCGGAAAAAAGCATGCCGATCACGGTATCGCGGCGTAAATGCTTCAGCTCGTTTTTGGTCACGAGGAAACGCTTGAGCTTTCTCTCCCGCGTCGTCTCGTCCCGGTCCTCCGTCTCCTCGCTCGCCTGCCAGAAGAAAAGGTAGGGCGAAACAGTCGTGCCGAAGAAGGCGGCGAAGAGCATGATGAAATCTTTGTTGAAAGAGATGGAAGGCAAGACCGTCGCTTTCAAGGCCGCGAGCCAGTCAATGTGGACGACGAAAACGACGGCAACGTAGAAGAAAAGGGAAAGCGAGAGCCACTTGAGGACGGCGGCGAACTTGGGATAGGAAAGGACGACGGTAAAAAACAGTATGAGAGCCGCGGTGATGGGAAGCCAAATGGCCGTCGCCAGGCCGGAAAGCTCCTGCAAAACCGTACCGACGGCGAGGAGGTCGGCGCCGATATTCACCGTAATGACGATGACCGAGGCGGCGGCAATGGGGTAAAGCACCCAGGGCCGGAAGTTCTCTTTGATGAGGCGCGCCAAACCCTTATCAGTCGCGTAACCCAGGCGGGCCGACATTTCTTGAACGGAGATCATGAACGGCAAATTAATAAGCGCGAGCCAAAGCGTCTTAAAACCGAACAAAAACCCCGACTGGAGGTAAGTTAATATTCCGGACGGGTCGTCATCCGAAGCGCCGGTGATTATCCCCGGCCCAACCTTGCGGCCTATTTTTTTTAGGCCATTCCAAATGGACATGCGATTAATAACCATTATGCCATAAAACAAGGCGGAATTTGGTATAATGGTTAAAAGGCCGAAAGAAAAGAGAAAAACCAATCAAATGCAATCGCTTAAATGGGTCGCAACGCTTTTGATGGTTATCGGTTCCATAAACTGGGGTTTAGTGGGAGCCTTTAACTTCAATGTCGTGGACGCGATCTTCGGCGTGGGTTCGGTAATCTCGGCCATCATCTACATTTTGGTCGGCATTTCCGGCCTCTGGGGGATCACCTTCCTCTTCTCCGGCAAGAAGCCGGCCGCGATGCCGCAGGCCTAAAGATAAAAAGCAAGAAACCCGCCCACTTGATAATATCAGGGCGGGTTTTTTGTTTGTTTTGGACGCCGGATATTCCATACATTTCTGCGCTGCATATCCCGCCAGTCGGGCGCTCCGGGCCTCCGCCATTTGGCGGATGGCCAAGTCTTACCCTCCTAGCGGAATATGCAG
>DAICZV010000022.1:9271-12653 GCA_027310975.1 bacterium
AAACTAGCCACTCCGCGCATTCTGCGAGGAGACTAAAGCTTGGGCTAGCGCTCTTGAGCGGTCTCCGAGCGGGATGCGCGGAGCGGCACTATGAGGACTTCTGGACGCTCAAAAGTGTGATATCAAAATCAAGCGTCGCATTCGGCGGGATTGGACCTAGGCCAGATGGGTCGTAACCCAATGATGGCGGCACGACGAGCTTACGCTCCCCGCCCACCTTCATGCCCAAGACGCCCTCGTCCCAGCCCTTGATGACGTCGCCCGCCCCGAGGACGAAGGTGAAACCGCTTGAGCCGTGATTCGCCGAAGCGTCAAAAACCTGGCCGTTCGGGAAAGAGCCGACATAGTTAACGGTCACCGTATCCCCCGCCTCGGCCACGGCGCCCGTACCGACCGTGACATCGGTCACCTGCAGACCGTCCGCCGTCGTTGCGGAATTCGCCGAAGACGCCGATTGTTTCGGCGAAGCGGATTTTTGGCCGTTCAAGACCAAAAGGACGACTATCGCTACGATTACTAAAACTGCCGCGATGATGGTTATTGTCATGTCTTTTTTCATCCCGTTAGAAATTTATTTCTTCTTTATTGATAATCTTAAAGCCGACCATCTTGTTTGAAAAGAGCTGTTTGTGTTGCACAAGTTTTTTATTTCTAACGGGATTCATACGATGTTTATTTTATCACCGACCTCCGTTCTTGTCTCGGCCACCTTCCCGGCCGGGAGTTCCACCACTCCGTTCCATATCGGCGGCCAGAAAAACGCCTTGTTCGGCTCCAGATTTTCCTTGATGCGCTTCACGCGGCCCAAATCGTCCAGGATGAGGCAGTCGAGTGGCCGACCCATGCCGAACGTGTGGACGCCGAAGCGGGTCTTGAAGAAGGCGGCCTTCGGCTCGTCTATGTCTATGAGCCCGCTCGCCTTTTCCGCGAGCGTCTTCAAGATCAGCACGTCATCGCTCAAGACGGCGCTTTTAGTTTCGTTCATCACTTTCATAACCGGTCTGGGAAATTACTGAAGGCGCCGTCCACGCCGAGTTTTTTCAACTTCGCGATGAGAGGCGCATCATCGGCCGTCCAGGGCAGGACCTTCAAGCCGGCATCGTGCGCCGCTTTAACGAGATTTTCGTCCGCTAATTCTGATTTGGGGCCAATTCCCCACGCTCGCAAGGCGACCGCCGCTTGAATGCCGTCTTCCACGCATTCCTTGACGAGGAGAACGCGCCGCACGTCAGGATAACACCCAATCGCGAGTTCGCGCGGCAGAAATGATGAAACGACGAAGCCATCGGACTTAGCGCCCCGCGCTAGCCTGTCCTTTAAGAACCGTCCGATAGCCGGGCCGGTCCCGGCGTCTTTGACCTCAATATCCACGCTGACCTTGCCATGCACGATGTCCAGTGCCTCGTCCAAGGTCGGGACTTTTTCCGCCCGGCCGGCGTCCAATTCCATTATCTCCGCCAGCGTCATTTCGCTCACCTTGCCGCTGCCGTTCGTCGTCCTGTCCACCGTCTCGTCGTGCATGACAACGAGATGCCCGTCCTTGGTACGGCGCACGTCCAGTTCCACCATATCCACGCCGAGTTCCAGCGCCCTGCGGAAAGAACGCAGGGTGTTTTCCGGTTCATATCCCGCCGCTCCCCGATGGCCAATCTTGAGAAACATCAACTCTATTATAGTTCAAAATGCAAAAATCAAAAATAAAATTCAAAACCTGCTAGCCGCGTCGCTTTACATTTTTTAACTTCAATTTTGTACTTTGAGATTTGAGCTTTGTATTATGCTAAAATAGCACCATGTCGGAAGAGCAAAGACAATCTTTCGCTTCATACATCCGGAGCTTCACCTTCGGCGTGGAGGATAGTTTGGTCTCTACAGTCGGGCTTCTCGCTGGACTGGAGGCCGGCGGGGCGGCGCGCGGTGTCATTATCGGCACCGGCATCATCTATCTTTTCGTGGAGGCCTTTTCCATGGCCGTCGGGAGCTTTCTGTCGGAACATTCCGGAGCTGAATATTTATCCGAAGGCGACCAAGGTTCGGTCCGCCGTTCGTTCAAGGACGGGGGTATCATGTTCCTCTCCTTCGCCGTGGCCGGGTTCGTTCCCCTCGCCCCGTACCTCCTAGCCGTCCAAAGTCTAGGTTTCATACTCTCCATCGCCCTTTCCGCCATCACGCTCTTCATCCTCGGGGTCGTGAACGCAAAATTCACCAAAACGAACTTTTGGAAGAAGGGGTTGGAGATGCTTGTCCTCGGCGGCGTCGCCATCGGCGTGGGCGTCGCAATCGGCTATATCTTCAAGGTCAGCTAATCCACCTCAAAGACCTTCTCGCGGACGGTGGCGCCCGAAACAAGCGCGATGCGCGAGCGCGAGATGCCCAAGTGAACCGCGAGCGCCCTGATAACGGCTTCGTTCGCCCGCCCTTCAACGGGCGGTTCTTTTACCGAAACCGAAAAATGGGTCTCATCCGTTTGCGCGAACCGTTCGGTCTTCGCCTTCGGTTTAACCTTAACGTAAATTTTCATAGCGCACTGATCCGGCGTTTTTTAATGCACCTGGTTAGGATGCTGTCCCAGCGAAAAATTAATTACGAGCGGCAAATGGTCGGACACCTCAATATCAGGGACGGCGAAAGAATTAACCTGGATATCCGGCGAAACGAACGCGTAATCGGAAACGGTATCCTTCTCTGGTTGGTCCTTGAACTTTTCCAAACTGATCTTGCTTCGCGTCAGTTTGACGCCGAAATCGTTTATTAAATTCTTCATTCCCCGTCCGGATATAGCGATACTTTCAGTTTCGGGTTTGAGATTAAAATCACCGCAAAGCAATTTAGAACCGTTCCTTGCCGAGAAGAATTTTTCTACTTTCTTCGCTTGCTCCAATCTTGCTGGCGTATCATTCTTCGGCCAAAGCCCTATGCCGTGGAAATTGCCGACCGTAAATGCGCCGCTTTCGGTCTTAAAGACTGCGTATTGTAATAGCCCAACCTCATCTGTTCCAATGCTTCCAGCCTCGCCAAGAGATCCGGCGGCGAAAAAAGCGCCGCTTTCCGTAAGCCGTAAATCTTTCCTATAGAAAATGGCGTTGCCGATAGTAACGCCCGAGCCAGCACCGGCTGATTTATTGTTAGCGGTGTGCGTCGGCGCGTAACAATAATCAAATGCGGGCAGTATTTCTGCCAACCTCTCTATTAGGTCAAGCCGACGGCCCTCTTTGCCTTCTAAAAAAACTTTTTCGGACTGGAAAACTTCTTGAAAACAAAAAATGTCCGTTTCGGCAGACATCTTTTCCAGGAATCCTTTGAGCGCTTCGTATCTCCTGCCACCCCAAAGATTCAAACAGATCAAACGCATATTAAATAAAATAACATTAAAGTCGTTATG
>DAICZV010000023.1 GCA_027310975.1 bacterium
ATTTTATATTTGCTGATAGAATTATAGAAGAGATCGTACAGAAACTTTCCGGTATTTTTTCTTATGTTTTCGCTTTTATCTCTCGTTCTTACGCCCCATGCGTAATACCAACCAAATTCTTTGACGCGATCTATAAGCAGTTCTAATTGCTTCTGATCATAACATGATTCAATAAACCCCCCGATTTCTTTAAAGAAAATATCGATCAACTCATCGTTAAGTTCGTAGTTTTTCTGATAGCCCTCTTTCAAGCTAACATGGTTATTCTCCTGATATACCAGCCTAAAATATCTTGTGACTAGAGAAATATAGTTTAACTGACCAATATTGGCTAAGCCATTAAATCTGTACTCTCCAAACAAAACTCGCAATAGTGGACTGTCCCTATCTTTAATCATTACGTCATCAAGACAAAACAAACCATTTGGGTAAATCTTTTCTCCGATAAACATATTTAGAAACGAGTCACTATTCTCTAAGGACTTAACCATTAGCCGCTTTAGGAAAAATTCTATATGAGACAAATCCTGCCCTCCTTTCTTTTCCTTGTCTCTATAAAAGTCTATAGCACGCCCAAAGACAAAATAGGATTCAGAGAAATATTTAAGGAAAATATCGCTAGCAAAGTCATTCCTGAATATCTTTTGTACCTCTTTATTGCTCAATGAAAGATCGAGCAAATTTTCAAACAATTCTATGGAGCCACGAATAATTTGCGCTTTATCTAAGTGAGGGTTAAATAATGTTCCGGCTAAAATATCCTGAAAAATAGCAATTTGATTTTTATTGAGTTGTTTGAGCCGACTAAGAATAACCCATAGATAGATCCCTATTGCTACACCCATGAAAATTGCACCAGTAATTTCAAAAATGAATGGGTATCCAAGAAAAAGCCCATCCAGTTCTCCTAGAAATGCCGAGACTATACTCGCAGCAGCGAGCAAAAGAGCTAACCTTCTTTTCCTGTAATTTAAGCTGAACCTTAATTCTCCCCTATTTGATATAAATTCAATAAATGCAACGACTATGGCGAGAGCTGTGATTGCGACACCTAAATTATATGAGGAATGAGTTCCCCAAATCGGGTTGCTTAAGATGATGCTGACCTCATTTGTGAGAATATGGATAATTTTGCCCATGTGAGGATTAGCTCGATTTAGGTTAATGATAACCGATTTCTCGGTTTTTTCCATCTAAAATCACTGCGGGCCTTTCTTTTTACGCATAATCTCGTGTAAGATGATGGCTTATGGCCCAGGACGAAGTCATACTCCGGTTTAATAAGGTTTTCTTTGAATTCGGCAACAAACCCATCCTTAAGGATGCTGATTTTTCCGTGCGCCGCGGCTCCAAGGTGACTTTGATGGGCCAGAACGGCGCCGGCAAGACAACCATTTTTAAGCTCATCACGGGCGAACTGAAGCCCGAATCGGGCACGATAAGCATCGGAGAAGGCCTCACGATCGCGACGGCCAAGCAGGTCATCCCCCGCAGCGAGATGGAACTCACCGTCCGGGAGTTCTTTGAAAAGGCCTTCCCGGCAAAGGTCTATGACATAGAGCCACGGATAGAAAAAATCCTGGAAGTGGTCCATCTGGACGCGCCCCAGGACAAGCTCCTCAAAACATTTTCGGGCGGTGAGCAGGCGCGGCTCCTCCTCGCCCAGGCGCTCATCCAGGACCCGGACATCCTCCTTCTGGACGAGCCGACGAATAACCTGGACAAGCAGGGCATCAGCCACATCACGCAGTTTTTGATTGACTACAAAAAGACCTGCATCGTTATTTCCCACGACGCCGATTTTTTGAACTCGTTCACCCACGGCGTCCTTTATCTGGACGTCTTTACCCACCAGGTGGAACAGTACACCGGCGACTACTTCAAGGTGGTGGAGGATATTAAGGCGCGGCTGGAACGCGAGCGGATGAAGAACGCCCGGCTCCTTAAGGACATTGAGAACCGAAAAGAGCAAGCCAACTTCTTCGGCCAGAAGGGCGGTCACATGCGGGATGTCGCGAAGAAGATGAACGCGAAGATAGACGAGTTAAGCGAAGAGATAGTGGAGACGCGCCAGGACGACAAGACCATCCGGAGCTTTGCCATCCCCTGCCAGGAAGATTTGGTCGGCGCGATATTGAAACTGGATTCGGTTTCCGTGATGAAGGGACACAAGCCGACAGCCAAGAAAGTGAACGTCGTCCTCAAGAAAAAGGAACGCCTGCTTCTTTCGGGACCGAACGGCATCGGCAAGACGACGCTCCTGGAGCGCCTCGCCTCCGGCCACGTGAAGGGCGAACACATCGCCCCCGGCACGCGCGTGAGCTACTACCGCCAGGATTTCTCCACCTTGGATTTTGAAAAGACCGTGTACCAAACGCTCGTGGAGGCCGCCGAGGACCGGACGGAAGAAGGCCTGCGGTCGCTCGCCGCCGGATTCCTTTTAGACAGCGAGATATTAAAAACAAAAGTGGGCGCGCTCTCCGAAGGCCAGAAGGGCCTGACCGCTTTCGCGAAGATCGCCCTGGAAAAGCCCGGACTGCTGATATTGGACGAACCGACGAACCACATTAACTTCCGCCACATACCCGTCATCGCCCAGGCGCTGGACCGGTACGAAGGCGCGATGGTCCTGGTGAGCCACGTGCCCGATTTCGTAAAACAGATAAAAATCACCCAGGTTTTGGACCTCGGAGAACTGAAGTAGGCGTTTGTTATAATGAGGGTATGAAAAGAGCCACTTTAGGTTGGGGGGTAGGCCTGGTCGCGATAGTATTGCCGCTCATTTCTTCCGCGGCGTACTTCCAGGCCGGGAAGGCGGTCAATATCGCCGCGCAGGGGGTAAACGACAACGCCTATGTCGCGGGCGGCGCCGTTACGATTGCAGCGCCGGTCTCGGGCGATCTTTTCGCCGCCGGAGGCACCATCTTCGTTTCCAGCAAGGTCAGCCAGGACGTTATGATGATTGGCGGCACGGTCATCGTTTCGGGCTCCTCGGCGCAGAATTTTAGGGTCGCGGGCGGCAACGTGACCATCGGGAGCATCATAAACGGCGAGCTCGTCGGGGCGGCCGGCAATTTTACGATTACGCCGGACACGACAATCGCCAAAGACGCGTACCTCGCGGGCGGTGCGGTGACATTCAACGGCCATGAATCAGGCAATTTGAACATCGCGGGCGGCTCGGTCATCATCGGAGGCACGGTGGACGGCAATTTGAAGATAACGGCCACGAAGGACGTCACAATCGCCTCGGGCGCGGTCATCAAGGGCAATTTGGAATACACCGCTCCTAAAGAAGCGAGCGTAGAGAGCGGCGCGCAGGTCTTAGGCACGACGACCTTCCATGAAGCGGCCGCCTCCAAGGCCGCCGTGGGCTGGCTCGCCGGAATTTTTACCTTGGGACTGCTACTCAAGTTCCTGATGACGCTCCTTCTCGCCTATCTCATCTGGTACATCTTCCGCAAGGACGCTCTCGCTCTGCTTGAAGAGTCCATAACGCACTTCGGCAAGTCGCTCCTCCGGGGATTCATCTTCCTCGTCGCGGTGCCGATCGCGGCCATCATCGCCTTCGTCACGATAATCGGCGCGGGCCTCGGCGGCATCGTCGGCGTCATCTTCGCCGCACTTGCCATGCTCGCACTCCCGGCGACCATCCTCGTCGTCTCTTCGCTCATCTTGAAGCGCCGCGCGGAGCTTAAGTGGTACCACATTCTGCTCGGCGCCGTAGTGCTCCAGATAGCGGCTCTCATTCCCTTCATCGGCTGGATTGCCTGCTTTATCGTCTGGCTCGCCTCTTTCGGCGGACTCCTTGCCGTCCTCGGACGCAAATTCCAGAGATAAGGATTGAACTCGGCAAAAACCCCGCCCGAAGGCGGGGTTTTTCGTCCTTGTTGACAAATTAGCGCCTATCTGCTAATATGGAGCTTAAAGCATAGGAAACGTGGTCGAATTCCTGCAGAAACAATAAATATCATGAACGGAACTATCAAAAAGCTCACGGATCGTGGATTCGGTTTTATCGCTCGCGAAGGCGAAGCGAAGGACCTTTTCTTCCACTCCAAGGAGCTCAAGGGTGTCGCGTTTGATGACTTGAAGGTCGGTGATGCCGTCACCTTTGATGTCGTTGATAGCGAGAAGGGCCCAGCCGCGACGAACGTGTCGCGGGTCTAACCCGAAAATAAAAACACCCCCGACTTCGCGTCGGGGGCGTTTTTATTTATGGCGCGAACTGCACTATAATTCAATTAAATGAATTGGCTCTACATCGGCCTGGCGGCTTATTTCTTGAACGCCGTATCCTTCGTCGTTTCCAAGGCCATGCTCACGGAATTGATCCCCGACGCATGGACCTACACCTTCTACGTGAACATCGTGGGCGCCCTTACGGTCTTTCTGATTCCCTTTGGATTTTTCGTGCCCTCCCCCGCGGTCATCGCGGCGAGCTTCGCTTCGGGCGTCACTTATGTCTTCGCCCTCCTTTTATTCTATAAGCTCCTCCGCCGCGAGGAGGCATCCCAAATCGTGCCTTTGACCGGCGGAATGACGCCGCTCTTCGTTTTTATAATGGCCTCCATATTTTTGGGCGAATTGCTCACGGCCAATCAGATTGTCGGGTTTATCCTCATCGTCCTGGGCGGATTCATCGTCGCCCACGAGGGCTCCTGGCGGAAACGGATATGGAACATGGAGGCAAAGGTGTTCTGGGGCGCCGCTCTGGCGGCGGTCCTTTTCGGCGCATCGCAAGTGCTTATGAAATTCGTTTTTGACAATGGCCCGTTCCTGAACGGCTTCATTTGGCGCGGCTTCGGAGCGGTGCTCGGCGCGGCTCTTTTACTCCTGCCCGCAAAACCCCGGCAAAGAATCTTCGGCTCCTTCCGCCATCCTTCAATAAAGACCGAATCAATTTTCGTCGTCGGCCAAATTGCGGCTCTCGCGAGCTTCGTGCTCGTGAACTACGCCTTCTCCCTCGGGCCGGTTTCCCTCGTGAACGCCCTCTCGGGCGTGCAGTACGCCTTTCTCTTCGGCTTCATCGTCTTCCTCTCCAAGCGGCATCCGGCGATACTCAAAGAGCCGCTTCAGCCGCCGGTCGTGCGCCAAAAAATATGGAGCATCGTCCTCATCACCGCCGGCGTCTTCGCGCTCTTTATTTAAATGAAACGGATATTGAAAATCGTTGGAACGATAATCGGCGTCATCGCCGCCGTTTATCTTTTAAGCTTTACCTTGAGCTTCGGAAACGGCGCTCCGGAAACCGGCCTCTCCTTCAGCGAACTTTACGCGAAAGATTTGGGCCTGGATTGGAAGCAGGCGTATGAAGCGATTCTCACCGATTTGAAGCCGAAGAAACTCATCCTGATGGCCTATTGGCAATATCTGGAACCGAATCAGGGGCAATACGATTTTGCCGACCTGGACTGGCAGACGAGCCTGGCGCAGAAGGACGGCCAAAGTGTCGTGCTGGCCATCGGCCAAAGGGTGCCGCGCTGGCCGGAGTGCCACGTTCCGGGGTGGGCCCAAAAACTCTCGGGCGCCGATTACAGCCAGGCGCTGCTGGCTTACCTGACGGCCATCGTGAACCACTACAAGTCCGACCCGGCAATCACGGCCTGGCAAGTGGAGAACGAACCGTATCTCGCGACATTCGGCGAGTGCCTGCCGCTTGACCGGAAGCTCTTTGACCAAGAGATCGCCCTCGTGAAACAGCTTGACCCGACGCGGCCGGTCGTAACGACCGACAGCGGCGAATTGGGGTTTTGGTTCAGCGCGGCGAAACACGCCGATATCCTCGGCACGACGCTCTATCGGGTGGCCGTTGCTCCCTACATCGGCATCTTCCATTACTTCTTCATTCCGCCGGCCTTTTATACGCTGAAGGCCGCCCTGGTCAAAGAGTTTGAAGGCGTATCAAACGTCTACATCACCGAACTCCAGGCCGAGCCCTGGACCATAAACGGCACGCCCCTCGCGGGCGAGAGTATGAGCGCCCAAACCACCGACTTTACGACCTCCACCCTCGTTAGTAACTTCGCTTTCGCCAAGCGCACCGGCCTTTCCCCCGTCTACTTCTGGGGCGCGGAGTGGTGGTACTATCGCAAGGTTCACGGCGACCCGAGCTTCTGGGATATCGGCAAACAACTGCTCTTAGAATGAAGGATAAAGACATAATATTCCCAAAGGGATTTTTCTGGGGCGCGGCGACCGCGGCCCATCAGGTTGAAGGCGGCCTTAAAAACGACTGGACGGAATGGGAAGCTTCTCCGAAACGGCTGGCGGAACTGGAACGCTCCGGACTCATTAAAAAATACGGAAAGGATAATTTCATGTCCGGCCGGGCGGCGGACCAGTATCGTCTCTTCGCCGACGACTTCAAACTGGCCAGGGAATTGGGCCATAACGCGACGCGCTTTTCATTGGAGTGGTCGCGCCTGGAACCGGAGGAAGGCCGATTCAACGAAAAGGAGTTCGCCCACTACCGCGAGGTTATCCGGGCCGCGCGGGCAAACGGCCTGGAGCCATTCGTCACGCTCTGGCACTGGACTCTGCCGCTCTGGGTCCGCGACCAGGGCGGCTGGCAGAACGGCAAGACCATCGGCGATTTCGCCCGCTTTACCGAAAAAGTCGCGCTGGAATTCGGAGCGGATGTGCAATTTTGGCTGACACTGAACGAGCCCGAGGTTTATGCGATAGAGTCTTACCTGCAAGGCATCCGGCCGCCGCAAAAGAGAAGTCCGCTCGCCTACCTGCGGGTTTTGCGCCATCTGGTCCTGGCCCATCACGCGGCCTATGCCGTCATGCGCCAAATGCTGCCCGGCGCCCAAGTCGGCCTCGCTTCCCATCAAATCCACTTCGTCTCCGCTCCTCACGATCCCATCGGATGGCTCATTAAGAAACTGGCGGACTGGTGGTGGAACGGCCGCTTCATCGCAAAAAGCGCCGACTGCCTGGACTTCATCGGCGTGAACAACTACTTCCGCATGCCGGTCGGCATCGGCCGCGGCAATGCGCCGAGCGTCCCCAAGTCCGACCTCGGCTGGGAACTGCACCCCGATTCTTTGAAGAGCGTCCTTTTAGGCCTTAAACATTTCAAAAAACCGCTCTACGTTACCGAAAGCGGATTGGCCGACGCCGAGGATAAACTGCGGCCCTGGTTCATTCGCGAGACATTAAAGGGCGTCCATCAAGCCATCGCCTCGGGCGCGGAGGTGCGCGGCTATCTCCACTGGTCGCTCCTGGACAACTTTGAGTGGGAGTCCGGTTTTTGGCCGCGCTTCGGACTCATCGCCATAGATCATAAAACACTGAAGCGCACGCCCCGGCCATCGGCTTTTCTTTACCGCGATATCTGCCGGGCGAACGAACTTAAAAACGCTTTCGGGGAGGACGGGGACCGGGATGGAAATGCCTCGGCCGGTGGGAATTAAAGCGGCGCGACGCATCCGGCTCGCGGCGGACGCCGCGCGGCATCGGCCGTAAAGGCGGCAGTTCCGGCAAGCGCGAGAGGGGCAAAGCCGTCCGTATCAGGCGCTCAATGTCGCGCACGTCGCCCCGCTCGTCTGGAGTCGCGAAAGAGATGGCCCGGCCGACGGCTCCGGCGCGGGCGGTGCGGCCGATGCGGTGGACGTAATCCTCGGGATTGGTGGGCAAATCGTAGTTCAAAACCAGTTCTATTCCCTTCACGTCAATGCCCCGGGCGGCGATATCCGTGGCAACCAGTATCCGGTAGCGGCCGTTCTTAAAGCCGTCTAACGCCTCGCGGCGCTGGTTCAAGGAACGGTTGGAGTGGATTTCTGCAGCCGTGTGGCCCAGGGCGCGGAGGCTCGCGGCGATCCTCTTCGCGCCGAATTTTGTCTTTGAAAAAACGAGGACGGGGCCTTTGTATTCGTAGAGCAATTTCTCCAAAAGCCGGGGCTTATCCGGCCTGGAGATGAAATAAAGTTCCTGGGTCACCTTTTCCACCGCCGTGCCGGGCGGCGCCATTTCTATCCGAAGCGGCAGGCGCATATAGGCGTTCGCCATTCTTACAATCTCGTCGGGCATCGTGGCCGAAAAGAGCATCGTCTGCCTTTCCTTGGGCACATCGTTCATTATCTGCTTAAGCTGGGGCGCGAAGCCCATGTCCAGCATCCGGTCCGCTTCGTCCAGGACCAGAACCTTAACCTCACGGAAAGAAACCGTGCGCTGGCGGAGATGGTCCAAGATGCGGCCGGGCGTGCCGATAGTGACGGCCGGGTCCCGGCGCAAGGAACGGAGCTGTTCGCCCATTGAGCCGCCGCCGATGAGGAGCGCCGTCCGGACGCCCAAAGCGGCGCCGATCTTTTTCAGTTCCTCCTCCACCTGCAAGGCCAATTCGCGGGTCGGCAGAACAACCAGACTTTTTTTACCGGAAAGAGCCGCTTGGACGAGCGGCACGCCGAAGGCCAGGGTCTTCCCCGTGCCCGTCTGGGCGAGACCAATCAGGTCCTTGCCCTCCAAGGCCGGCGGAATGGAGCGCGCCTGAATGGGCGTCGGGTTCTTGAAACCGAGCTTATCCAAAGCGGCGAGGATGTTAGGAGCGATCCCGAGACCGAGAAAGCTGGCTTGTTCTGGATTGGGCATTATCTTATTTTTCAGCGGTCGGTCCGGAAATATGGGCGCTGAGCGTCGCGTGGACGTCGCCCGCCAATTTGCGGAGGGATTCCCGCCGCTTCCAAAAGCCGTTGCTGTCCGAGACGTCCTTTTTCTTGATGGCGCTGAGCTCGCGGACGGCCGTGTAGCGGTCGTGGCCGATGTCGCCGTTTTGGGGCGCCTTGATGTCCTCAATGCCCTGATAGACCTGCTTCATCACGGAATATTTCGGGGGTATCTCCGCCGCCCGGCTGCCCTTTTTGGCGCCGGCGAAAAAGGCCGAAAACGACGGGGCGGACTCAATAAAACCGACGAAATCGTGGAGCGAGACGAAAAAATCAAAGCCCGCAGGGGCCTCGTTTACCTCTTTAAACCTCTTGTTTAGCGTTGTTTGGACATTCCCCGGGGTGCTCATATATCCCCAGCTTAACACGCTTTCCGGAGAATAGCTAAAAAATGAAGGGAATGAGGGCCTTGGTGCGCTTTCGGTACTCCGGATAAGTTTCCGGGAAAAGCTTCAGCATGTAACCCTCTTCAATGCCTATGCGGCGAATGAAGACGGCGGTAGCAACGGCGAAGACCAGGAACCAGAACCAGCCGGCAAAAAACGCCGTACCCAAAAGAGCGGCGAGCATGCCGGTATAGATAGGGTGGCGCAAAACGCGGTACGGACCGGAGGTGACAAGCTCGTGGCCCTCTTTGATATCCGGATGATTGCTCCAATTGCGGCCCAGATGGTAACGCGCCCAAATTGCCAATCCGATGCCCGCCCAGCAGAGCACGGCGCCGAGCGCTCCCAGGACGACTGACGATGCAGGCGCGAAAAGGCCGGCTCGGCTCCAGGCGGCGCCAACTTTGACGTGATTGAGCGACAGTATGACGAGGACGGCCGCGATGGCGGCGAGCCTGACCCAAGACCAGCGCCACCAGGCACGCCTCACCATATCTTTTTTGACGCCGATTGCGGAAACGCTCCAGTAGACCAGGAATGCCAGCCAAGGAATGGCGATGAGGTAATTAATTAAGACCATCCGCCTATTGTATCAAAATGAGTTTGAATCAGCATACCCTTTCAGGTATGCTGATCGTACATGAGCCACAAAACGCCGCTCCTCGCCGCCGGAATTTTCCTGTGCGCGGCCGTTGCCGCTTTTTTCCTCTACCAGCCGACTTTTACGATCAGCGGCGACGCCAATTCTTTCACTTATCCCCCGCTGGATAAGGCGGCTTACGATGCAAAACTGGTCCAGCTGGCCAACGTGCCCATCCGATACGTGAAAGTGCGCGTTTCCTCATCCACAACATCCACGGTCACCGTGGCCACGTCCACGCCGAGCGAGTGGCCCGTGAAGACCGCTCCGTACCCATTGGGCGGCGCGCTATTGCCATTTGACCGCATCGTCGCCTATTACGGCAACTTTTACTCCACCCAAATGGGCGTCCTGGGTGAGTATCCGCCGGACCAGATGATCCAGATGCTCAAAGACCAGGCCGCTGAATGGCAGACGGCCGATACTTCAACGACTGTCATCCCCGCCTTGGATTACATTGCCGTCGCCGCCCAAGCGGGTCCCGGGCCGGACGGCCTGTATCGCCTGCGGATGCCCGGCAGCCAAATCCAAAAGGCCGTTGACCTCGCGGGCCAGGTGGATGGCATCGTCATATTGGACGTCCAGATCGGCCTCAGCACCGTGGAAAAGGAGGTGCCGCCCCTTGAGCCGTACTTGAAACTGCCACAGGTGAACCTGGCGCTGGACTCAGAATTTTCCATGCGCGACGGCGGCACGCCGGGCGGCAAAATCGGCACCATGGACGCTGCAGACATCAACTACGCCATCCAATACCTCGCGAAGATCGTGGACGAAAACCATCTGCCGCCGAAAATCCTCGTCATCCATCTTTTTACCGACAAGATGGTGACCAATTGGCAGGAGATAAAACCCCTGCCGGAAGTGGAAGTCGTGATGGACATGGACGGCTTCGGCACGCCGGCCCAGAAGGTCAAGATATACAAGGACATCGTCGCCTCGGAACCCGTCCAGTTCACCGGCATTAAACTGTTCTACAAAAACGATATCTTACAGCCCGGCAGTTATCTGCTCACGCCGGCGGACGTTTTAAAGCTTTCGCCCCGCCCGAGCTTTATCCAGTATCAGTAGCGCTATTTCTTACTCGCTCGTCAGGCCGTCAAAATGCTCCTCGTGCGCGTCCGCGTCGGCTTTGGTCTCATGGACCGTGCCGTCCACATGGTTCGGCGGCGCATAGACCGTGTAGAGCTTCAAATCCTCGGTCGCGCTCGTGTTCACGAAGTTGTGGCGCGTCCCGGCCGGCACGACGATGGCAAAACCGGCGGCGATGGGCGTTTCAACGCCGTTCAAGATCGTCTTGCCCTCTCCGCTTTCTATGCGCAGGAACTGGTCCAAGCCGTGGACCTCTTCCCCAATCTCCCCTTGGGGCGGGATGGACATGACGACGAGCTGGCTGTAATGGGCGGTGTAAAGCACCTGCCGGAACTTACCGTTCTCCTCGGTCGCCTTTTCAATGTTAACGATGAATCCTTTCATAAATGTTTATTGACTTCTCCCTCGACCTTTTCTCTAAAATTATACCCTGTACTACAACCGAGTTGTAGTGCGGGGTATACCATGCAAAATAAAATGGCCGTCCTCAATTGAGAACGGCCAGCGGCAATATTGCCGTCTAGAAGCTGTAAGTTAACGATGAGGAGAACAGCGGCCCTTTATCGCGGAGCGAATAATCACATCCTATCACACTACTAATCTTCGTACCGAAATTCAGTTTAAAGCCGAATCCGGGAAGATTATTCGGCACGTCCTTCTGATAATGAAGGACGGTGTAGGCGATGTATGCCGGTCCGATGTTCAGACTCAAGGAATTATATGCGAATGAGAAGTTTGGCCTCCAACCAGGATGGCCTCCCGTCCCAGCAAATACTCCCCACCAGGTCGTAAACGTCACATATTTCAGCGGTTGAATAAACACGTATGGTCCGAGCCACGGCGTGTTGTCATAAAACCCGCCACTGGCACTTACGAAACAGCAGCCGTAATCGGTTCCGTACATCGCCTGTACGTAGTTCGCGGCGACCTGGAAATACAATGTCTCGGTATTGTTCGTGACCGTGAGCGAGCCGCCAATTCCGTCGCTTAGAGCGCTCCTACCGGAAGAAAGCGTAACGCTCGATATCCGGTAATCTGCCGTCTGCGCGAATATCTCACCCGTGCACAGCGCCATCA
>DAICZV010000024.1:0-385 GCA_027310975.1 bacterium
GGTATAGTTGTAGGAAGCGCCAGCGGGAGCGGAGCTGCCGCCCTGTAAAGCCACGAGCTGCGCCTGGAGGGCCTGAATTTGGGCCATCAAGGTCGCGATCGTCGCGGCCGAAGTCTGCGCAGAGGCCGGCAAAATGGCGCCGGCGAGCCAGGCGGTCGTAGCGATCGCGAGGCCAACTGCCACAGCTTTTTGACTGAATTTACTCATTTCTAATTTGTTTTAGACGAATCATAAGAGGCATCAATAAGTTGCTCGTCCTTATTTGAACCCGCCTTGATTCGTTTTGTTTTCGACAATTTGTTGTTTTTTTGTTCTTCAGCTTAAGTTTTCTTAAGCCGCCGACCTTTTAGAGTTTCGGGAAGGCCATTGTTGCCAGGCTTTTTCG
>DAICZV010000024.1:395-11820 GCA_027310975.1 bacterium
ACCCCCGCCTAGAGTGAGGCTAAGCGGCGGAAGCGCCGGAACCGACCTGTTAATATCAAACTGGAAATTTAAAAGTCCCGCTTGGAAGCGGGACTTTTAACGGCGAGAAAGCTTCGGTTGAATTAACCACCCCCATTCCGCGAGCATAGGAATAGGAACGCTTAATTCAACCAAAGGCGTTTCCCTGAACCGTTAGCAAGGCCTCACTTCCCTACTAACTTTCTTAATTATACCAAACTACAGGAAACCCAGTTGAAATGCAACTCCTTTGGTTTCATGAGATATAACGAGCCACCCTCCCCATTGTTACTTAAATAGAATGTATGGGAGCTTCGCTCCCATACATTCTGGGGATAACTTTTAGCCCAAAACCCAGGGAACAACGGCGAAAATAAGCACTAAAAAGACCATAAGGACCGTGATTTCCCGGAAAACCAGGCCGGTTTTGAGGTGTCCCCGGAAAAAGGCCGTTAAGATGTCCCGGAGGACGATAAAGACCAAGGTGAGGACCGCCGCGGCGTTCAGGAAGCCCAGGGGCAGGAAGACCAGAATAGCCGCCATCTCGGTAAGGACCAGCCCTCCGCCCCAGGCGGTGAGGCGCTCCCGGCGGGCAAAACGCTCCGGGCCGGACCGGAAGGCCGACCGGAGGAGAATGACGGAAAAGGCGAAGGTCGCGGCGAGAAACCCGATATCGCCCCAAAAGTAGGCGGTCGGCTCACCGGCGAAGACATAAAAAGCGGTCGCGGCGGATACGGCGAAGAGTCCGGCCTCTCCCAAACCCGCGACCAGGGCCCGATTCGGCCAAAGCAGACGGGTATCACCCAGCCAAAGATACAGAAGGGCGCCATAAAGGCAGGCGATAATGTAAAAGATAAATCCGAACGAGACCGAGCCGGCCACCCAGGCCCAAACGGCGAGAAGGAAGAAGAAGGCGCGCCGGTGCGTCCGCTCCACGCCCTCCGAAAAATAGACCCAGGCGGAAACGCCGAGAAAAATCACTACGCCCCAGAAAGAGAACCCTAAAAGCCCCGCGAAGAGCAGAGCCAGAAAACCGGCGAGGGTCTTAGCGAGTAACCTCCACCCGATTTTCGCGGTTAAGGACGATATTAGCCTTTTCACCATCTTTAAGCAGTCCGCCCACGATCTTTTCGGCCAGCGCGTCAACGATCACCTTTTGAATGAGGCGTTTAACGGGCCGCGCGCCGTAGTTCGGATCAAAACCGTTCTCCACGAGGTACTTTTTGACCTCGGGTCTTATGTTAAGCGTTATGCCCTTCGCCGCCAAGCGCTCCGTAACCTCGGCGAGCTGGATGTCCACGATGCTTTCAATATCCTTGGGGGTCAAAGCATTGAAGATGACGGTCTCGTCCAGCCGGTTCAGGAACTCCGGCTTGAAGGTCTCGCGGAGGGATTCCATCACCCGGCCGCGGAAATTCTCCGCTTTTTCCTCCATCTCTTTGCCATCATGCCCGAATTTGAAGCCCAAACCGGACATTTCGCGGAAATATTCGCTCCCGACATTGGAGGTGAGGATAATGACGGTGTTCTTGAAATTGACGGTCTTGCCCTTGGCGTCCGTGAGGCGCCCGTTGTCCAGTATCTGGAGAAGCAGGTTGAAGACCTCCGGATGGGCTTTTTCTATCTCGTCAAAGAGAACCAGACTGTACGGCCGATGGCGCACCGTGTCGGTGAGCTGGCCTCCCTCTTCGTAGCCGACGTACCCCGGCGGGGAACCCACGAGGCGCGAAACGGAGTGGCGCTCCATATATTCGGACATGTCTATCCGCACGAGCGCCTTTTCGTCGTTGAACATGAAATCAGCGAGGGCTCGGGCGAGTTCGGTCTTCCCCACGCCCGTCGGCCCGAGGAACATAAAGGAACCCGACGGCCGGTCTTCGGCCGCGAGGCCCGCGCGGCTGCGGCGCAAAGCCCGGGCGACCGCCTGGATGGCCTCTGCCTGGCCGACCACCCGTTCTTTCAAAACCTCTTCTATTCGGCCGAGCTTTTGCATCTCGGACTCCAGCATCCGCGAGACGGGGATGCCCGTCCAGCGGCTGACGACCGCGGCAATATCCTCTTCGTCCACCACCTCTTTTATAAAGCGCTTTTCGCCCGCGGCGGCCGGCTGGCCGGCTACCTTTTCGGCTTCCGCATACTTTCTTTCCGCCTTGGGCAGTTCGCCGTATCTGATTTCGGCCACGCGGTCAAAGTTTCCCTCGCGTTCGGCGAGCTCGGCCTCGTGCCTCAGGTCTTCCAGCGCCCGCCGCAGGCCGTGCAGATCGCTCATGCCGCCCTTCTCGCCGGACCACTGCTTCGTGAGGCGGTTATCCTCGCTCTTCAATTTTTTCAAATTCTTTTCCACCGCGGCAAGACGGTCCGCCTTCCCCTTCGCCCGGCTCTTTTCTTTAATGAGCGCGGAACGCTCCACTTCCAGGCGCGTCACTTCGCGCCGCACCTTTTCAATTTCCGAGGGAATACTGTCCGACTCCAGGCGCCGCGCGGCCGCGGCCTCGTCTATGAGGTCCACCGCCTTGTCGGGCAGGAACCGGTCGGTAATGTAGCGCGCGCCAAGATTCACGGCGGCTTGCAAAGCGCCGTCCGAGATTTTCAAACCGTGGTGCATTTCGTACTTTTCCTTAAGGCCGCGGAGGATGGCGATGGAATCGTCCACCGATGGCTCGTCAACGTAAATGGGCTGGAAGCGGCGCTCCAGGGCCGCGTCCTTTTCAATGTACCTCTGGTATTCCTTGATGGTCGTCGCGCCGATCGCGTGGAGTTCGCCTCTCGCGAGCGGCGGCTTCAAAAGATTAGAGGCGTCCATGGAACCTTCGGCCATGCCCGCGCCCACTATCATGTGGATCTCGTCTATGAAAAGGATGATCTTGCCTTCGGACCGCTGGACCTCTTTAAGGAACGCCTTGAAGCGGTCTTCAAATTCGCCGCGGAACTTCGTCCCGGCGATGAGAGATCCCAAGTCCATCATCACGATTTCTTTGTTTTTGAGCGACTCCGGCACATCGCCCGAAACAATGCGCTGAGCGAGGCCTTCCACGATCGCGGTCTTCCCCACGCCCGGTTCGCCGATCAAGACCGGATTGTTCTTCATCCGGCGGGAGAGAATTTGCATCAGGCGCCGCAACTCTTCTTCGCGGCCGATCACCGGGTCCAGTTTTCCGTCGCGGGCTTTTTCCGTCAGGTTCACGGCGTACTTTTCCAAGACCTGGAATTTGCTCTCCGGCGTCTCGTCCGTCACCCGGGTCGCCCCGCGCAACTGGCCGAGCGTTTTCGTCAGCGCGTCCCGGCGGGCGCCGAAGCGCGTCAAAAGTTCCATGGCCAAAGAGGGCACTTCCAAAATGGCGAGGAGCAGGTGCTCGCAGGAAATGAACTCGTCCTTGCTTTTAAGCGCTATCTCGCCGGCCTTGTCCAATATCCGCATCAGCTCCTGCGAAAGATAAAGCTGGCCGACCGCGCCGCCGCCGGTCACGATCTTCGGAAGTTTTTGGAGCGCCTGGACGATTTCGCGTTCCAGTTCCGAAACGCTCACGCCCGAACGCACGAGGAGCGGGCGCACCAGCGTCTGGTCGTCATCCAAAAGGGAGAGCAAAAGATGAAGCGCCTTGAGCTCGCCGCTACCGTACCGCGCGACGAGTTCCTGCGCGCCCTGAAGGGCCTCCTGGGCTTTGATGGTGAATTTTTGAAAGTTGGGCATGCGAAGTTTATTAAAATTTATGAGTTCACGGCGAAATAAATTTCGCCATAAACGAGCACCCGCCTAAATTTATTGGCGATTTTATGACCGACATTGTATTGCAAATCAATCTTCATGGTTTTGCAAATTCTTGCGATAAACAAAAATTTTGGCGGGTAAAAGCGTGGTCATTGAAAATCCATCGCTCCGCTCGGATTTTCAAACCAACGCTTTTATTATACTTCATTCTACCCATTTTCGGGATGATTAGCAAATCAAGAGCGTGAGTGCTAATAGACCGAGAAGGCGGCGAAGCGGTGTAAAAAAGTGGGTAAGACTTGGCCAAGCGGCCCGGAGCGCACACTTTTTTATACCGCCGAGCCGCCTATTGAGAGAGATTGGCCGGGAGCTCCCCGAGCGTGACGGAGACGTTCAAGACGTTCGTCCCCCGCTGTACCTTGAGTTCCACCGTGTCGCCCACGGCGTAATTGCCGATGAGCGTGGAAAGAGCGTTCGTCGCGTCCACCTTCGTGCCGTTCACGGAGAGGATGATGTCTTCGGCCTGCAGGCCCGCTTTTTCCGCCGGCGAGTTCGGCAATACGGCCGGGCCGTTCGTATCGCCTCTAAGGAGCGCGCCATAAGTGACTGGCAGGTTCTGGGCCTTAGCGAGAGAGGCGGTCACCGCAAGATACCGCACGCCGAGATACGGCGTTTGGATGGAACCGGTCTTTTCCACCGAACTAATGTCGCCCTTCGCCTGATTGATGGGGATGGCAAAGCCGATGCTCTGCGCCCCCTGGGCGATCGCGGTGTTGATGCCGACGACATCCCCGTTCAAATTGAGGAGCGGCCCGCCGGAATTGCCCGGATTGATGGCCGCGTCTGTCTGAAGGACGCCCGAGATGTTCTCGGAGCCGTAGGTCGCGCCCGAAGCGGTGATGTCCCGCGCGAGTCCCGAGATGACGCCCACCGAGACGGTGTTTTGGAACTGCCCCAGGGCATTGCCGATTGCGATGGCCGTCTGGCCCAATTCAATGGAATCGGAGTTGCCGAGAGTGACGGCCGGGAGGCCGGTTGCGTTTATCTTTACGACCGCGAGGTCCCGGTTGGGGTCGCGGGCCAGGACGGTCGCCTTGTATTTCGTGCCATCGTTCAAAAGGACGGTGTAGGTCGCGTTCGTGTCCGAGACCACGTGCTTATTGGTCAAAATGAGGCCATTCGGAGAGATGATGAAGCCGCTCCCGCCGCCGACTTCCGTGGAGGTGGTGCCCGTTTGGCAGGGCTGGGAAAAATTGAACCCGCCGCCGAAAAACTGCTGGAACTCGGGCGGCAGATTGGAGAACGGGTTCGTCGGACACTGTTCAATTACCGGCAGGTCTTTGGTGATGACGATGGAAACGACGGAAGGCGCCGCCTTCTTCACCGCGTTTATGACCGCCTGCTCGTAGCTGTTGCCGGAAACGTAGGGCTGCGCGGCGGCTGGTTGGCTTCCCGGGGCCGTTGAGGTGGCCGTCTTGCCCGTCAGGAAATCCCAAATATTTCCGAAAACGTCCGCCCGCGCGAGCGACGCGGTCGCGATGGAGCCGAAGAACCCGCCCACGAGGGCCGCGGCAATGGCAATGACGATTATTTTTTTGGAGATGTCGGACATTTTAAGTTCTAACGCCTAAAACTGACGCCGAAGAGGTATTTCAGTTTTATACGAACGAAGGGAGAAGACGGGTGCAACTGCTATTTAATCTCGTACTGGAGAGTGACCGAAACCTGGACCTCTTCGGAACCGGGCTCAATTGTCGGCGCCGGAGCGGAGGCCCCGCCCAAGCCGGCGGGCGCGGACATGTTCTTGGCGTAAGCATAGACCGGCTGATAATTGTTGGTGTTTACGGAAAGCAGGCGGCCCACCGAGAACCCGGCTTCCTGGGCGATCGCCTGGGCCTGGGCCTGGGCCTTTGTTATCGCGTCCGCCCGGGCTTGGGCTTCAACCGAAGTCGGGTCATCTATCGTAAATTGGAGGGAGGAAACGGTGTTCGCGCCGTTTTTCACGACGCCCGCGAGAATGTCGCCGATCTTCGTGAAATCGCGGACCTTCACGTCAACGTTCTGCGATACCGTGTAGCCGACGATTGTGGGCGGCGGGCAGGGCGTGATACTGGAATAAGCGTACTGGCACGAGGTGTACCGAGGCGAAATGTCGTAACCGCTCGTCTGGATGTCCTTTACGTCCACGCCGTCGCCCTTCACGAAGGCAATGGCTTTGTTCACCGCCGTCGTGTTCTGGGTCTGGAGCGCACCGAGGTCTGTCCCGCCCTGGGTCGTGACGCTAAAAGTAAACTCGGCCACGTCCGGCACGCCCACGGCCTTGCCTTGGGACGTCACGTAGAAACTCCGATAAGACGACGGCTGGATGGAAGAGCCGTAAGTGCCGGCCGCCGAAAGCGCGGCGTAACCGACGGTGAGAACCGCGATGATGATAGCGACGTTTAGATACCCCCTCAATTTATCCATGTTCATATTCTCATTATACCAAATGCCGCCGGTGTTTGCCGGAAAGGCAACTAAAGATTAGGATTTTCCTAATGCGCCGCATATATTTGGACCACGCCGCCGCAACGCCGGTCTCTCCGGCGGTTCTTGCGGCCATGCAGCCATATTTCGGCCGGAAATACGGCAACCCCGGCTCGCTCCACTCTTTCGGCCAGGAAGCCATGGCGGCGGTGGACGCCGCCCGCGCCAAGATCGCCCAAGCCATCGGCGCCGAATTCCGGGAGGTGGTCTTCACGGCCTCGGCTACCGAGGCGAACAACCTCGCCCTCCGCAGCGCGGTCAGGCAGTTCAAGATTAAAAATCCTAAATTAAAAGCCAGGCCGAAAATTATCATTTCGGCCGTGGAGCACGAATCCGTGCTGGAGACCGCCTATGATCTGGAAAATGACGGCGTAGAGGTCGTTGAGATACCGGTTGACCGGAAAGGCGTCGTTGACCTGAAAGCGCTGGAGAAAGAACTGGATGCGCGGACCGTCCTTGTCTCCGTGATGTACGTCAATAACGAGATCGGCTCCGTGCAACCAATCGCGGAAATATCGGAAGCAATTAAAAAATGGAAAAGGGCAGCCGGCAATCCAAAAACAGCCTATCCGCTCCTTCACACCGACGCCGCGCAGGCCCCGGCCTATTTTAACTGCGATGTCGCACGACTGGGCGCGGACCTTATGACGCTCTCGTCCCAAAAGATAAACGGACCGAAAGGAGTCGGAGCGCTGTACATAGGACCTATAAGACCCATAGGACTTATAGGTCCTATGGTCACGGGGGGCGGCCAGGAACACGGCTTGCGTTCCGGCACGGAGAACGTGCCGGGAATCGTCGGCTTTGCTACGGCGATGGAGGCGGCCAGGCGGAATGCCGCCAAAACTTTAAGCAGGTCACAGCGCTGAAGGCCTTCTTTTTAAGGGAACTGCGGCGCGCCGCGCCGGATACAGAGGTGAACGGCGAACCGGCGGCGCCTCATATTTTGAATATTTATTTCCCCAACGAATACGCCGGCGATCTGTTGGTGAAGCTGGATATCGCGGGCGTCGCCGCTTCTTCCGGTTCGGCCTGCGCCGCCCGGGCTTTTACGCCGTCGCACGTGCTTCAAGCGCTCGGCCTTCCCGGCGAGCGCATCCGCGGCAGTATTCGTTTCAGCTTCGGTCCGGAAACGACAAAAACCGAACTTAAGGAAGCTGTGCGGAGGATCACTTCTTCTCTTCCTTCTCAACCACTTTAGAGAAATCAAATCCGCGGAAGACGACGAGCAAGATGAGCATTAGGAGCGTGGAAGCCGCGGCGAAGGCGATGAGGCCGACGCCCGCAAGAAGTCCCACGGCCGCCACGAACCAGATGGTCGCCGCGGTCGTAACGCTCCGGACATGCGTCCCCTGCTTCACGATGATGCCGGCACCCAAAAAGCCGATGCCGACAACGACGTTCGCGATGACGGCTAAAAATCCGCTGTTGCGCGCGATGACGTCGGCCAAATTGCCGGTCGGCGCGGACACTATATAAGGAAGGGTGAGGCCAATCATGGCAAAGATGGCCGAACCGGCCGCGACGAGCATGTCCGTCCGAACGCCCGCCTCCTTGCCGATGGACTCGCGTTCCAAGCCAACGAGAAAACCAAGGACAATGGCCACGCCGAGCCGGATAAGCATTTGGTCAAGGGTAAGCATTTACTTAAGTATACAGTATCAAGTAGCAAGTATTAAGTATCGCTTGTTTACTACTAGTATTGAGGATTTTCCTCAATAACCCCCGCCTCTTTGTTGGCGACTCTGGCCAGGGCGAAGAACAAACTGGAGAGCCGATTCAAAAATCTAAGGATGTCAGGCGAAAGCGCTTTCCGCTCACCGTAGACGACGGCCGAACGTTCCGCGCGGCGCGCAACGGCCCGGGCAAGATCCAGTTCCGCCGAGAGGCGCGTCCCGCCCGGCAGGATGAAGTGCTTGAGGGCCGGTAATTTGCCGTCCAGTTTATTTATCTCCGTTTCCAAAAACTCCGCGTGGGCCGCGGTTATTTTATTGAGCGGTTTTATCTCGTAGCCGAAGCCAATGGCCGCTACTTCGGCCTGGGCGATGAAAAGAATTTCCTGAACGCGCTTGAGAGTCACGCCAAAACCAGGGCCATCGGTCCGGCAAACGCCGATGAGCGAGTTGAGCTCATCCAAATTGCCGAGCAGCTCAAAGAGCGGGTCGCTCTTCGGCAGTTTTTTGTTGCCGAACGAGCTCTCGCCTCCGTCCCCCCGGCCGGTATAAAAAATCGTCCGCATTAGAGCGATTATACCTTGCCTTTTAGCCGCTTGACAGAGTGGAGTTATGGGCATATGCTCTTAATACACCGGGAGGGATAAAGGTCGGTAAATAAAAATAAAATCATGCCTTGGGGAAATGGAACGGGGCCTTTTGGGTACGGCCCGATGACCGGGCGCGGGATGGGACCCTGCGGCTGGGGCCTGCGACGCGGCGGCCGGGGAGCTTGGTGCTGTCCTTTCTACGGTCCGAAATTGACCAAAGAAGAGGAGCGGGCGGTTCTGGAGGATGAGGTGAAAGATCTGGGGGAGGAACTCAAAGCGGCGCAGGAGCGTTTGGCCGAGCTGCAGTCGTAAACCACCGGAAGGCCGGTCAGAAGACCGGCCTTCGGCTATAATCATTAAGTATGGCAAGACCCTTCAAACCACGCTGCGTTGATTTTGACCCGAGCGTGACGTACTTCAAACCGAGAGCGATTCCCCTCTCCGCGCTGGAAGAGATCGGGCTTCAAGCGGACGAGCTTGAAGCCCTGCGGCTCTGCGACCTGAAAAATTTGGACCAGGCCCAAGCGGCCAAGAAACTCAAGGTCTCGAGGAGCACCCTCCAGCGTATTTTGTCCGCGGCGAGAAGAAAGGTCAGCGAGGCGCTCGTGGAAGGCAAAGCGATTAGGATAGAGAAGCAGCGCAAAAAACAGCCCCGATAAGATTGTGGCTGTTTTTTTGCTGGGTCAGGCACTGTCGGGTCTTATAACAGTGCTCGAGGATAAAGAGTATATGGTTACTTTACGCGAAAAAATGAATAACATCAAGAAAGTTGCCAAGTTTTACAACTACGACCTCCTCCTAGCCAAAAAATAAAACGTTGTTGCACCTTGTCTGCCCTTGTGGCGAGCTTTGCACCCCGGATAGACCTTTGACACCTCCTGCGACCATAGCCCACCGGTTTGACGAAATTTGCGAGCCTAGAACGATTTGCTTAACTTCGGAAAAGTTAAGCAAATATGACTCCGCTAGACTTGTTACGACGGCAAGCGTATGTTCTTGCTTGTTATGGAGGACGATGACATTGAGGCGATCCTTCGGGACGCTAAAAACATAAGAATGCCACATCGACGCGGATCATTTAATCCGTTATCTTCACTTCCGGAACCAAAAGCTAAAATCAAACAAGCTATCAAGGAACGAGTCCGGCTCTTGGCCGGTGCTTATATCTCACTGGCCGGGTTTGTTGATGATGACGATATAAGATTTGCTGAGGATAACCCGAAGTCAAAGAAAACTCGAGCAATCTATCTCAAAGTGCTGGAGGATATGGAAACGGCGAAAAAAGAAATGCAGGAGTTTAAGATTTTAGACTAAAACCAGCATTCTCAAAAACCAGTGCAATCTGTTTCCGGAACTTTCCCTGCTGACCAGTGGCTGGAAACGGAACAGTAATACCATTATTGGCAACGTTGAACCCTGCCGATTTAAGAGGTACCGCCAGTAACCGGCAGATGTTGGCTTTCACCAGAATTATAGGCACCTTTTTGTCGGGAGTAAGGATATCTAAATCTTTCAAGAGTGATTTATACCAAACCATGATCGCACCGTCACGATATTTGCCTTCCTTGTGATGATTGACCGGGGTGTAAGTTGCGTCAACGATAATAAATCTTTTTTTAGCGAATTCGGCCAAACCACTTGCCTTACCGACCGGCTTACAACCGATCAACTCCATCATTGCCTTAAAAAGTGGCTCAGTGGTTTCTCCTTCCGGATCATAGAAATATTTGCCGGACTTTGGCGGAGACTCCAAGATAAAAATCGCTTTGATATTTTCCGGCTTATATTTATTCCGTTTGGCAACATATTCTTTGTGCTGTTTTCTCTCTTCTGCATACTGGTCGTACATTAATGCGGCCATCATGGCCATCTCGTCCCTAATCTTCTCAACTTGCGCATCAGTAAGGTCAGGGTTATTTAACAGCTTTTTTGCTCGTTCAATGCTAATCATAAAATTAACAGTTATTTTTCTTGCTTTGATTTTGCTCGGCCACCCTCTGTTTATAGTCTTCAGCCCACTTAGCAACCTGCTGGTCGTATTCCTCCGACTCACTTGGTGGTACGTCTTTATCTATTTTTAGAAACTGATAGTTATCCTCCCTTAAGAAAACAGTAAAGTGTGCTTTACCGGCATCGTTTAAAATTACTCGAGCCTTAAGATCACTTTTACGGACAAGTGATCGAGCGGTGTTTTGATGGATACCAAACATATCCTTCAAGTCGTCGAATGAAAACCGTCTCCCTTTATTTCTACAAACCGAATTCGGAATAACTCCTTCCTTTAGCGCTCTTTGGCAAAACTTACACTTATAGCCGAATTTATCAAACCAAGACTCCTTCATGGACATATAAAGACCACAGAAGCTACACGTACCCCATTCGGCATTTATTGCCCATCCGTCAGGCTCTTTTTCCAAACGCAAAAAATTCTCAATATCTTCGGAAGCCATTTTGGCCAGCGTGCCATAATAACCTGTCAGGCTAAAAGCGACATCGTGCAACTCCTGATCATTAAGATCGGTGTTAAAATCTTTTTTACAAATTTGTCTTAGCTCTTCAAGTCTTTCCTTTGAGATTTTCATATTTTACAAATTAAAGAAGTTCCTCGAGTTCTACAGCGTCGTCCTCATCCACGCCCAAATCCTCCATAATTTCCTGCACACGCTCGGCCGTGTCCTTATCAAGATCGTGATTTTCCATAAGCTCGGCAACTTCCTCGTCTGGAGCTTCTTCGGCAAGTTCGTCTTTAATTGGATCGTCTTTGCTCATAGTCTATCGCGGTTCCCATTTCTTTTTGTTCATCTTTTACATACTTATTTTATTGAAAACGGGTACGTTGTGGTTTTGGCTATTGTACCTTTTGCAAATTTTTCAAGGATTACAGAACTCGGATGATCTGCGAGAGAAAC
>DAICZV010000025.1:0-6839 GCA_027310975.1 bacterium
AAACGATGGCGTAGGCGATGACGGCGGAAACCGTTACCCAATCCACGACCATCCCGGCCCCGATCTTCCAATCCGGAAATATCCCCTGGAACGGGGAGATAAGAAAATAGCTCACGTCGTAGAAGACGCGGACTATCCAGGCGGCCTCACTCGCCCCCAAAAGGCGCAGGGTAAAGCGGATGGCGAGGACCGATTCAATGAATATCAGCACCTTCTCCAGAACGCTGAATATAACTTTTGACGTCTTGCTCATGCGGATATTCTAAAAGCACTTCTTGAGGATGTCCACATTCCGCTTGTCCGGCCCGTCCCCCGTAAACCCGGGGACTTCCAGAAGCCAGGGCAGTTCGCGGAAGTGCTTTTCCTTGGCGAGCGCCTTGAATCCCGCAAGACCGATATGGCCTTCGCCGATATTTTCGTGCCGGTCGTTTTTGGAATCAAAAACGGTCTTGGAATCGTTAACGTGAAGGGCGGCGAGGTTTTCCAGCCCGACCTCGCGCCGCCACGCGGCGGCGAACATTTCCACGTTCTCATCGTCGTATTTGGCGATGAGCCCGGCTTCAAAGGCATGGGCCGTGTCTATGCAGACCTTCACCCGCGGCGAGGAGACCAGGTCCATTATCCGGCCAATCTCGTCTGGCGCGGAACCGACCTTCCCGCCTCCGCCCGAGGCGTTCTCAATGACCAGATGCACTTTGCCGGGGACGCCTTTTAGAACGGCTTTCATCGCCGCAGCCACTTGGCGCTCTGCTTCCTCCGGCGCGAGCTTGCCCAGCGTGGAACCAATGTGGAAGATAAGGCCTTCGGCGCCGATCGCCTCGGCTATCTTGAAATGGGCCGTAAGAAGCGCGATGGACTTTTTGAGCGCCCCGGCTTCCGGCGTCGCGAGGTTCACGAGATACGGCGCGTGCAGAAAGACCGGCCCGATGCCGGTCTCTTTCCGTCTTTTCTTGAAAAGCTCCGCCTCGGCCTTGGCCGGAAAAATTACCTGGAAGGAACGGGGCGTTGAGCCGAATATCTGGATGCAGTTCGCGCCGATCGCCTGCGCCCGGTCAAAGGCCTTGTGCAGTCCTCCAGACGCAGAAACATGAGCGCCAATCCTCATGATATCTTGCTCCCCGGTACGACCGTCCGGTCCGGCGTAAGGAGCGACGGGCCGCCCTCATCCGAGGCCGCAAGGAGCATCCCCTGGCTCTCCAATCCCATGAGCTTCCGCGGCTCCAGGTTGGCGACGATGATTATCTCCCGGCCGACCAGAAGCTCCGGCTCGTAGACCTTTCCGATGCCGGCGATTATCTGGCGTTTTCCCCCGTCTAATTCCACTTCCAGACGCAAAAGCTTGTCGGAGCCCGCCACGCGTTCGGCGAGCGTCACCCGCGCCACGCGCAGGTCCAGCTTCTTAAAATCCTCAAAACCGACGATGTTCTCTTCCATACTGATTGATTTTACCAAAATACGGCCGGCGGTGGCTAGGCGGTTTTTACGTTCAATTTCCTGTGCAAATTGAACAGGCGGAGCGAGTTCATTAAAGGGAAAAAGTCGGTGATGAAATTGAAGGCCGCGGCGCCCTCCGGATGGATGACTCCGAAGGCGACCAAAAGTATCCCGCAGGCATTCGTTACTCCCCAAATCCAAAAATCCTGTTTCGCGACCCGGCGGGTGTAAAGGCCGAGCTCCATGGTCTTGGGTATCTCCTCAAGATCGTCCCTCATCAAAGCGATATCGGCCGCCTCAATGGCCGCGTCCGAACCGATGGCGCCCATCGCGATGCCGACGTCGGCGAGCGCGAGCGCGGCGGCGTCGTTCACGCCGTCCCCCACCATGACGAGCTTGCCGGAAGAAGAGATGTCCCGCTTAAGATATGCGAGCTTATCCGCCGGGAGCAGGGCGGCGTGATATTCAGTGACGCCAACCTCGTCCGCCACCCGCTTCGCCACCCGTTCGTTGTCGCCCGTGAGCATGACTATTTTTGAAACGCCGAGCTCGCGGAGTTTTTTCACGACCGATCGGGCGCGCGGCCTTACCTCGTCCGCCGTGCTCACGAATCCGGCGAGCTTGCCGTCGTAGCCGATAAGAGTCGCCGTATAGCCGCTTTCTTCCGCCTGCCGAATGAGCGCCTCGGCGGCGGGCGGCATAGCTATCTTCTTTTCCGCAAGATAGTTCGCGTTTCCGGCGATAAGTGCCCGGCCGCCGTACTCGGCCGCAAGCCCCTTGCCGGGAGTTTCCTGGAATTTTTCCGGCTCTTTGAACGATATTCCTTTCTCTTTGGCGTACCGAACGATGGCCTTGGCGACGGGGTGCGCCGAAACACTTTCCGCGGCGCCGGCGAGCACTCTGATCTTTTCTTCCGTAAAGCCGGGCATGGCGGTTACGCCGACGACGGCCAGCTTGCCGCTCGTGATGGTGCCGGTCTTGTCCAAAATGAAGATCTTGGCCTTGGAAAGGCCCTCCAAATAAGCGCTGCCCTTGATGATGACGCCGCGGCGGGCGGCGAAACCGATGGCCGC
Source organism: bacterium (assembly GCA_027310975.1). Classification (GTDB taxonomy): domain Bacteria; phylum Patescibacteriota; class Minisyncoccia; order UBA6257; family GWB1-50-10; genus JAMCRC01. The sequence continues at coordinate 2,508 of DAICZV010000025.1, forward strand.
CAAAAATGCCATGGGCACGGCGACGGCGATGTCGTCGGCGCAAACAACGAGGAGGAGCGAAAGGAGGAGATTCAAATCGCGAAAGGCCAGATAGACCGCAACGGCGCCGATGAGCGTGAGAGCGATATACCAGGAAGAGAATTTGTCGGCGGTGGTCCGAATGCCGGCCTTCTCGTTTTGAGAACTTTCAATGAGGCCGATTATCTTTTCCAAGGTCGTGTCCTTGCCGACCCGGACCGCTTTGACGACGATGGAACCGGCCACGGAGAGCGTGGAACTGTAAACCTCGTCTCCCCGGGACCTCGCCACGGGAACCGATTCGCCGGTCAAGGACGACTGGTCAATACTCGCCTCCCCCTCTTCTATCACGCCGTCCACCGCAATCCGGTCGCCGGATTCCACGACCAAAAGGTCGCCGACGGCAATCTTGTCTATGGGTATCTGGATTATTTCCGCGCCCCTTTTTATCCGCGCCTTTTCCGGCCGGAGCTTCAGCAGGCTTTTAATGGCGCCCCGGGCCTTATTTTCGGTGTAGTAGCCGAAAAGCCGCGCCGAAGTGAGCATCAGGTTGATGAAGACCGCCGAGGCCCACTGCTGCGTCAGGAGCGAGGCCACGAGGGCGATGCTCGCCAAAAGATCAACGGATATCTTTCTCCTCTGGAGCGACCGGAGGGCGCTTAAAATAACCGGCGCCGTGGCGACGATGGACAGCGCGGCCATCAAGCCGCCGTCAAAAGACGCGATCAAAACGCCGGAATAGTGTAGCGCGAGAGCGACGAAGAGCGCCGCTAAGAGATATTTATCCAGCTTGCGCATTGGTTCACCGGCATTGGTTCGGGTTATTCTTCGGCGAGATCTTTCTTTATCTCCTGGAACTCGTTTTGAACCGACTTCAAGCGGACCTTGAGGTCCTTGATGAGTGCGGCGCCCTCCTTCACCTTCACGAGGCCCTCCTCCACGTCCACTGCCTCCTGGCCCTCAAACCACGCGACTATCGCCTCCAAGCGGCCCAGCTCGGCCGATATATTCCCCTTTTCCTTTTTATTCTTCGGTTTGTCCATTTTCCTTATTTTCCCACGTTTTGATTATTTTTGCGACCCGGCTCTCCACATCGCCGCGGTGCATTTTGGTTCTTAAAACATCCCCCTCCATGAGCGTTCCGGCGTCCCGGACGATGCGCCCCGCCGCGTCAAAGACCAGGCTGTAACCGAGGCGGAGGTTCCGTTCCGGATTCGCCATGGCCAAACTTTTTTCCAAAACGGCCGCGCGCTTCACCGTCTCGTCCAGGGCCGCCGCGAATTTTTCCCGAATAGTTCTAGCGACCGCCAGGTAGCGCGTGGCAAGACCGCTCAAACGCCCCATCATCTTTTCGGCCGAGAGCGCGACGAGCGACTTGAGCCCCGCGAGCAGGCCTTCAAATTCCGCGAAGAGCTCCTTTTCCAAAACCGGCAGTCCCGCAAAAACCCTGTCCCAGGAAGAGTTTACGACGAGGGCCGCGATGGATGGAGTGGAGGTCTCGCGGTCGGCCACAAGTGATACTATCGGCACGTCTCGGTCATGGCCGATGCCGGCAATCACGGGCGCCGCCGAGGCAAAGACTGCCCGGGCGACGTTCTCGTTATTGAAGGCCTGAAGATCCTCCAAACTGCCGCCGCCGCGGATAAGGACGATGGCGTCCAAGTCCGGCACCTCCCGATTCAAAAGCGCTATCGCCTCAATAATCTGGTCGGCGGCCGAGGCGCCTTCCACCCGCACGTCCTTGAAAAAGAGCGAAAGGCCCATCGGCTTCAGATTCTTCCGAAAGTCGTCAATGACCGCGCCCGTCCGCGAAGTGATGACGCCGATGCGTTCAATAAACTCCGGCAGGGGGCGCTTTCTGGCGAAGAGCCCTTCCGCCTCCAATTTTTTCTTCAAAAGCTCGTAGGCCTGGCGGAGCGAACCCTCGCCCGAGAGCACGATGGTCTCGGCGCGGAAGCTGAAGCGCCCCTTTTGCTTGTAAATATTGGCCGCCCCGGTCGCCTGGACGACCATCCCCGCCTCAAGCGCAAGGCCCAGGCGGCGGTAAAGATAGGGATTAATGTAGCAGTCCATCACCCCGCCTCCCTCGTCGTCTTTGAGCGTAAAGTAAAGGCCGGTCGGATGCTCGTGGGCGTCGCTCACCTCTCCTTCCACCGTAAACGTCTCCGCCTTGAAGACCTCGTTCCAATAGTCCAAAAATTCGCCGACCTTCCAGATCTTCTTTTCGGTCTTATCCGTCAGTATCCGTTCAGTATCCGTCGTTATCCGCTTCTTCCGTTTCGCCTTCGGTTTCGGCGCGGAGCCCTCTTTTTCTTCTACGTTTTCAAAGCCAAGTTGTTTCATCTTGGTTTAGTATGATTGATTGGAGCAGAACGGTAACTTATTTAGCAACAATCGTGAAATAATTGTCACTGTAAGCATCTACCTTGCCTCCCTGGGCTAAAATGTAATGAGCTACTTCCATGCCCATCTCGCTATAAAGAACCCTCATATAATAGTTCCCTGGCGGAATTGATACGCCCGTTGAAGTCTTACCAACCGTCCATTGAATCGATCCGGTATTGCTTGCGTCGTTGAATAACAAATAGTATCTGCAATCGTAAGTGTGGCCCGGTATTCCTGCCTGATACCCGGGGCAACCCGTCATGTTCTTAGCGTCTGGTGTCTGCAATTGCAAGGAAACGACATAGTCGCCAACCGGATTCCATTTAATGGTGGTGGTACTTTCAATGGTTAATGTTTCTCCACCGTTTGGAGAAATTATCGATAGTGTAGAAGATGCGACCGATTTAGTAGAAGAAGGTGCGACCGATTTAAACGTTTTAAACGTTGAAAGTATGGCATCTTCGGTCTGTTCTAAGCCGGACGATGGCGCTGTCATCACGACATTGAGCCCATTCTCATAAACTAACTTTTCAAAAACCGATGACCGATACCCAGCGCCTATACGCCAATCAACATTCTTTCCCGCATCAAGAGCGCCGATTGTACGAACCGCGAAGACCTGTCCTAGATCATCACAGTTGTGTAAATCATTATCGACACAATGGGATGTATCTGTTTGAGGCACTATCTTCAAAATCATTGGCAAGCCAAAAGCGCGTTGACTTTTCCAATCGGTGGGATATTTTAGTTCAAAACCATATTGAGAATTAGTGTACGTCTGCCAGCCGGAAGTATCTATCGGCGTGGATGTGGCGATTGAATTCGGCGTTTGGAATAAGGGTTCCCCTGTTTTTGGGCCGAACAAAAGATAACCACTTACCGCCACTATGGCGAGAAGTACTACGATAATCAACGGTATTGCCGCAAAGCCTCTTTTACTCATTATTTGAATTATACTTTTTTGACTCGTTGACCACAATAGTTTCCTTCGGGTCTCCGATAACCACTCCCATCCACGAAAGGTAAGGCGAGGATGCGTAAAAGCTCTCGGCTAGATTGTATCCGCTAGTATAAGCGGTGAAAAGTGTCATTAAGTTGGGCATGGACGAAGCGTATGGTTCGTAAGCGTAGCCTTCTGCACCGGTCGCACCTTCGGCGATCAGATCCGCGATCAACGACTGACCATATGCGGGGGGCCAGTTGAAGGTCCTGGCTGAAGTGGAGACAAAGGTCACGGCGATACCGCCTGCATGCCATGTGTTGCGGGGATCGGCGTGAATGGTACTGCTAGCAACGTTATGATCGTTGCTACCCCAACTGACGTAACCCACTACGTCCTGTTGATTCACAAGATAATCGGTTGTCGTATCAAGTAAGACATTTAGGCCACGACCAATTAAAGAATTTGCCGTATCAGCCATGCCATAATTCAATGGATCATTATTCCATGCAGGATCTTCATCAAAAACAAATTTGGTAGATGAAGTGAATGGCACTGCGGCGTTCCCCTTATCAATCAGGCGTTCAACATCGGATACCGTGTATCCATCCAGCCGCGTCACGAGGTAAATGCCATATTCCCCTCTGCTGAAATGAGCTAAGTCTTGATAATCCCTAAAGTAATATGGCGACATTAGTCTTCCAGCTGCCCCTATAGAAGGGCTGGAAGAAGAAAGAATCAGCGTCAGTTCACTGTCCACGGAAGCGGATGCTTGATTGTAGTCGGATCCGTTTCTTTTAACTTTTAGAGGGATCCCTTTTGTCGTGACGATATAATCGATTCTGTTTTTAAAATCATTAGCCAAGATATACGATTCAATTTGCGAACGTAAATTCTGAAATTCGGCGGCGCTTATTTCTTCGCTCGTCGTGGCATTGACATATACAAGGTTGGCCGCAGGTATATTCCTTTTCTCGGTGAAATATTTA
>DAICZV010000025.1:6849-11044 GCA_027310975.1 bacterium
AAACGAATGTATCGGAAGAACTTACGACGATATTCGGGATAGGCGTGACGCTTGATGCAACAGAAATCGGTCCAGTGACCCCGGAAACGACTGGATTGGCCGATTTCACCAATTTATTAATCGCTACGATACCAAGCCCGGCAAGAATAAAAATTAAAATGAATAAAACCGCGACGTTGGCATTGTTATGCTTCATTATATTTCCCCTTCCAGATCTTCAAGAAGTTTCTTCGCCTTTTCCGAAAGGTGCTTAGGCAGGTGCACGTCAAGCGTAATGTAAACGTCGCCGCGGGCGCCGCCGCCGAAGCGCGGCAGGCCCTTGCCGGACACGCGGAGTTTTTCCTGCAATCCGAAGCCCTTGGGTATCTCCACCTTCAGCTTCTCGCCGCCCAGGCCTTCCAGCGTCAGTTCCTTGCCCAAAAGAGCATCCGCGATATTCACCGACTTTACGGCGTAAAGGTCGGCCTTCTGGCGCTTGAAGACGGGGTGGGGCTTCACCCGCACGACGACGTAAAGGTCGCCGCTCCCGCCGCTTTTTTCGCCCGCCTCGCCCGCGCCAGAAAGTTTGATTATCTGTCCATCTTCAATGCCCGGCGCTATCTGGACGTCCAGTTCTTTCCGGCCGATCGCGCGCCCCTTCCCCTTGCATTCGTTGCAGGGTGCCTTGGGCAGCTCGCCGCTCCCGCCGCAATCCGGACACGATCTGACCTGGGCGAAATTGCCGAAGAAGGTCCGGCGCTCCACCTTTATCTCGCCCCGTCCCCGGCAGGTCGTGCACTGGGACGTCCCCTGTTTCTTGTCGTAACCCAAACCGCCGCAAACGGCGCACGGCACGTAAGTTTTAAGGCTCAAGTGGCGATTTACCCCGGTCAAAACCTCTTCCAGCGTTATTTCTTGAATAACCTCAATGTCCCGGCCGGCTGAATAGGTCCGGCGCCGACCGCCGCCGAACTGTTCAAAGATGCTCTCAAAAATGTCGTTCATGTCCTCCGCGCCGCCTCCCCAGCTTGCGCCGCCCGGAAACCCGCCGGGGAAACCGCCCGGAAAAGGCCCGGCGCCCCCGCCCGGAAAGCCGCCCTGGTCAAAGGACGAGCCGAAACGGTCGTACTGGGAACGCTTTTCCTTGTTCCCTAGAACCTGGTAGGCCTCGTTTATCTCTTTGAACTTCTTCTCGTCGCCGCCGGCTTTGTCCGGGTGGTGCTGGTGCGCGAGCTTGCGGTAGGCCTTTTTGATATCCTCCTCCGAGGCGGTTTTATCCACCCCGAGGACCTGGTAATAATCCTTGTTCATTTTTACGGAAGAAGCACGAACTCGCGGCTCCGCGATTCAACGGTTGTCGCGGCGAATCCCGTGACAATCGCTATTTTAAATATGACGAAGGCGATGAAAGCGATAAGCCAATAAAAGAGCGCGACGAAACCCTTTAAGACGAAAAAGACGGCGGCCGCAATCAAAACCGGCGTGAGCCATCCGGTCCGGCCGATGAGGTCCTGGGCGTAAGTGGCGATAAGGTTATCGGAAAACTGGAGCATGGACTCGCTGGGGTCAAACTTCCCGAAGCGCGTAGTAAAGGCCTGCTCCAGGGACTGGGTCGCCGCGCTCAAAAGCTCGTCCTGCTGTTTGGCGGAAAGCTGGGCAAAAGTGACCGTAAAGTTCTTATCGCTCGTGCCGAGCGGATTGTACTTGCCCTTGGAGAGTTCCGCCCGGGCGACGTTCTGAAAAAAATCATTGACCGAAATATCCAGTGCAAATCCGGGGACCCAGATCTTGAGGATGGGCGCGGCGGCGGTGACGGTCCCGCTCAAAAAGGCCGTCTGCAATTTCGGCGAAAAATATCCCCAGACGAAATAGTTCATGTAGAAGAGCACGGAAAGAAAGACGAGCCAGGCCGTGACGAACCGCGGCAAAAAGACCTTGGCGACGTCAAAGAACCTCAGCTCCACGCTGTTTAGGGCGAACGAGCGCCCCCGGTGCATGGCGAAGAAAGAAAGGATAAAGGCCGCCCCGGCGCCTCCGAGAAGCACTAAGGACGGCGCGGGATAGATGTTCGGCCAGAAGGCCAAAAGCGGAACGGCGGATTCAATAAGCGTTATCAAGGCGAGCTTCCAGATCCTCTTCACAAAGAGCACCTGAAGGGTCGCAAAAGACCAAAAGACGATGGCGCTCACTATCAAGCTCCAAAAATAGAAGCTGTTGAAAGAGAGCAGCCAGCGTTCAAAGCTCGCCACGAAAAGGAAACCGGCGGCCGCAGAAAGCGCGGCCCAAAGGATTATCTTCCAAGCGTGCCGGTCGGTCTCCGCTTCCCGCGACTGGCTAATTACTTGCAGGGCTGGCCCCGTCATTCCCATCATTAGGTTTATTATAGACGGCCTCGCCTATCTTTTGAAGCGCGGCAGAGAGCTCTTCGGTCGCGGTTTTAATCGCTCCCGCGTCGTCCTTGTCCTTCACCTCCTTCACTTTGGCGATCTTCGCTTCCACGTCGGTCTTGACCTCGGCCGGCACTTTGTCGCCGCCGTCTTTGAGGGCCTTTTCCGCGGCGTAGACCAGGGACTCGGCGCCGTTCCGGATGTCAATTATCTCCCGCTTCTTCTTGTCTTCTTCGGCGTGCTCGGCCGCTTCCTTCTTCAGGCGTTCTATCTCTTCTTTTGAAAGGGCGGTGGAGGCCTCTATCTTCACCGACTGCTCCTTGCCCGTCCCTTTATCCTTGGCCTTCACGGTGAGGATTCCATTCGCGTCTATGTCAAAGCTCACTTCCACCTGCGGCATGCCCCGCGGCGCGGGCGGAATGCCGTCCAAGATGAAGCGCGCCAAGGTCTTGTTGTTGGCCATCATCGGGCGCTCACCCTGGCCCACGTGGACCTCCACCGAGGTCTGGTTGTCGGCGGCCGTGCTGAAGACCTGGGTCTTCGCCGTCGGCACGGTGGTGTTCTTTTGGATCATCGGAGTCGCGACGCCGCCCAAGGTTTCAATGCTCAATGTAAGCGGAGTCACGTCCAAAAGGAGGATGTCTTTAACGTCCCCTTGGAGCACCCCGGCCTGGATGGCGGCCCCGACGGCCACCACCTCGTCCGGGTTAATGCCCTGGTGCGGGTCTTTGCCGAAAAGCTTCTTCACGGCCTCCTGGATGGCCGGCATGCGCGTCTGGCCGCCCACCATCACGACCTCGTTGATGTCGCTGAGCTTCAAGCCCGCGCCCTTCGGGGCCGGGGCCGTCACGGCCGTCTTCACGAGGTCAATGGAATGGTCAATGTATTCCTGGACGAGGGACTCCAGTTTCGCCCGGGTGAGCTTCATCAAAAAGTGCTTCGGACCCGAGGCGTCGGAAGTGACGTACGGCAGGTTTATCTCCGTCTCCGTCGCGGTGGAAAGTTCGTGCTTGGCGCGCTCGGCCGCCTCTTTGAGGCGCTGCAGAGCCAGAGTGTCCTTGGAAATGTCCGCCCCTTCCTGCTTCTTGTATTCCGCGACGAGATATTCAATTATCGTCCGGTCAAAATCGTCGCCGCCCAAATGGGTGTCGCCGCCAGTCGCCTTCACTTCTACGGTGTCGTCCCCGACCTCCAAGATGGAGATGTCAAAAGTGCCGCCGCCGAAGTCGTAGACGCAGATCTTCTCGTTCTTCTGCTTGTTCATGCCGTAGGCGAGGGCCGCGGCCGTCGGCTCGTTTAGAATGCGTTTCACGGTGAAACCGGCGATCTCGCCGGCGTTCTTGGTCGCCTGCCTTTGCGAATCGTCAAAGTAGGCCGGCACGGTGATGACGGCTTCGGTGACCGTCTCGCCGAGCTTGGCTTCGGCGTCGGCTTTGAGCTTCTGGAGGACCATGGCCGAGATTTCTTCCGGCTTGTACCATCTTTCGCCCATCTCTATCTCCACGCCGCCCGTCTCGCTCTTCCGAATGGAATACGGCAGGTACTTCTGGTCGCGCTGGACCTCCGGGTCGTCCCACTTGCGCCCGATGAGGCGCTTCACCGAATAGATGGTGTTTTTCGGATTCACGACGGCCTGGCGCTTGGCCAAAAGCCCCGCCAGGCGTTCGCCCGACTTGCTCAAGGCCACAATGGAAGGCGTGGTCCGCAGACCCTCGCTGTTTTCCAAGACCTTCGGCTCGCCGCCTTCCATTACGGCTACCGCCGAGTTCGTCGTCCCCAAGTCAATTCCTAATATTTTTGCCATATGTGTATAAATTCCAAATTCCAAG
>DAICZV010000026.1:0-377 GCA_027310975.1 bacterium
GTACTGTTTTTCATTAATTTAATTGTATCATTTTAACACCTGAAATAAATCCGCCGAGATGAAAAAGTGGGTAAGACTTGGCCATCCGCTAACTGGCGGAGGCCCGGAGCGCACACTTTTTCGCTTGGTGGATTTATTCTATGATAAAGGTATGCTCGTCATATTTTCCGTTATCGTCTTGATATTTTCCGCCGTCATCCACGAAGTGATGCACGGCGTCGTGGCCGACAAGCTCGGCGACCCGACGGCGCGCCTCATGGGCCGGCTGACGCTGAACCCCTTGAAGCACCTGGACCCCTTCGGTTCGGTCATTCTGCCGCTTCTGCTGGCTCTCGTCCCCGGCGGCATCATCTTCGGCTGGGCCAAGCCCGTGCCGT
>DAICZV010000026.1:387-10447 GCA_027310975.1 bacterium
CCTTACAACCCTTATAACCTCAAAGACCCGGAAAAGGGGGCGGCCATGATAGCGGCCGCGGGGCCGCTTTCTAACTTCGCCATCGCCGTCGTCTTCGCGGTCATTTTTCACGTCGTCGCCGTTTTGAATCTCGGCGCTTTCGGCTTGGCCTTGGGCCAGTTAATTGAGACCATCGTGGTCATAAACGTCATTCTGGCCGTTTTCAACCTCGTGCCCATTCCGCCTTTGGACGGCGCCAAGGTCGCGATGGCTTTTATGCCGGATTCATGGGGCAGTTTCAAAGTATTTTTCCGCGAGAACAACCCTTACGGCTGGTTCATTCTCATCGCTTTTATCTTCTTTGGCTTTGCCATCATCAGTCCCATAATTTTCGGCATCGCGAACTTCCTCCTCGGGTTCTAGCGCTAATTTGACAAATATCGCGCGTTTGCTACATTTATAGGCGTCTCTCATATGCCGACAGTCCATCAGCTAATCAAGTACGGTCGCACTGCGACCGGGAAAAAATCCAAAGCGCCGGCCCTGGATTCTTATTTTAATTATCTGAAAAACCGGCCGGTGGAATCGGCTTCGCCATTCAAGCGGGGAGTTTGCGTTAAGGTCTTCACAACGACGCCGAAGAAACCGAACTCGGCCCTCCGGAAGGTGGCCCGCGTTCGCCTCACGAACGGCATGGAAGTTACAGCCTACATTCCGGGCGAAGGCCACAATTTGCAGGAACACTCGGTCGTCATGATCCGCGGCGGCCGCGTGAAGGACCTGCCGGGCGTCCGGTACCACATCGTGCGCGGCGTTTTGGACACCCAGGGCGTAAATGCGCGGAAACAGCAAAGGAGCAAGTACGGCGCCAAACACTCTAAAAAGTAGTTAGTATCAAGTAGAAAGTATAAAGTATAAAGTATCGATTATGAGACGCAAAAATTTCAAAAAAACTGAAAAGAGCCCGGATTACAAATACGACCGCGTTGATATCGGCCGCTTCATCAACTATTTGATGACGGGCGGAAAAAAGACCGCGGCGGAGAAGGTGTTTTACGGCGCCCTGGAGAACATTCGGGAGCAGACAAAGGAAGACCCGATAACGGTCTTTGAAAAGGCGCTTGAGAACGCGACCCCGCTTCTTGAAGTCGCCTCCAAACGCATCGGCGGCGCCAACTACCAGATTCCGCGCGAGGTGAGGCCCGAGCGCAAGTTCTTCCTCGCAACCCACTGGATAATCGCCGCGGCGCGCGCGAAGAAGGGCAAGCCGATGGCTGCAAAGCTCGCCGAAGAGCTTATTTTGGCCGCCAAGAACGAAGGTTCGGCCATTAAAAAGAAACAGGACACGCACAGAATGGCGGAGGCGAACCGGGCGTTCGCGAGCTATATCCGATAACCCGATAATCTCCGTATGCCCCGCCAATACCCTATAGATAAGGTTAGAGATTTCGGCATTATTGCCCATATTGATGCCGGCAAGACGACCGTTTCGGAACGGATTCTTTTCTATACTGGCGTCGCCCATAAGATCGGCGAGGTCCACGAAGGGGACACGGTCATGGACTGGATGGAACAGGAGCGCGAGCGTGGCATTACCATTACTTCGGCTGCGACGACCTGCTTTTGGACCCCGACCGAAAGCGCCGGTGACAAAGCCCACGAGCACCGCTTCAATTTGATAGATACGCCGGGCCACATTGATTTCACCGTTGAGGTGAAGCGCTCTTTGCGCGTTCTGGACGGCGCGGTTGTCGTCTTTGACGGCGTGGCGGGCGTAGAACCGCAGTCCGAGACCAACTGGCACTACGCCGACGAATATAAAACGCCGCGCATTTGTTTTATTAATAAATTAGACCGCACCGGCGCGAGCTTTGACTTCAGCTTCAAGTCCATCTTGGAGCGCCTGACGCCCCATGCCATCGCGCTTCAGATCCCCATCGGATTGGAAGACAAGTTTGAAGGCGTCGTTGACCTTTTGAAGATGAAGGCCTACCGCTTTGATGGCGAGCACGGTGAAAAGATAGTGGAAGGGGAGGTGCCGGAGAATTTGAAAGCCGACGCAACCAAGCGCCGCCACGAACTTATTGAGAAGATCGTGGAAAAGGACGACGCCTTGATGGCCTCGTATCTGGAAGGCAAGGAGCCGGCCATTGCGGACCTCAAACGGGTCCTGCGCAAGGCGACCATTGCGAACGACCTGGTGCCGGTCTTCTGCGGTTCGGCTTTGAAGAATAAGGGCGTCCAGCTCGTTTTGGACGCGGTCGTGGACTACCTGCCGTCGCCGGCCGACATGCCGCCCATCAAAGGCACGGAACCCTCCACGCACGCGGAGGAAGAGCGCCATCCGAAGGACGACGAGCCCTTGGCGGCCCTGGCCTTTAAAGTGGCCGCCGATCCTTTCGTCGGTTCCCTGACCTATTTCCGCGTTTATTCCGGCACTCTGAATCGCGGCAGCTACATTTTGAACTCAACTAAGAACAACCAGGAACGCATCGGCCGCATCGTCCGGATGCACGCCAACCACCGCGAAGAGGTGGAGGAGATATACGCGGGCGATTTGGGCGCCATCGTGGGTCTTAAGAACACAACGACCGGCGACACTTTGACGGATCCGGAGCACCCCATTCTGCTTGAAACCATTACCTTCCCCGAGCCGGTCATTTCCGTCCGCATTGAACCCAAGACCAAGGCCGACCAGGAGAAGATGGGCATTGCGCTCCACCGCCTGGCGGAAGAGGACCCGACATTCCGGGTCGCGGGCGACCCCGATACGGGCGAGACCATTATTTCCGGCATGGGCGAACTGCACTTGGAGATAATCGTGGACCGCATGAAGCGCGAATTCAGCGTGGAAGCGAATGTCGGCCGGCCGCAGGTCGCCTATAAGGAGACCATCAAGGGCAAGGCCGAAGCAGAAGGGAAATACATCCGCCAGTCCGGCGGCCGCGGCCAGTATGGCCACGTCTGGCTTAAAGTTGAGCCGATGGAACGCGGCACTGGTTTTGAGTTCGTGGACGCCATCAAGGGCGGTTCCATTCCGCAGGAGTTTATTCCGGCCGCCGAGAAAGGTATTCGGGAGGCGTTGGGCCGCGGCATCCTCGCCGGGTATCCCTTAATAGACCTGAAGGTCACTCTTTTTGACGGTTCCTTCCATGAAGTGGACTCTTCGGAGTTCGCCTTCAAGGTCGCCGGTTCCATGGCTCTTCAAGAGGCCTGCACCCAGGCGAAACTCGTTCTTTTGGAACCCATCATGAAGGTTCAGACCATCGCGCCGCCGGATTTCCTGGGCGACGTGACGGGCGACCTTTCGTCCAAGCGCGGCCGCATCAAGGCGATGGGCGAGCGCGGCACCGTGCGCGTCATTGACGCGGACGTGCCTTTGGCCGAGATGTTCGGCTATTCCACCGCTCTCCGTTCCATGACCCAGGGCCGCGGCTCATTCACCATGGAGTTCAGCCATTATGAGGAGGTGCCGGGGAACGTCGCCGCGGCCATCATAGAAGGGAGGAAGAAATGAGGCATAGCTTGACCACGCACCTTTGGTAATTCTTCTAAGATAAAGACCTTAAATAACCTAGTGCTAATGAAGATATCCAAAGGTGCGGGGTTGACTTTTTCATAGAAATCCCCGAAGATTGAAACCACGAAGTTTATAATATAGAATACACAAGGTCGAAAATATAAAAACAAAAATAACATGGCAGAAAAAGAAAAATACGTCAGAACCAAGCCTCACGTGAACGTCGGCACTATCGGCCACGTTGACCACGGCAAGACGACCCTCACGGCCGCCATTACCCATGTGTTGCACATGAAGGGTCTCGCCAAGAAGGAAGAGGCGGTGGACCAGATAGACAACGCGCCGGAAGAGAAGGCTCGCGGTATCACCATTGCCCTTCACCACAGCGAGTACGAGTCGGAGAAGCGCCACTACGCGCACATTGACGCTCCGGGCCACGCCGACTACATCAAGAACATGATCACCGGCGCCGCCCAGATGGACGGTGCGATACTCGTGGTCGCCGCGACCGACGGCCCGATGCCGCAGACCAGGGAGCACATCCTTTTGGCCTACCAGGTCGGTGTGCCGAAGATCGTGGTCTTCCTCAACAAGTGCGACATGGTGGACGATCCGGAGCTCATTGACCTCGTTGAATCCGAGGTTCGCGAACTCCTCAAGAAGTACCACTTTGACGGCGATAACGCGCCCGTCATCCGCGGTTCGGCTTTGAAGGCTCTGGAAACCAAGTCGGCTGACGACGAAGCGGCGAAGCCCATTTTGGACCTCGTGAAGGCTTTGGACGACTACATTCCCGACCCGGTTCGCGAGACGGACAAGCCGTTCCTGATGCCGATAGAAGACATCTTCTCCATTGAAGGCCGCGGTACGGTTACGACCGGCCGGGTAGAGCGCGGCGTCATTCATGTGAACGACGAAGTTGAGCTCATCGGCTTAAAGCCGACCCAAAAGACGGTTGTCACTGGCATTGAAATGTTCCAGAAGACGTTGGACGAAGGCCAGGCGGGCGATAACGTTGGCATTTTGCTTCGCGGACTCAAGAAGGAGGACGTGGAGCGCGGCCAGGTCATCGCGAAGCCCGGTTCCGTCACCCCGCACACCGAATTTGAGGCGGAGGTTTATGTCCTTTCTAAAGAGGAAGGCGGCCGCCATACCCCGTTCTTTAACGGCTACAAACCGCAGTTCTACATCCGCACGACGGACGTGACCGGCGATGTGACCTTGAAGCAGGGGACCGAAATGGTCATGCCGGGCGACACGACGAGCATCACGGTGAAGCTCATCGCTCCGGTGGCCTTGGAAGAGAAGCAGCGCTTCGCCATCCGCGAAGGCGGAAAGACGGTAGGCGCTGGCGCGGTCACGAAGATAATCAAGTAAAAGAAAAAAACCTAGCAGTACCTTCCACAACACCACATGCCAAAGAAAGACGAACAAATTCAGAACGCGGTCCTGAGGATCAAGGTCAAGGCCTACGATCCGAAGCTCATCGACAATTCGGTGAAGCAGATCATTGAGGCTATCCGGCGGCAGGGTGGAGAGGTCGTGGGACCGACCCCGCTCCCCACGGAATTCAAGAAGTATACCGTGAATCGCTCCACGTTCGTGCACAAGAAATCGCGCGAACAATTCGAGCTTCGGGTGCACAAGCGCTTGATAGACATCTTGAACCCGGAACAGAAGGTGATAGAATCGCTCACGGATTTGAACTTGCCTTCGGGAGTGGATGTGGAGATAAAGATGAGCTAGGAAAGAAAGAAGAAAAACCCGCCTCACGGCGGGTTTTTCGTTGCTCCGCTTTCCCGCTCTCTCGGCTCATGCGGCACGCCACTCGGCCGGCCCCTCCGCTACGCTTACGTAGCGGATTGGCGCCGAGTATGCCCACGGCCTACCCGAGCCTTATTCGCCAAAAGCGCGGGAAAGCGTCGCTTACCTAAATGCCCCCCGCCAGCGGGTTTTTAGGGGATAAAGTTTTGAGAAATAAAAAAGGAACGGGCGGCCGTTCCTATTCTTGATATAAATGCGTGCAGTTAATCTTTCAAACTGCCGTCCTCGTTCAAAATCTCGTTCATGCTACAGCTGCTCATATGCTGCAAGAACCCCGGCGGTATATTCTTTGATCTGCTGGGATATCCGTAGCCGAATAGCTTTCCGGATGCGCCGCACCCGGTGCAATGCCCCTCTTTGTGACCACCACGGCTTGCGTCAACAACGACTATTTCCCGTGGCCTTTTCTTCATTAAAACACCAGCTACTATCATCTTACGCTCCTCTTTTGTTTTAAAATGGCTGATTAACCAGATTTATGGTTTATCACGTTACTGAAAGCGTGTCCAGCGATATTGCCAAGTTGCCGGACGGGTGGTACTTTGAGGGTGGAAATAAATTTTACAAAACGCTAAAGAAGGGAGCGATTATGTCAGCTAGATTAAAACGCCCCACGTTCAGCGTAATCGCTGAAACATCGGGCCATCCGACCTACCCTGTGAGGCCAAAGAGTATTGATACGCGCGAGATATTTTTGGGCAAATTTGAGCTTGAAGAAACGGCGCGTAATCTTGTGCGTTTCTGTCAGTCGCGCGACGGGTGGATACCATTCACGATTGATGACCTTTTCAAGTACTCCAGGTCGGTCAATTTTGACCCGAATAAGATGTTCTTCGGCATGATGGGTTTATGGGAAGATGATGGCGGTTTCGGCGAGATTTGCGAATCCTTCCCATATCTCGTGGCGGGCGCCGACGGCCGGTACTATTTCACAGACGTCTTTGTCAAAAGATGCAGCCGGAAACAGGCAGATGTCGTTAAAAAATCCGCCTGAACGGCTGAAGGGCTCGGGCGCCGAACCGCCTGCCGATCAAGGCAACTTCCGCAGCCAAATCCACCGAAACAACTGCGGGAAGGCGGAGGCCGGGCTCAACCAGGCATCGATGGAGATAATCTACCTGGAATGCCCTGTGATCCAAGGCCTCATAGGCGCTTTTGCTTATCGCCGAGCCATCAACATCAGTCCGTTAGGCAAGCCCCTCCGATATTCGGGAGGGGCTTTTTTTCGGCTTTTAATGCGGGGGTTGACCCCGCACCTTTGGAGGATGCGCAAGGGCGAATTTTGAGCAGTTATACGACTTGGGAATATGGTTATTATTTGTAAATAACAGGCTATAAATCCGGTGATTATGCTGATTTCAATCCTCCAAAAGTGCGGGGTTGACTATTTTTGGCGAAATAGATTAGAATACACATTACAAAGAGACAGGTAGCCAAAGGGGAAAACCGGGCTCGTCTCGGTTGTTTTATTGACGCAGCGTAGCGAGAGCAGGGCAAAAGCGATGCTCTTGCACTGCCGAGCTAGCAAGTCAACGAAGAAGCGAAGCTTCTTATTGCCTTGTCGTGAGCGAAGGTCCAACAAAAGGAAACCATGCTTAAATTAAGCGGTAAAAAAATGAAAATGACGCAGGTCTGGCAGGGCGATGTCGCCGTGCCGATTACGGTCGTCAAAATGGACGAAAAAGCCGACTTGGGCGAGCTCAAGACCGGCGATTTTGTTGACGTGAGCGGCACGAGCAAGGGCCGCGGTTTTGCCGGCGTCGTGAAGCGCTACGGTTTTCACGGCGGTCCTAAAACCCACGGCCAAAAGAACCGCTTGCGGGCTCCGGGCTCAATCGGCGCCACGGCGCCTCAGCGCGTTATTCCCGGCCGCCGCATGGCCGGCCACATGGGCGTGGAACGCGTGACGGTGAGGAACCTTGCGGTTGCCGAAGTGGCCGCCGAACAAAGGACCGTCTCATTGAAAGGCGCGGTGCCGGGCGCGGTCGGCGGAAGAGTGGAGATACGGAAGAAATAAGACAATGAAAGTGGAAGTTTACGACAAAACCAACAAGAAATCCGGCGAGATGGAACTCCCGGAAAAATTCTTCGGCGCCAAGTGGAACGCCGATTTGGTGCACCAGGTCGTCATGGCTTTCACGTCCAATCTGCGCCGTCCTTGGGCCCACACGAAGGACCGCGGCGAAGTCCGGGGCGGCGGCAAAAAGCCCTGGAACCAAAAGCACACCGGTCACTCGCGGCACGGCTCTTCTCGTTCGCCGATATGGATCGGCGGCGGAGTGACTCACGGTCCCCGGAATGAAAAATCCTACGTGAAGAAGGTCAACAAGAAGATGCAGCGCCTCGCGCTCTTTTCCGTGCTTTCCAAAAAGCTCCAGGACGAGATAAAAATCGTGGACGAGCTTGCGCTCTCCGCGCCCAAGACAAAGAACGTCGCCGATACCCTCAAGCATTTCTTTAAAAAGCCCGCGAGCCTGCTTATCGTCGGCGCCAAGTCCAACAAGGATCTCTTGCGGGCGGCGCGCAACCTGCCGAAGGTTGAAGTGTGCACGGTGAACAATTTGAACATCTACGATTGCGTGAGCCATAAGTACGTCTTTTTTGAAAAAGAGGCCGTTTTGGAACTTATAAAGAAATACGAACATGAGTCTGTTTAAATCCGATAAAAACAAGGCGGCGAAGCCGGCGGCGGAAATAAAGGCCCCGGCGGTCAAACCCGCGGCCGTCAAAGCGCCCGAAGCCAAAGCTCCGGCGGCGCCGCGTCGCGTGAACTACGCCATTTTGCAGAGGCCCTGGATATCGGAAAAGGCCTTGATCGGCGGCGCGCGGAGCCAGTTCGTCTTTGCCGTCGCTCCGGAAGCGACCAAGCCCGCCATTCGGCAGGAGGTGGAACGCCGGTACGGGGTGCACGTCCAGGCGGTGAACGTCGTGCGCATGACCGGCAAGCAAAAACATTTCCGCGGCATCCTGAGCCACAAAATGGTCCAAAAGAAGGCCATCGTCACTTTGAAGGCCGGTGAAAAAATAGATATCCAATAACATGAGATCTTTTAACCCTACCAGCCCTTCTCGCCGGCACATGACGATAGCGGACTACAGTTCGCTTTCCGACGTTAAGCCGTTGAAGAGTCTGACCAAGCGCCTCAAAAATAATGCCGGCCGGAACAACCAGGGCCGCATTACAATGCGCCACCAGGGCGGCGGCAATAAGCGGACATACCGCGAGATAGATTTTAAACAGAACAAGTTCGGCATTCCGGCTAAGGTTGAGGCGATAGAGTACGACCCGTATCGCACGGCTTTCATCGCGCGCGTCATCTATGCCGACGGCGACCGCCGCTACATTTTGGCTCCGCACGGACTGGCGGTCGGCGCGAAGATAATTTCCGGACCGGAAGCTCCTCTTGAGGTGGGGAACCGCACCGTTTTGAAGCGCGTGCCCATCGGCATGTTCGTGCATAACATAGAGTTCTTCCCCGGCCACGGCGGACAATTGGGCCGGAGCGCCGGTCTCGCCATCCAGGTTTTGGCCCACGAGGACGGCTTTACCCATTTGAAGATGCCTTCGGGCGAAGTTCGCAAGCTCAAGTGGGACTGCTACGCCACGATCGGCTCCGTTTCCAATCCCGAATCCAATCTGGTCACCATCGGCAAGGCCGGCCGCACGCGCTGGCTCGGAATTCGTCCCACGGTGCGCGGCAGCGCCATGAACCCCCGCGACCATCCATACGGCGGAGGCGAGGGCCGTCAGCCGCGCGGCACCAAGCGGCCGAAGACCAAATGGGGTAAAATAACCGGCGGCCACAAGACTCGCCGCAAGAATAAATGGTCCAATCAGATGATAGTGAAGCGCCGGCCGAAAATAAGATAAACATATGAGCAGAAGCGCAAAAAAAGGACCTTGGGTTGACCCCAAGCTCGTCAAAAAGATCGCCGGCAAGAAACCGGCCGATGCCGCGTCCATCAAGACCTGGTCCCGCGCGAGCGAGATCTCGCCGGAGATGGTCGGCTTCGCCTTTGCCGTCCATAACGGCAAGGATTTCATAGAAGTACGCGTTTCGGAGGATATGGTGGGACACCGCCTCGGAGAGTTTTCACCGACCCGCAAGTTCGTCAAACACGGCGGCAAGATGCAGCGCGACATTGAGAAAGGCGGCCCCGCCGCGGCGCCAGCCGCTCAGACCGCCGGAGGCAACGGTAAAAAATAGGCCATGGAAAATCTGACCGTCACATTGAAGTATCTCCGCATCCCGCCCCGCAAGGCGCGGCTTCTTGCCGACTCTTTGAAAGGGCTTTCGGTTTCCGAAGCCGAGGCGCGGCTCATGATCTCGCCCCGCCGCCCGAAGGACGCGCTCCTTAAACTGTTGCGTTCGGGGATTGCTAATGCTAAAAATAACCACAAGCTGGAGGTGGACGATCTTTTCATCCGGTCTATCCGGGTGGACGTCGGTCCGCGCTCCAAGCGCTGGACGCCGCGCGCCAAGGGTTCGGCGGCCGTCATTCAGCGGCTGACCTGCCACGTGACGCTCGTTCTGGGCGTCGGCAAGAGCCACCCGAGTCGCTTCACGGTGGTTCGCACGCACCCGAAGAAGGTGGAAGAGAAACCTAAGGAAAAGAAGAATAAGACCGAGGCTCCCAAAGAGACCAAAGCGCCTAAAAAGACGGAAGGCACCGAAGCGAAACCCAAGGCCGAGCCGGGGAGCTTCCGCCGCGTCTTCCGCCGCAAAGCGATATAAC
>DAICZV010000027.1 GCA_027310975.1 bacterium
CTTCAACCGAGAATTGCTTGTATGCCATACACTTTGATTATCTCAAAGTGTCGCACTTACTTGTTGAACTAACTAAACACAACAAAACCCCAACAAATGAGGGGTATTTATGGTGGTATAATTAATTATACCACCCACTAATTTTGCGTACGCAAGCAGGATGGGGCTTAGCTACATTAGCTCCACTATGATCGGTGCGTGATCGCTTTCAATTTTCATCAGGGCCTCATCGCTCGTCCCCTGTCTTTTCAATCCCTGATTCAAAATCTTCACTTGTTTAACTTGCCGCCTGACGCTATAGGACGCTAAAACATGGTCAACGAAACGCTTATCGCCATCCTTTATAAAAGTGAAACGCTTGCGCTTTGGCACCATTTCGCATAGATCGGCTAAAGTTCCACCGCCACCTTTCAGCTCTCCGATTATCATCCTCATAATATAGTCGTTGTTAAGCGAATTGAAATCGCCAAGGATGATGATTTGCGCGTTTTTATCTCTGGAAAACAAGTCATCGGCGAACCCCCTCAACTTCCTTGCCTCCGACATTCTAAACAGTGAGGACCTTATAAGGCCGTCGGCCGCATCCAATTGCGTGACAATCGGTTTAGGTTTCCCGCTTTGGTCCTTTTCCGGTATGCCAATCGAGCTTTTTATATGAAGTCCAATGATACGTAATGGCGAACCGTTATACTCCGTTTCAAGTAAGATAAACTCTCTATTAGAGTTTATGCGACCAGCATAAGTATCTTTATCGCCATTCACGAAGACCGGCAAATCCCCGGTTGGATGAAACGGCGAGCAAATACAATTGGGCAGATTGTATAGAACAGCATTACCTGTTCCCCTGAAATCCCCGTGGCCCATAAAATATTTAAAGCCGATCTTACCGGCGAGCGAAGATAAAAGCTTTTCAGACCCAACTTCCTGCAAAAATATGGCACCTAATTTATTTTTGGTGATTATCCGCGCAAAATAGTCTATTCGCTTATCAACAAACTCTTGGGTGTAAGAGTATTTTTTGCCATCGTAATTCGTGTATTCCCCCGCTTCAAGAAAATTCCTAAGATTCAGCGTTCCTATTTTCATAAGTTTAGTTTAACACAGCTATGTTTGGCCTACCGAAAAAGGCATATATCGACAGAACAAATCTTATTCGAATGAGTATATCGGAGACGGTTTCAAAATAGCCGAGCAAATCGCGTCGCCAAGCAGTTGAAAACACAAGCGAGTCCTGACACGCTAAAAAGTGCGTAAGACTTGGCCAAGCGGCCCGGAGCGCTCACTTTTTAGCGTCGTCAGGACGAGCAAATTATCCGTGGCGGACCTCTATGACGTCGCCATCTTGGACAACATAGTCCTTGCCTTCCAGGCGCAGCCATCCTTTCTGCTTGGCCGATGACCAGCTGCTAGCTTCAATGAGCTTTTGCCAGTTCACCACTTCGGCCCGGATGAATTTATGTTCAAAATCGGTGTGGATGACGCCCGCGGCCTGCGGCGCCTTGGTCCCCTTTTCTATCGTCCAGGCCCGCGTCTCGTCTTCGCCGGTCGTAAAGAAACTGATGAGGTTCAAAATGGCGTAGGCGGCCCGGATCAGGTCCGGCACGGCCGTCTCGTCCGCCAGGTTCGCGACGACATATTCAAATCCCATTCCTTTTATCTTCTCCTTCACTGCATCCGGCACCTCGTCCGGCGAACCGTTCAAAAGGAAAAGCTGGGGCTTGGCCGTGAGGAGCTGGAGCTCGTTCACTTTCGGATTGTCCAAAATGTCGGCGTGGCCCTCAAGCGCGAGTAGCGCCTCCGATTCCAAAACCTCTTTGGCGCGCTTCAGCGTCTCCAAATTGGCGATGGCCTCCTTGTTGCCGCTCCTGGCCTCTCCTTCGGCTTTGCCCATCGCCCGCTCAAGAGTATCCAAGTCCTTGAAGATAAGTTCCGTTTCTATGGTCTCAATGTCGCGGACCGGGTCCACCTCGCCGTCCACGTGGACGATGTCTCCCTGTTTGAAACAGCGGACAATGTGGACGATGGCCTGAACGCTCCGGATGTTCGCCAGGAATTGGTTCCCCAATCCCTCGCCCTTGTTGGCGCCCTTCACGAGACCGGCAATGTCAAAAAATTCCACGACGGCCGGTATCTTCTTTTTTGAATGCGTGAGGTCGGCGAGCTTATCCACCCGTTCGTCCGGCACGGCGACCACGCCCACGTTCGGATCTATCGTCGCGAAAGGATAGTTTGCGATGTGCACCTCCTGCTTGGTGATGAGCTTGAAGAGCGTGCTTTTCCCCACGTTCGGAAGACCCACGATACCGATAGAGAGCTTCATGTGTTCCTTTCGGCAATTTTACCCGCCCGATGCTAAGTTAGCAAATGCGTCAGTAGCTTTAACAAAAAGCACCCAATGTCATTGGGTGCTTTTAATCTACCTACTCTGTTTATTTATTTGTTCCGCCATTCTCTTTGTCCTTACCCCTGGCTAACCAGCCCAGGGCCACGCCGACGATGCCTAAAATCACGAGAGCCCACATCAGGAATGTAGAAAAACTGGATACAAGACCTATCAGCCCGAGTACCAGCAAGATAATGCCTATTATTAAGAGTGTATTTTTTTGCATATTTTTATTTGCATCTAATTATCCAATCGACCACAAGCGAATGATATTGGATAATTTTTATCCGTTCAAATCTTTCTTTATGGTTCCAATGACATCATTGCTTATCTTGTTGATTTTCTCCCCAACCTTCTTAGCTTCCCGCTTGTATTTTTCACGTTGAGGCCGTCCTTTCTTTTCTGCCTTCTGGATCTCTTTCACCATTTTGCCAGCTTTTTTGTTGGCTTGCTTAGCGAATGACTCCGTTTTCTTCAGTACGCCTTTAGCGAACGACTTTGCCTTCTTACTGGTCACTTTTTTATTGCTTTTCATTGCAAGTTAATCATAGCACATAAGAGGAATAAAGATATCTGCAATAGAATTGCGGGATTGCAACCTTAGGATGCCGCCAAAGCGTTGATTTGACAAAATATGATTTATCTGGTAACATCTCATAAAAGTTAGTTGTCATTTAAAAACAAAGGAAGGATGGAGTTATGGCGGATCATTTATATCTGGTCGTTTTCGCGGGGGTGTGGCTTCTCTTCGGCGGATTGGCGGCTTTCGGATATTGGCGGAGCAATCACACCGACAATCGTCGGAAGCACCGCTGGATCACGGCCCTGCTCATCGGCGGTGGGATGATATCTTTGCTTGTTGGAGATTATTTAAAACTCCGCCATCATCACCACCATCACGCCGGAGCCAGAACCTAAATGGCTTTCCGGCCCAAGTTTGACCCGCGTAATCAATTCCAATTCGCGGGCCTTTTTTTATCTTAAATTTCACTCCCCCGCCTGCGCCGAGGCTTTGGCGGGCAGGCCGGTCCTCTATCCAAAGGCCGGTCCGCCTACTGGCGGATTTTGCGTAAACCTTGCCGTCTATTTTAAAAAACTTCGTCACGCGGGCAGGCCCATTTATTCCCTCCACGCCGCGAATTAAAATGGCCGCCGGGTAATCGGCCGGGCCGGTCACAATATTTATGAGCCAGTGCATGCCGTATGTGAAATAGGGATACCAGATGCCCGGCGCGCCGAACATCACCTGATTGCGCGCCGTCTTTCCCCGCGAGGCGTGCGAGCCCTTGTCGTGCGGGCCATCGTAGGCCTCCACCTCGGTTATCATCGCGGCGAGCGTCTTGCCGCGGTAACGCCGCACGAGATACTTGCCTAAAAGCTCCTCGGCCACTTTAAGCGTCGGCCGGGCGAAGAATCTTTGAGTAAGGATTTTACGCATACGTATTGACTACCATAGTACAGCATACTAGCATCTAAGTAGAAAATTGCCCTGATAGTTCATTTAAATAAGGAGGATGTATGGCCGAAATAAGGGAAGCAACTACAGGCGTTGAAATTCGCGACGCATTCAAGTGGTGCGGAAAAGAAATCAAACGCCGTCGGAAAAAGAACGACTATCCCAAATGTCCGAGATGCGGCAGCACTGTCACACACATGTCTGCCACATATTTCAGTTCTCCGGAAAACAAAATCTATCGGGAAACTCCGTATGTTCTCTTTCAGTGCACCTGCTTGGACAAACACTTCAATCAGTACGCCGAAAGAGAGATAGAAATACCAACGGCTTTTGTCATCTTAGATGGCAAGCCGGTACTGACAACACTGGGGAGAAGCTCGTTCGGCGACTGAATCCAGCCAACAAGCAAAGCGCCTATTACAAAGGCGCTTTTATTTACAACAACTCCTTAATCTCTTCCAAAACCTCCTTCGGAATGGGGTCGCGCTGCGGACTCACGCCCGGATACCTCCAGGCGGTGATTATTTTGATCTTCTTGTCGGCAAGTTTATACATCACCCAGATCTCCGAGTATCTTTGCGTGCCGGCGGGCTGCATGACCGCGATGGCTTTGGGGATTATCCCTTCCTCGTACCGGGTCGGAAAACGGATGATGCGCTTCACCCGGCTTTCAGAGAGGCCGTACTGGCGCATTTTCACCTGCGAATGTGCCGTCCAAACGTATTTGTCGTTCGCGGCGCTTGGAGAAAAATCGCCGAACCTTTTAAATCCGGACGGCTTGTTTCGCAGAGGTCTTTTCCGCGCGAGCATTATTTTCTCCCGTACATTCCGACAAGCATTCCCTGGGCGAGAACGTGCCCCTGGATCGCCGCTTTGAGCGCCGCCTCGTCCGAACCGGCCGGGAGTTCCAGCAAAACATCCAAGGCATAAACGCTGAAGCGATAGTGGTGCGCCGGATTGCCGCGCGGCGGGCAGGGGCCTTCGTAACGGACGCGGCCGCCGCTCCCCGTTCCCTGAACGGCACCGTAAGGGATGGTGTCTTCGTCAATGTATTGCGTCTTCGGGTCAATGTTCCAGACGAGCCAGTGGTACCACGTGCCGCCCCGCGTCGCGTCCGGGTCGTCCATGATAAGGACCAGACTCTTAGTGCCCGCGGGCGCGTTCCGCACTTCAAGGAGCGGATTGACGTTATCACCGTCGCAGGTGTGCTTCAACGGCACGTCGCCGCCCTCTTTGAAGGCGGAGCTTTTGACGAGTATCGGTTCGGGCTTGGCCATGGATTTCAGTCTCCAGTATATATCAATCGCGCGCTACTTGATACTTGCTACTTGATACTTAATACTTAAGGCGATGCCTCAACTAGCCATTTATCGCAAATACCGGCCGGCCACTTTTGAGGACCTGCTGGGCCAGGAGATGGTCGTGAAGATATTGAAGGGCGCCGCGAAGAGCGACAAGCTCGCCCACGCCTACCTCCTCGCCGGCCCCCGCGGCACGGGCAAGACGACGACCGCCCGGCTCATCGCGAAGATCGCGAACTGCGAAAAGCGGGCGCTGGACGCTAAGTTCCGCGCGCAGGGCGAACCTTGCAACGAATGCAGCGCCTGCCGCGCCATAGACGACGGCTCGTCCATGGACGTGGTGGAGATAGACGCGGCCTCCAACCGCGGTATAGACGAGATTCGGAACCTCAAGGAAAGCGTGCGCGTCTCCCCTTCGTCCAGCCGCTACAAGGTCTTTATCGTGGACGAGGCCCACATGCTCACCAAGGACGCCTGGAACGCCCTTCTCAAAACCCTGGAAGAGCCGCCCCAATACGTCATCATCATCCTTGCGACGACCGAGATGGAAAAGGTGCCGCCGACCATCAGTTCCCGCACCCAGAAGTTCTTTTTCAAGCGGGCTTCGCGCGAGGAGATCGTCTCCAAGTTAAAAAGGATAATCCAGGCCGAGAACATCAAAATCGCTTCCGAGGCCCTGGACCTCATCGCCTCTTCGGCCGAGGGCAGCTTCCGCGACGCCGAGTCCCTTCTGGACCAGCTCGTCGCCTTCGGCGACCGGAACATTTCGCTCAAGGAAGTGGAAGAGATGATCGGCAAGGTGGGTTTTGACAAGCTTTCCGACTTCGCCGGGTTCCTCATCCAAAACGAGGCCGGCAAGGCGCTCGCGGCCCTCGCCGTAATCGCGGACGGCGGCTTCAATCTGACCCAGTTCACCAAAGACCTCATTGAATACATCCGCCGCGTCGCCGTTTTAAAGATAAATCCGGAGATGAAGGCGGCCTTCGCCTCCGAATTAATGGAGGACCATCTGGAAAAGATATTGAACCACGCAAAGCTCTTTGAGCCGCGCCATCTCGCGCTCCTCAAGGGCCTCATCGCCGCTTACGGCCAAATGCGCTACAGCCAGTTCCCCATTATTCCTTTGGAAGTCGCGATTGCCGAGAACGCTCAGTAAATCCTCCAGCTCTGCAGTCCGATGGCGGCCCCAAAAAAGTGGGCCGCGAGAAACGTCAAAATGACGGCGAGGAGCAAGGGCCAGCCGAGGGTAGTGTAACTTTCTTTTAAAAAGACCAGCCGGTAGATGGCGACGAGGACGACGCTCAAAAAGACGAGCGGAACGAAAAGGAGCAAATTCGGCCAGCCAACGACGAGCGCGGCGATGAGGCCGATTTCCGTTTCGCCCTGGTAGAAAAATCGGGACTGGTATTTTTGGAGCCCTTTCAGGATGAACCAGAAGACGAAGGCGAGGATGACGGACCAGACGGCGTCCAGCCAAAAGTGGCTCAAAGAATAATAGATGAAGTAGCCGAACTGGCCGTTAAAGAGCGGCAAGCCGCCCGTGACCTGCTTCGGCAATGCGCTCAATGAGTCGCTTAAAAGCAGGTGAGCGAACGGGTCGGCCTTCCAGATGAAATATTGGCCGATCGTAAGAAGTGCGGCGTAGAAGAATTTGAATATGACGGAAATGATGACGAGCCCGCGGAGGGTGAATTTCTTGAACTCGCTCCCCTTTCTGATCTTCCAATAGGCCAGCAAGGCGAGGACGAAAACGCCGCCGAAGAATATTCTCGGCAGCCAAATCGCGATGAAGTTGAAGGTATTGAGCATAGGTTTGCCCGCAGGCTTAAGGTATATTATAAAGAATAGCAGAAGTACCATATTGGGGGATCGTCTAACGGTAGGACACATCCCTTTGGAGGATGGTATCGGGGTTCGAATCCCTGTCCCCCAGCACAGAAGAAAAATCACCCTTCATGGGTGGTTTTTCTTTTGCCGAGACAGGGATTCGAACAAGAGTGGGGTCGGGAGAACATGTTGGTCTCCCGTGTAGGAATGAGTCCGCCAGCTGGCGGACGGATTCAAAACCGAGGGTTTTGAAGGAGCTCCGACGCAATGTCGGAGCGACGTTTGATTCCCTGTCCCCCAGCTCTTCGTCGCTTTCGCTCCTCAGAGCCTTCGGCCCGCTTATAATAAAGCGACGAAGACACTGAACGCAGTGAAGTGGAAGTGATAAAATCAGTTTGTGAGCCACTTCGTCTACATTCTCCGATGCGCCGACCAATCGCTATATGTGGGCTGTACCAACGATTTAGACAGGAGGGTTAAGCAGCACAATAATTCCAAGTGGGGCGCTCATTACACCAAAATTCGTCGGCCTGTCGTGCTTATACACTCGGAAGAGTTCAGAACGCTCATTGAGGCACGGCGGAGAGAAACCGAGATCAAAGGTTGGCGCAGGGAGAAAAAGTTGGCTTTGATTAATAAATAATGAGCGCAGCGAATTCAAAACCGAGGGTTTTGAAGGAGCTCCGACGCGATGTCGGAGCGACGTTTGATTCCCTGTCTATTTCTTTATAAAACTGTATATGCCGAAACCGACAAGCGCCAAAACGGCAATAATCATGGATACCCTCGGGTCAACCATGGCCGAAAATAAAACGAGCAGAGCCGCCGCAATTTCCAACACACCTTCGGTTTTTTTACTCATATCAAAAGTATAGCACCCGTATTATTTTTTCTTGGCTCGCCTGCCAAGCACGAATTTTTGCGAAGGGCTCATCTTCTTATCCGAGCGATGAATGCACCCCGCCCAGCAACACGGGCGCCGCATCCCTTCTTTAAGTTCCGAGACAACGCGCTTCACGTGTTCTTTTCTTGTCTCCTCCTGCTTTACGGATATGGTCCAGCAAATCCACTCGTTCCTGGCGAGAGGTGTTATATCTTCCCAAAGCGCGAGCGCCTTCGGGTCGGCCATGAGGGCTTTTTGTAAATCTGCCGGCAATTTGTGCGCCACGCCGTCAGAAATTCTTTTTTTAGGCATGAGGTTATTGTATCAAACCTCCGCGCGATGGCCCAAAGAGCAGGAGCTCGTTCGTGATCGCGAGAGAGTTGAAATAAAAAAGGCCACCTAATTTCTGAGGCGGCCAAGATAGAAACGACAAGAATCAGTAGTAACCCTCAAACTCCTTAGTGAATATCGGGTCGTATATCCTCTCTATCATGAGGGGCGAGCTAAATCCAAACAGGACCTTGTCCCTACCCTTCATCATCTCTCTAATGTGATCATCAAGCGGGCTATAGCTGCCGGTTATGACTATTTCGTCGGTCTTTCCGTCCTCAACGACCCTAAACTCTCCTTTCTCAAAGGAATAAACAACATAACTTGCGTGGGGGTGTTGTTTCAAGTAGTCATTGGCCAGTGGTTTGCACGCTTCAAATCCCTTCTTCGTGAAAGCAGATCTTTCTTCCTCCGTTAGCTGAAGGAAATCTCTGTAACTCATCTCGAAATTGGATATATCCATTATCAGCTTCTCCATTTTTAGTTTATGAAAAGAACTCAAAAATAAAATACCACCTCGCGGCGGTATCCGTCAAATCGCGGTTCCAAGGGGCATGAATCCGTTCGTTATGGCGATGGGACAGTAAAATAAAAAGGCCGCCTATCTTTCGCCGGGCGGCACTGCTTCAGATTTCTTGAGCTTGAGCGTTTTCTGCCATCGGTCATGGCATTGGCCGCACTTCTTCAGGTGGTCTTCAAAAGCCTCTCGCTGCAGTTCGCTTAACGCAAACATATTTTGAGATGCTTTTCCCAGGATGCCATCGGTGAAATGTTTCCCTTCGGGACCCCAAAGTTCTACGCGTTCTCTGTCCATGACATCAAGGTTCACCGCGAGTGATCCGCCGACCTGCACTGGTTCCGGACATCCGGCCTGAACGTTAGCCCAAGTTGAATTGTCCTTAATCTCCGCCCAGAGCATATAGTAGTCGTTGTAACACCACCACTTCCGGCCGCACACACATGTGTAAGTTTTAGTACCATCGCCGCGGAAAGGACGTTTGCTACAGCTCCATTCTATTTCATCGCATACGCAACCCGGTCTAGGCACGATAGCCTCCTTCCTTGTTTGGTTTATGAAAAGAACTCAAAAATAAAATACCACCGAGAGGTGGTATATGTCAAATTAGGTTCGCTTCGTGGGACGCCGTCAGAAATTCTTTTTTTAGGCATGAGGTTATTGTATCAAACGCCGCCTCGTGGGATGATGTTCGGTCTTCTGTTCCAAGCGCCAGTCAGCGTAGATATCGCCACACCTTTGCTTCGGCGCCTTGGAAAAAAAAATTTGGAAAAACTACAATTGTTTTGGCTCTATTTTCTTATTCTCTTTAACGTCATTCAAAAATATCTTTGAACTATGT
>DAICZV010000028.1 GCA_027310975.1 bacterium
CCCGGCCCAGGAAACGCCTCGGCTGGAGAACCCCTTATGAAGTCTTTGGTGTCGCACTTGAAGGTTGAATTCGCCTTTTTCAGATTTGACGAGTTCGGAAAATTAGGACCAATAAGTTAAAATGAAAGGAATGAAACGGACTTTTGTTTTAGTTGTCCTGGACGGCTGGGGGATCGGACCCTTGAACGAAGCGAACGCCATCTACCGCGCTGAGCCGAAGACGATGAATTTCATCCAAAGTTATTTTCCGGGCGGCGCCCTCCAGGCCTCCGGCATGGCCGTGGGACTCCCGTGGGAAGAGGAGGGGAACAGCGAAGTGGGTCACCTCACGCTCGGGGCTGGCCGCGTCATCTATCAGCATTTTCCGAAAATAATGCTCGCGGTCCAAAACGGCAGCTTCTTCCGGAACCCTGCGATACTGGGCGCCTTCGCCCACGCGAAAAAGAACCAATCGTCCGTTCATTTCGTCGGGCTACTCACCGAAGGCAATATCCACGCTTCCATGGCGCAAATCGCGGCGCTCGTGCGGCTCGCCGACGAGAACAGTCAGCCGTTTTACCTGGATCTTATCTCCGACGGGCGCGACAGCCGCCCCCGCTCGGTCGCGGACCTCGTGCAAAAACTTTCCGCCCTGGTCGGCCGCGACATCTCGCCCCAGATCGCGAGTTTATCCGGCCGCTACTACGCAATGGACCGCGATCGGCATTTTGACAGGACGGAGGCCGCGTACGCCGCCATGACTGCGCCCAAATCCGCCGCGCCGAACATTGCTACGGCGGCCGCCCCGGCCTATGACCGCGGGCTGAACGACGAATACATTGAGCCGACCGCGTTAGGCGCCCCCCACCCGATTGCCGACCGGGACGCCGTCCTTTTCTTTAATTTCCGCTCCGACCGGATGAAACAGATCGCGGGCGCTTTTCTTGACCCGAAATTTTCCGCCTTTCCGGTAAAGCATTTCAAGGAGCTTTTCGTGGCGACTATGACGCAGTACGATCCGGCTTTCAAAAATCCGGTGGCCTTTCCGGACGAGGACGTCCAGGGAACGTTGGGCCAGGCGCTTTCTGCGTCCGGCAAGCGCCAGCTTCGGGTCGCTGAGACCGAAAAATACGCCCACGTGACCTACTTCTTCAACGGCCTCAAAGAGACGCCCTTCCCGGGCGAATACCGCGTGCTCATCCCTTCAAGCGGCATGTTCCATTACGACCAGCATCCGGAGATGATGGCCAAGCCCATTACCGACCGGGTGATCGCCGCCCTGGACGAAGGGACCTTTGACTTCATTTTGGTGAACTATGCCAATCCCGACATGGTGGCCCACACCGGCAATTATGACGCAACTATGGAGGCCGTGCGGGTCGTGGACCGGGAAATGAACCGGCTGCTCGTCCGCGTTTTGGACGGGGAGCATGTGATGGCGATAACTTCCGACCACGGCAATGCGGAAATATTAATGGACCTCAAAACGGGGGAGCCGGAAACGAAGCATGACGCGAGCCCGGTGCCGTTCTACCTCATCGCCAAAAATTACCAAAGAAAAGAACCGGCCAACATTTTGGCCGCGCTCCCCGTAATCGGCATGCTCTCGGACGTCGCCCCGACCTTCGTTTCCCTGATGGGCCTCAAGAAACCGCCGGAGATGACCGGGCAAAGTTTACTGCCCCAGCTTTTAGGTTGAACTTTTGTCGGAGGGCCGAGATTCGAACTCGGACTACCTACTCCCAAAGCAGGCGTGCTACCATTACACCACTCTCCGTTGTCTTGAGTTTATCCGCGTTTTGGATACTCTGTAAAGCATAACCCCTCGTAGCTCAATGGATAGAGCAGGGCTCTTCTAAGGCCTTGATATGGGTTCGATTCCTATCGAGGGGACTATATCCTCCAAAATAAACTGACGACGAAAAGTCCGGCGGAGACAAGGACCGTCATCACGCCCGGGTTCAAGCTATAAACCTGTCCGATGACGAGTCCGGAGATGAGCGAAAGGATGGCAATCACGACGCTCGTTATCAAAAATCCGTTGAAGCTCTTCGCGATATTCCGCGCCGCGGCGGCGGGGATTATCACGATGGCGCTCATAAGGAGCACGCCCACGAAACTGATGCCTATCGCAATGGTGAGGGCGATGAGGGCGAGAAGGACGAACTGCATTTTGAAGGAAGATATCTTGAGCGAGGCGCTCAGGTCCGGCGCTATCGCAAAGAGCGTCAGGCGTTTGAGGTAGATGAGGATGAAGGCGATTATCGCGGCCGCGACCAATGTTTGCAATCCTATCTGCAAAGCGGTGAGCTTAGTGACGCTGCCAAAGAACGCTTCCAAAAGGTCCTGTTCAGGTATCATCAAAGCCCCGATCGCGAGGGCCGTCACGAACATCACGCCCGTCACCGACTCGGTGGCGAGCTTGGTTTTGTTTTCCACGAGCCAGATGAGCGTTACGCCGATGAAAAGAAAGACCAAGCCGCCCCAAATAGGCGCGAAGTGGAGGATGACGCCGAGCGCGATGCCGGGGAGAGCGACGTGCGAAAGGGCGTCGGACATAAGGGCCATCCGGCGGAGAATGAGGAAAGAGCCAACGAGGCCGCTGGCCGCCGCAACGAATACACCGGAAATCAATGTTAGCGTGAATATATCAGGCATGGTGTTCGTGGCCTTCTTCGTGATGGTGTTCTCCAAAGTGGTGGTGATGGAAAAAGGCGTGGTCGCCGTAGAGATGGGAAAGGGTCTCGTTCGTGAGGGCCGTGAGCGGCTCGCCGTAGCAGAGCATTTTTTCGTTGAGGCACAGGACCGTGTTGGCATATTTATAGACCACGTTCAAATCGTGCGAGACGATTATCATTGATATTTTGAGTTCGTCCTGCAGATCGTGCAGAAGGTCATAGATGGATTCCTGCGAAACGACGTCCACGTTCTCCGTCGGTTCGTCAAAAAGCAGCACGTTCGGCTGGTCAATGATGGCCCAAGCGAGAAGTATCTTCTGGAGCTGGCCGCTGGAAAAAGTCGCTAGGTTCTCCTTGAGCCACGCCTCCGGTATCTCCACGAGGCGCAAAACTTCCTCCAGGGGATATTTATGCTCCGGCTTCAGGTTCAAGAACTCCTTCACGGTCATCGGGAGATAAAAATCAACGTGGAAGCGCTGGGGAAGATAGCCAATCTTCGCGCCGGGCGCGAAACTTATCTCGCCGCTCGTCTTTTTCACCGTTCCGACGAGCGCTTTAAGGAGGGTGGATTTGCCGGAGCCGTTCGGACCGATGACGGCCAAAACTTCCTGCGGCTTAAGCTCAAAAGAAACGCCGTCAATTATTTTGCGGCCGTCCAGAACGACGGAAAGGTCTTTAACTTCAAGAAGCTTTGAACTATCCATTTGTGCCGCGGGAGGGAATCGAACCCCCGACAAGTCGCTCTTCCTGCGAATTTGGACTATCTCATCATCCGCTTACGCGGAGCTGGGCGCTAGTGCGAGATTATTGTTGGGACTCACTCGCTAGTCTCTACACCTTCTAAGAAACCTTTAGCCCTTCTTAGCTTGGCTCGGGATTGTCCGTTTTTTGAGCGGAGTTTCCCCGAATTCACCCAGTTTTATCCGGCTCATTACTGGACCGGTGCCCGAAGAGTTCAGGCGACTGCTCTACCACTGAGCTACCACGGCAATTTTAATTTTTCAAAACTGCACAAGATCGAAGTCCGTCAATCCACCCCATGATCGTGTGGAACAGCTTTGTATCGTTCACTCTAATCTGTATTGTGCCGAAAGGCAAGATATTAAAAGGCCGTTTTCCCAAGCTTGATTTGCTAACGCCGTAATAGAATTTACTGAATCTTTCTTTGCGTATGTTCGTTACTTTTGACCAAAATGCAAGTAGCTGTTTTTCATTCATATGCTCATAGATACGTACGTCGGCATGGATTTTTGCTTCCGGCACGTCGCAACTTTCCCGCAGAAAGCGTAAGAATAATTTGATCAGGTCTGGGTCTGAATTGGTCAGGCCAACTGGGTGGTGAGTGAGTTCTCGTCCGTCCTTAAAGATCGGCCGTTTATATCCTTCCGCCCAATATAGTGCGATGCCGATCAAAAATAGTTCGCGTTTTGAAACGCTTCCTATCATTTTCTTGGCCCGTAAGCGCTGATCGTTTTTGCGCTGTATTGCGAGCGCGGTTTGGTTCTTATTGCGATGCAATAATCCAGCTAACGAACGCGCTCTCACTCTTTCACGCAAACGTTGCTGGGCGGTGTTGGGGAGCACGAGTGCGGAGAACCAATCCGACAGCGTGGCCTTGGGCACGCCTAACTCTTGGTTAATCTCTGTGTAACTCTTGCCTAAAAGACGCAGTTTGAAGGCTCGTTCCTTATCCTGACGCATATTTATGTATATCCAGAGCTAACTTATGTATTATAACACATAGGGTTCGGTTAATAACAGCAATGAGACGTTAAAAATGTTCTTTGCGGATACTTTTTGCTCGGCTTGACGATTAGCCAATAATATGCTATCTTTATACTTTAATTTAGCACATTTCCAACAAAAGGAGACAGAAGTATGCAGACCTATGAACCGATGGCTGGCGAAAACATCAGCGAGACCGCCAAGCACATGGTCTCTATGGCAAAAAAGACCAAGGAGCCAGTGATGGCGAGATTCAACGACATCACGCTCACGGCTAATCTCGATGGCGACGCCGACTCAGTTGTGCAGTACTACTATGCCGAATCTAATCGCCGTCGCGAAGAGTACGTGAAGTCCCCGGAGTACAAGAAGCGACAACGTGAGTCCAAAGAAGCTCAGCGACGTCAGGATTTAATGCTCAAAAACGCTCTCGCGGTCGCTCCCGAGAAGATTACGCTCCGAGATGAAGAAGGATGGAAGAAAGCAGTGGCGGCCAACGTAGACAGCTACGGCGGCGGGATTATCAGCTTCGCCGAACGGTGGGCGCGCCTCATGGAGGGTAGGATGGCCAACGGCGAGGTTCTCGAAGTATGCGCAGCAGAGACTGCCTCGCTGGCGGACAACGAAGGCGTCACTGGGTTTATGTACGGGTGCGCCGTATCTATTCTTGCAAAGGTGTGGGTACACAGTGAGCAACTCCGTCGCTGGCACAATCTCAAAATCCAGATTGGGCACGAGGGCGAGAGAGCCAACGAGAGCGGTGGCACACTCAACCCCGCACTTCTGCGCATTGGCTAGGCGAACAAAGTTACACTATAATCAGAGCTCCCTGCAGACACCAGTTCTGTTCGGAGCTCTTCTTTTTGATTTTTTCTTCATTGCTCCATCGGTATCAATTCGCTAGAATCAGAATAAATCATACGTATGGATAATTTATTGCAAAAACATTGCGTGCCGTGCGAAGGCGGAACGCCGCCGATGCCGAAGAAGGAAGCGGAAGAGATGGTAAGGCAGGTGCCCGGCTGGCGCTTGATGCAGGACGCGAAGAAAGGCCAGCTCAGCATTGGCCGCGATTTTGAGTTCAAAGATTTCAAGGAGGCGATGGCCTTCGTGAATAAAGTGGCGGATATCGCCGAAGGCGAGGGCCACCACCCCGACATTTACATCTTCTACAACGTGGTGAAGCTCCAGCTTTCCACCCACGCCGTCTCCGGCCTTTCGGAGAACGACTTCATATTGGCCGCGAAGATCAATACCTTAATTTAAGTTCGCTAACAAGCCCGCGTCGCACGTTCTGTGAGTCGGCTAAAGCTTGGGCTAGCGCCCTTGAGCGGTCGACGAACGGGACGGGCGGCGCGGGCAGCCGGCTATTTATCCCCGAAGAGGCGATGCTCATCCTCTTCTTCCTCCTCCTCTTCCTCCCGCCGGCTTTTTTCTATTTTTTCGGCTAGCGCGCCGACCTTCTCCCTCGTCGCTGAGACCTTTCTGGCGATCTTCTTCAAAAGATATTCGCCGCCGATCACAATGACGGCGCCGGCCGCGATCAAAAGCTCCGCCTGTTTGAAGATGTTCTCGGACTGCAGGTAATGAAGTCCGGAGTCCATGAAATAGGCGATGATGGTGATGCCCGAAAACCAGGAAAGGACGCCGATGAGCTCGGCCCGGAAGAAACGGCCGGGTTTTATCTTCGCCCAGCCGATGGCGAGCATAGCGACGATGTTCGTCCCCAACAGGAACTTGGAGCCGATGAGCATCTTGGCTGTGTTTTCGCGGGCGTAATACAGATACGATTGGTTCTTCCGACTCTGCTTCATTTTGCGGTAAAGCCGCCAGCCGAAGCGGGTGTTTCTCATGGAACGCCCCACGATATAAAGGAAGGTGTCCACGAAGATGACGGAAGCGATGGCCGGACCCAAGAAGTCGCTCCAGCCGATAGTATTGTTCAAAACGAGGTAGACCGAGACGAAGATGGTTATCTCGCCCTGGACGACCATGCCGCCCGCGATTATCCAATGGGTCCAGGCCGGATATGTTGAAATCCACTGGCCTAAACTCCCTAAAATGCTGTCCATAATTGATTAAGCGTCAATAATTAAGCCCAGCCGAAGTTATAGCACTGGGCATGGGACATAAGCTACATTACAATGATACCAAATGGCAACTTATTTTGACGAAGACAAGGTGAGGATAGAAGCGGTCCGGAGCGAGGGGCCGGGCGGACAAAACATCAATCGCCGCGATACCAAGGTGCACGCGTGGGTCAAAGTGAACGACCTTAAGCTGGACGAGGACGGCAAAAAGCTTGTCCGGGAGAAGCTTGCCCATCGCGTCACGAAGCGCGATGAGCTGGAGGTGACGAACGAGGAGGGGAGGACGCAGGAAGAGAACCGGGCAAAAGCTTTGGAGATAATGGAAAAGCTCATTGCAGAGGCGCTTAAGGTAAAGCCGCCCCGAGTCATTGATTAGTATTAAGTAGTATGCAGCAAGTAGAAAGTATCGTTGACGTTATACCTGCTACTTAATACTCGTACTAGTATCCCGCGAACTCCTCCATCTTGATATCGTCGTCCGAGACCCCGAAGCCGTTCAGCATTTTATGCATCGCTCCGGTCATCGCCGGCGGCCCGGCGAGGTAATAAATAGGCGAAAGAATGTCTGCGACATATCGGCCGATCATTTCTTTGGTGATATAACCCTTCTCTTCCGGCCACGCCGGGTCGTCCGTCATTGTGGCAATGAGTTTGAAATTGGGATTTTTGTCTTCAAGCGCTTTTAATTCTTCAAGGAAAGCGGCGTCCTTCGGCCCGCGGTTGGAATAAAAGAGGAATATCTTATGCGGCAGATTTTGAGCGGCGGCTTCCACGGCCATGCTCCGAAAGGGCGTGATGCCGATGCCGCCCGCAAGCATAACAGCCGGGCGCGCAACATTCGCCTGGAGCGTCATATTGCCGTAAGGACCGTCCATTTGGATTTCGGTGCCATCCGGCAGGTCCTTCAGGATATTTTTGAAAGCCGTGTCGCGCATCCGTGTCGCGATCAAAATATCCTCTTCGGACGGGGCGTTCGCGAAAGAAAATGTCCGCGTAACGCCTTCTGCGTCCAATTTCTCCTGCGGAATGTTCAGAAGGGTGTAATCGGCGTTTTGTCCGGATTTGAAAGCGAAGTCCGCCGGCCGGGTGATGACGAAGGCCGTCGTCCCGTCGGCGACAGCGTGCTTCCCTTTAAGATGAGCGATGTATTTAGGCATTAGTCCATTATATTCTAACAAAAACTAATAGGTTTACGCTTTCAATTGTGGATAAAACAGAAACTGACCATTTAACACTTCGGCCAATGGATTTATAATGAAGACATTACGATGCCGATTGTGAAGTGCAGGATCTGTAGAAGTAAATTCTACGCTAAACCGTTCTGGCTGAAGCGTGGGTTCGGCACTTATTGTTCTGCAAAATGCCAACACACAGGGCAGAGAACTGGAAGGATAGTTAAATGCTTCCTTTGCGGTACGGAATCCTATAAGACCAAGAAGGCGTTGACTCATTCCAAGAGCGGGAAGTTCTTTTGCAGTAAATCGTGCCAGACAAAATGGCGCAACTCTATTTTTATAGGGGAGAAACACGCTAATTGGAGAAGTGGGCGCTTTGCGTACAAAACGGTCCTCACGAGAGCTAACGTAAAGAAAATATGCAAATTATGTGGCACCAAAGACGCTAGAGTTTTAGCCATACACCACGTTGATCTGAACCATTTTAACAATAAGATTGCCAACCTTGTTTGGCTGTGTCACAATTGTCACGTCCTTGTTCATCATTATAACAAGGAAAAGGAGGCGCTTTTTAGCAAAATAAAAGCGGTCTAATGGTGGGCGTAGCTCAATTGGTAGAGCACCAGATTGTGGATCTGGTCGTTGTGGGTTCAAGTCCCATCGTCCACCCCAAACGGTATCTAATATAACCGAGTTCGGTTGATTGGATATCATTGCAGGAATCTCGGCAATTTGTCGGGATTTTTGCGTTTTAGGGGCAATCTTGGATTTTGATTTGCCGGCTATGAATGGTGTAAATTCTACGGCCAAATCGGTTATTATCCTTGGACCGGCAATCTCTTTGTATTTCTTGGTAAAGACCATGTCCTCGGCTTGCATCAGTCCTCTAATGATCGGTGACGGTATTACGGTTTGGATTTTTTTGTCGGCCACCTCAAACCTCTCCCAGTAAAGGCCAAGGAATAGTCTTTTCATTTCATCCGGCGATTTAGTATAGGCTTCGTAAGCGTTGCGGACAAACAAGAGCATATCTTGCAGTTCATCAATCCTCATATTGAGTTTTTTATCTTGGGCGTACAGTCCGTCTTGCAACAGTTCAAGCTGTTCTTTGATTTTCACTTTGATTCTGGAGAAGTCGTCATCCGTGATAAGTCCGGCAAATAGTTTTTCCTCGGCTGTATCCCGTTTCTTTTCAAACATCATTTTTTGAGTATTCAGAGCTCGCTTATCTTTGTTGATCACTTCTTTGCGACCGCTGTAAATCTTTTCAATCTTGGTCACCAGTCTGTCGGTAAAATTGGGAGTAAATTCTATATACTTGAACAAGTTAGCAACTTGCTGTTCTATATCCCAGACTTCCACATATTTGTCTTGGCATTTAATCTGATCGCCGGATCGGTTGCAGTGATAATAAGATTTATTTTTCTTAGGATGATGTTCGGCCGTGTATCTTTGTCCGCAGTTGGCACAAAAGGTCAGGCCTCGCAGAATGAAATTGAATTTTTGCCGTCGGCAGGCATAGCGATTATGTTCGGCCATAACTAGTTGGACCCGTTCCCATAAATTATCTATAAGCGGTTTATGTTTTCCGGTATTAACTAATCCTCGCCACCGCATCTCGCCGTAGTAAAAAGGATTTTTTAAGATCTCAATCATCTTGCTATGAGCCAATCGTTTGTCGGCGTGGGTTCTAAAACCTTTTTTGTATAAAGCGTCACGAACTTCAAAGACTGAATAATCTCCGGTCACATACATTTTGAATGCTTCTTGAATAAGCGGTGCTCGTTCCTCATCTACAATAATAATTC
>DAICZV010000029.1 GCA_027310975.1 bacterium
GCTTATCCCTGCGGAACCAGGTCATCTGGCGCTTGGCATATTGCATGGTATCGCCCGCGATGGCGCTGGCCAGGCCCCTTTCAGAATTGATTCCGCCCTGGATATATTTGAGAGCGTCACGGTATTCAAATCCGAAGTCGCTCATCCTTGCCGCGCTGACGCCGGACCTTAAAAGCTGCCTGGCTTCATCGGCGAGGCCGAGGCGAATCATCTTTTTAACGCGCATTGAGACCAGTTTTTTTAATTTTTCGGTTCCGGGATTCAGTCCAATCATTTCCATGTCATAGAGCGAATGGCCGGCCGGCTTGGCCATAGGAACCCGGCCCAGCGCATTAACGATCTCTATGGCGCGGATTAGCCGCACCGGATTTTTCGCATCTATCGTCTTGAAGCGCCCCGGGTCCATCTTTTTGAGCATGGCCGCAAGTTCCGCCGCGGTTTTTTTGGCGAGGCGCGCCCGCAGCTCTTTGTCGGGCGGGACTTCCGGCAGAACGACGTCGTCCGTGACGAACCGGATGTAAAGCCCCGTTCCGCCGCAGAGGATGGGCAAT
This sequence comes from bacterium, assembly GCA_027310975.1. GTDB lineage: Bacteria > Patescibacteriota > Minisyncoccia > UBA6257 > GWB1-50-10 > JAMCRC01. Next base: position 552 of record DAICZV010000029.1, read on the forward strand.
TTGCCCCGGCGGGATATCTCTTTTATCTTCTTTTCCGCCAGGCGCTTGAAGTCGGCGACCGTGAAGACCCGGCGGGGGCTCGCGACGTCAAGAAGGTAATGGGGGACGCCGGCCATCTCTTTTTTGGTTATCTTGCCGGTGCCGATATTAAGCCCCTTATACACCTGGCGCGAATCGGCCGAAATTATCTCGCCGTGGAATCGTTTAGCGAGCTTTACGGCCAAGGCGCTCTTGCCGGAGGCCGTCGGCCCCACGACGACGAGGAGTTTCTGTCTATTTGACTTTTTGTCCATTTATGGTATTATACCGTCAATTCAAAAAGGAGGTTGTAAGTTGAAAAAAGTATTGATTGTCTTGGCGGTCACTGCGGCGGTCGCAACCGGAGTCGTAATCGTCTCAAGGGCGTTGTCCAACGGAGACGCCGTGATAGCGGACGAAGACGATGAGCTTGAAAGGCGGATGGTCGCGGAATGCGAACTCCCGGTTCGCAACGCGGCGTAGTCATATCCAGTTTCCGGGTGGTCTTTATTGGCCACCCATTTTATTTAATGGGCTTAGCATTCTGAAAAAGTGCGTAAGACTTGGCCAAGCGGCCCGGAGCGCTCACTTTTTGAGAATGCTAAGCCCTATTTCTTCTCTTCTACTTCCTGCTTCACTTTCTCAATGAACTTCATCGGGCTCATCGTGACCGTCTCTTTCTTGTGCCTTTCGCGGACATTGATGAGCTTGCTTTCTATCTCCTTGTCGCCGACGACCAGGATATAGGGAATCTTTTGCATTTCCGCCTCGCGGATGTTCTTGCCGAGCGTCTCGCCGGTAGAGGCAACCTCCGCGCGAATGTCGCTCCTCTTGAGCTCGGCGGCGATGCCCTGGGCATAATCCAAATGCCGGTCGGCGATGGGGATGACGCGCGCCTGGACGGGCGAGAGCCATACGGGGAAGTCGCCCGCAAGGTGCTCAATAATGACGGCCAGGAAGCGTTCAATGGAACCCATGATGGCCGCGTGTATCATCACGATGCGTTCCTCCTTTCCTTCCTCATTGATGCAGAAGAGGTTGAAGCGTTCCGGCATGTTCACATCTAATTGGATGGTAGCCACCTGCCACTCGCGGCCCAGGGAGTCCTTGGCCATGAAGTCCAGCTTGGGGCCGTAAAAGGCGGCTTCGCCCAGACCTTCCATGAGTTCGGCGTTCTTCGTAGCGGCGATCTCGCGCAAGGTGCTCTCGGCGAACTGCCACTTTTTCTTGTCGCCCAGGAACTTTTCCGGGTGTTTGGGGTCGTGGGTAGAGATGCGGATGCGGAGCTTGAAGCCGAAGGCGCCGTAGAAGGTTTCAATAATGTCCCAGATCTTCACGAACTCCTCTTTGACCTGCGAGAGGCGGCAGAAGACGTGGGCATCGTCCTGGGTGATGGCCCGCACGCGGGAAAGGCCGGAAAGTTCTCCGGTCTGCTCGTCGCGGTAAACTTTCGTGGTGTTAGCGTAGCGCTGGGGAAGCTCCCGGTAGCTCCAATTCTTGCGGGCGTAGATCTGGGTGTGGTGCGGGCAGTTCATCGGCTTCATCGCGAAGACGTGGCCCTCGCGGGTCTCTATCTTGAAAAGATCATCCTTGAACTTCTCCCAGTGGCCGCTCCGCTCGTAAAGGTCTTTCTTCGTGATGTGGGGAATGTCCACTTGTTCGTATCCGGCTTTCTTGCGGAGCTGCCAGACGAAATCGTCCAAGAGGTTCCGGACGAGCGTGCCCTTGGGCGTCCAAAGCGGCAAGCCGGCGCCCACGAGGTCGGAGAAGGTAAAGAGGTCCAATTCCACGCCGAGCTTCTTATGGTCGCGGCGCTTGGCCTCTTCCACCATCGTGAGGTAGTCGTCCAGTTCCTTTTTGGTCTCAAAGGCCAGGCCGTAGATGCGCTGGAGCTGGGGCCGCTTTTCGTCCCCGCGCCAATAGGCACCGGCGATCTTATCCAGTTTGAAGGCGACCGGGTTTATCTCCGACGTGTTTTTGACGTGGCCGCCGCGGCACAAATCAACGAAGTATTTAGTATCTGGTATTTTGTATTTAGCAGACGACGGTTTGCCGGTGGCATAAACCGAAAGCGGACTTTTCTCTTTTTGAAAATCTTTTATAAGTTCCAGCTTAAAGGGTTGCTCCTTGAATAACTTCTTCGCTTCGGCCGGCGTCACCTTTTTTCCGGAGAAAGGCAGTTTGGCATTCACCCATTCCCGCATGGTCGCCTCAAGCTCTTTTAAGTCCTCGGGCGCGAGGGGGCGGGGGAGCTTGAAGTCGTAGTAGAAGCCGTTTTCAATGACCGGACCGATGCCGAGCTTCGCCTTCGGGAACTTCTTTAAAACCGCGGCCGCCAAAAGATGCGCCAGCGAATGCCTGATTCCGTCAATTTTCTCCGCTTTTGCCATAGTGAATATATTATAGGCAAATTCGGGTCTTTTTGGTATTCATTGACTATATTCTAATTTTGTGCTAGATTATAAGCGCAATTTTACAAGAGCAGGTGGTCCGCTGTCTTTCCCCGAACTAACGAAGGGAAGGCCGGGCGCCAAAAATAAGGAGAATCGTCATGGCGAAAAAGTATATCGTCACAGGCGAACAGTATGTTCAGATTGACAGGATCATGACCGACATCAAGCGCCAGATCTACACGCGAAGCGGTAGTCCGCTAGATCCGGAAGCGGTGATAAAAAGGTTACGGGCAATCAATGACCCGATGCAATACATCATCGGACAAAAATTGCGTTCGTTTGAGATCATTGCTGCCGGTGTTACTCTAAAAACCGCGCCGTTCCTAAAGAAAGACTTCTTCAAAACAGGTGGCTCTCCAGCGTTCTACTTCTGGAATGATTTCACGAAGCTGATTCTTTCGGAAATCCCCGATGAGATACCGGATTGTGTGGGAAGGATCACCAAAACCAAGCTGACCAAAGATATGTACAATAAGCGTATACTTGCCGAGCTTGATAACCCGAAACCCTTCACCGTTTTGGAATTCGCCGCCATTATGTATGCCCTTTTAATGGACACGTCTAATGAAGGCGAGTGTTTTTTGTTTCACGTCCAGCGGAAGGATGGTTGCGTCGTGACGGTGGACGTGCACTGGGACTCTGGTGGCCGCTTGTGGCGCTGTGATGCGGGCGCATTTAATGACCACGGCTTGCCTGTGGGCAGTGTCGTCGTCTCCCGAAGCTGATCAGATTTTAGATTCTCAGGTTTCGTTTCGTCCCGTTCGTCGTTCCATGATGAGCGGGACTTTTATTGCCCCTTCCTCATCATTTCGAGGGAGGGGCGTTTTTTTAAAAAATAAAAAGCATCTGTAGATTTTCTCTCCCAAAGAAACCTCTCGCAGCGAGGCAACGAATTCACGAGCGAAGACGAAGCCCTGCACTACAACGCCGTTGTAGTACGGGGCGAAGGAGCGGGAATTTATCACTGTCCGAATCCCGCTAGTATAATTAATTATACCAAGGTTGAGTTTGATAAATTCCGTCGCGGATGAGGATGAGCGAGCCGGAAGCCGTCCGAGCGAGAGCTTGGTTGATGAGGGAGAGAAAATCTACAGGACTTTCACCGAGTCGGCAATGAACTTGGTGTCGCCGTTCTTCCAGGAGACGAAGCCGTCAATGAGGACGGCGTTATTGTCCGTCCAGGCCTCCGCGCTCTTGCCCAGCGTGTCGTTGAAGACGAGCACCTCCATGCTGTCCTCTTTGTCTTCCAGCGTCACGAAGAGCATCGGCTGGCCTTTTTTGGTGACTATCTTCTTCATCGCGCTTATGACGCCCGCGATGGAAAATTTCAAGGACCGTTCGCCGTTTTTGGGGAGGGTCAAGGCATAGTGGATGGTTTTCACTCGGTCGCTTATCTTCCCGTTATGGCCGTTCAAAGGATGGTCGGTGAGATAAAGGCCCAAGAGATCCTTTTCCCACGAGAGCATGACGTTTTTGGCGACCGGCGCGGCGTCGTGCAGGCGGAGCGATGTAAAAGTGGCCGTGCCGCCGAAGAGCGAGTCCTGGTTTGAGTTTGCGCTCTTCTTGGCCGCCTGGTTGAATTTGATGATGTCTTCAATATTTTCCAGGAGCTTGCCCCGGTCCGTGCCGAAAGAGTCAAAGGCGCCGGCCTTGATGAGGCTCTCCAATGATTTTTTGTTCAAATCGCGGTGCTGGATGCGGGTGAGGAAATTGGTGAGGTCGGTGAAGGGGCCGCCCTTGCCGCGCTCGGCAATGATGAAGTCAACGATGTTGCTGCCGACGTTCTTGATGGCCAGGAGCCCGAAGCGGATATTCTTCCCATCCACGGCGAATCCCTGGAAGCTAAGGTTTACGTCCGGCGGCAAAACCTTGATGCCCATTCGTTTCGTCTCGGCGACGAGGAAGTTTATCCGCTCTATCTCCGTGCCCGAAACATTGAGAAGGCTCGTCATGAACTCCACCGGATAGTGGGCCTTGAGGTAGGCCGTTTGGTAGCTCACCATGGCGTAGCAGGCGGCGTGCGAGCGGTTGAAGCCGTAGCGGGCGAATGGCGGAAAGAGTTCCCAAATGGCCTCGGCGGTCTTGGGAGCGATGCCGTTCCCCACCATGCCCTTAATCAGCTTTTCCTGCTGTTCGTCCAAAAGCGCCTTGATCTTTTTGCCGATGGCTTTGCGCAGGGTGTCGGCCTCGGCGAGCGTAAATCCGGCGAGGTCGCGCGCGATGCGCATCATCTGCTCCTGATAGATGCCGACGCCGTAGGTGCTTTTGAGTATCGGTTCCAGTTTCGGATGGAGGTATTCAACTTTTTCCCTTCCGAGCTTGCGGCGAATGTAACTGGGTATCAGTTCTATCGGTCCCGGGCGGTAGAGCGCGATCATCACGATGATGTCTTCCAGCTCGGTGGGTTTCAGGTCTTTCAAATAGTGCCGCATGCCGGCCGACTCCAGCTGGAAAATTCCGGTCATCTCGCCGGATTGGAAAAGCTTGAAGGTCTCTTTGTCGTCCAAAGATATTTTTTCAATGTCTATCCGCTCGCCGAGATCTTCCTGGATGAGGCGCAATGTCTTTTCAATTATTGTGAGGTTCTTGAGGCCCAGAAAGTCCATCTTCAAAATGCCGATGTCTTCCACGCTGTGGCCTTCAAACTGGGTGAGGGTGATCTGGTCGTCCTGAGGCGCGTGCTGGAGCGGCATGAAGTGGACGAGCGGTTCGGGGGCGATCACGACGCCGCAGGCATGGACCGAGGCGTGGCGGGCCGTGCCTTCCAGTTTTATCGCGGTATCCATTATCTTTCGGGTGTCCTCATCCCGCCGGTAGAGTTCCTTGAGCTCCGGCACGCTTTCCAGAACCTGCTTCAGGTTCACGTTGAAGGGGATGAGCTTGGCGATCTGGTCGCCGGCACCGTAAGGAAAACCCATGGCCCGGGCGGTGTCGCGCACGGCGGCCCGCGCCATCATCGTCCCGAAGGTGATTATCTGAGCGACGCTCTCCTCGCCGTACTTTTCGCGGACGTAGGCCAAAACCTCGTCCCGGCGGGTGTCGGCGAAGTCAATGTCTATATCCGGCGCCTGGATGCGGTCGGGGTTCAGGAAACGCTCAAAAATGAGGTCGTATTTCAAGGGGTCCAATCCGGTGATGCCCAAGATGTACGAGATGATGCTCCCGGCGGCGCTGCCGCGCCCCGGCCCCACGACGATGCCGTGGGCCTTGGCCCAGTTAACGTAATCCTGGACGATGAGGAAGTAATCGGCGAAGCCGGTCTTCTCAATGACGCCGAGTTCCATGTCCACGCGCGCCTGGACTTCCGGCGTGACCTCCGGATAGCGGTCCCGGATGCGCTCCTTGATGAGCTCGTTCAAATATTCTTTGGCGGTCACGCCGCCCGGCGCCTGGAACTTCGGCAGATGCAGTTTTCCTATCTCCAGTTTCCAATCGCACTTATCGGCTATCCTTGCGGTGTTCGCTATCGCTTCGGGAACGTGCTTGAAATGCTCCGCCATCTCTTCCGGCGAAAGGAGCGAGACGTCGTATTTCTTCAAAGAAAGGCGGTCCTCATCGTCCAGCTTGCTGTGGGTCTGGACCGCGAGCAGAACCTCGTGGGCGGTCTTGTCGCTCTTTTCTATGTAGTGCACGTCCTGCGTGGCGACGAGGGGAATGCCGAGTTTTTTTGCGAGCGCGATGAGCGGCTCGTGGATTTCAACGTCGTGCGGCTGGAGTTCAATGTAATAGTCGTCGCCGAAAAGTTCTTTGTACCAAGTTGCGACCTTCTCGGCCTCAGCGATATTCTTCGCGGCGATGAGCTTCGGCACCTCGCCGGAAAAACATCCGGAAAGGGCGATGAGCCCCTCGTGGTGTTTTTCCAAAAGTTCTTTGTCAATGCGCGGCTTGTAATAAAATCCCTGGAGGTACGAAGTCGTGACGAGTTCAAGCAAATTTTTCCAGCCGATGTTGTTCTTGGCGATCAAAACCTGGTGGAATCTCTTCTCGTCTATCTTCGGACGTTTCTCTAAATGGCCGTAAGGGGCGATGTAGGTCTCCACGCCGATGATTGGTTTCACGCCCGCCTTCGTGGCCTTCTTATAAAATTCCACGGCGCCGTAAAGGTTGCCGTGGTCGGTCAAAGCGATCGCCTCCATTCCGTATTCTTTCGTTTTCCCCACGAGCTGGTCTATTTTCGCGAGCCCATCCAATAAGGAATAATGACTATGCACATGAAGATGTACAAACTTCGTGTTCATAGTGAGTGGACGCTTGCCCCGTTAAATTTGAGCGTAGCGAAAATTTGTGCGGGGTGAAGATGAACGAATTTCATGATGAGTGTTTGGAATGTCGGCGACGGTCGTCCTCCGAACCGTTGGTTTGAGGGCGGCGTTCGCTCATCCCTAAGTTACCTCCCCATTTTATTCGCGCGGGGACCGGGACGCAACATGTTCATAACCTCCTAAAAGGCGATATAATTCGGATAATGGGAAGGGCCAGATACATAATCGGTTTGGATGAGGTGGGCAGAGGCTCTTTGGCCGGTCCCGTGACGGTCGGGGCCGTGCTTTTGCGGCCGGGCGCCCGGCCGAAGGCCGGTGCCGGCCTATTTTTGCGCGATTCCAAGAAACTTTCGCCGCGCCAAAGGGAAGGTTGGGTTAAATACGTCAAAAAGCGCGGGGATATCCCTTACGCCGTCGCCAGCATTTCGTCCAAGCGCGTAGATAAACTGAATGTCACGCGCGCGGCGAACCTCGCGGCCGGAGAAGCGCTCAAAAAACTTTCCCAAAGGCACCATATTGATCTGCGGCAGGCCAAAATCTATCTGGACGGGGGATTATTTTTGCCGAAAGGCGCGGTCAGGTTCGTAAACGCAAGGACGGTCATCAAAGGGGACGAAAAGATACCGGCCATCTCTCTGGCCTCCATCGTCGCCAAGGTCCACCGCGACCGGCTGATGGCCGCTCGCCACGAAAAGTTTCCGCGCTACGATTTTGCCCGCCACAAAGGTTACGGCACCCGCGCCCATATCCGCTTGGTGAAGAAGTACGGCCTGTCTCCGATGCACCGCAAAACTTTCTGCAAATTCGTCTGATCCGTCAATGTAACGGAGCTCAGCTCCGTTACATTGTTTGTGGGGTTGCTTTTTAGAAATCTCTGTGGTATAAATAGATTAGCAAGCGAAACAGCAGCTCCGGCATTACAGTCGGAGAGGAAAGTCGGGACACTCTCTTCGCGCAAGCGAGGATAAAAATGTAGCAGCTAACGGCTGCCGAGCGAAAGCTTAGAGGTGCGAGCAGAAACGTCCTGAGGCGAAAGCCGATGGAGGACCCAATCCCAAGCTAGTTGGTCCAACTCCGCGATAGGGACAGTAAAGCGGAGATGAAACGGCCAAATCCTTACAGAGTGCAAGGCCGCGTCCCGAGAGCAATCAAGGGAAGTGCCGCTTGAGCCCGCGAGTAATCAAGGGCCCAGATGAATTGCTGTTTAAAACAGAATCCCGCTTACAGCTTGCCAAAACAAAGACCGCGGAAACGCGGTTTTTGAATGCGAAATTACAGAAAGTGAAGTGC